>NZ_JBFOAH010000023.1:0-148852 GCF_040812055.1 Paraburkholderia suaedae | reverse complement strand
GATCGTGTCCACGATCGCGGATCGCGGACACGATCTCCCATAATCTACACGGACTCCATCACGCCATCACCATCGTGCCCCACGCGCGCGTGAACGGGGAAACGGCCGGGCTGAGTCGCTTACGTTTCAGCGCCTCGATACGGACGTCGTACCGCAAGCCCGCGATGCGTTAGTTGCCGCGAGACGAAGTTTCAGCTCGGCCGAAGCCACGCTACGAACGGCCTCGCCTCTGCAGTCGGATGTACATCGGGCCCTGTGGGAGTTGACTCGCACGCTTGAATCGCTCAGTGCGCTCTCAGACTATCTGGAGCGCCATCCGGAATCATTGGTGCGGGGCAAGAGCAAGGACGCGCCCTGATGAAAACCTGCGAAAACCGGGCTGAAGGTTCGATCGAGGTGAGACCAACGCGGTCTCTGCTGGCGGCGTTGGAATCACGTCAGCTCGCCAGCCGGGCGTGCACCTGTTGCAGTGCAAAGCAACCCTTGCGAGACGGCAAACACAGGGCGGACAGCCCCCCGGGACCGAGACCTCGGGACGCGCTGTCGATCAGGTGGCGAGACCCCGGAACATCAGTGGCTGATTGCTTCCAGAGCGAGCCCTCGCGTTCGCGGCCCGAGCAGGATCATGCAGATGGCGAGAAGCATTGAAATGCCGATGAATACCGCCACACCCGGCACACCGTAGCCGTGCAGCAAAATCCCGATTGCAAGGCCGGCGAAAGCGGCTGAAATCCGGCTCCACGAATACACGAATCCGATTGCCCGCGCGCGAACGCGGGTTGGATAAAGTTCGGCCTGGTACCCATGATAGGCGTACGACATGACGTTCGAAGACAGTGTGAACAGAACGCCGAGCGCGATCAGCAGCCATGGTTCCGAAACTTGCGAAAAGATTGCAATCACGACAGCCATCGTAATTAGTCCACCAATGATCTGAACCTTGCGTTCCACACGATCCGCGAATAGTGTGCCGAGCAGCGGGCCGAAAGGATTAGCAACGGCGATGATGAACGCGTAACCCAGGCTTGCCGTGACATGGATACCGCGGTGAATCAGGAGCGTCGGGACCCACGCGGCGAACCCGTAAAACCCAATCACCTGCGCCATGTTGAAGATCGACAGAATAATCGTGCGACGCCGATACTGCGGCGCGAATATTTCTCCAAGTGTGCCAGCCCGCTGACTTTCCGGCGCGACGGTCTGCGGCGCGGGCAGTGCGACACCCTTCTCGGCCACCACCCGGCGCTCTATGTCTGCGACGACACGGCCGGCTTCGTCGATTCGTCCTTGACGGGCCAGCCACCGCGGGCTTTCAGGAATATGACGTCGCAAAATCCAGACGACGATTGCCCCCACGGAACCAATCAGTATCACGACTCGCCAGTAATCGAGACCAAGTGGCTGTGTGCCTTTCAGCGCGTACGCGAGAAATGCGACCACTGGTACAACGGAGAACGTGATGAACTGATTGATGGCGTAAGCACGGCCTCTTTGATCGCTTGAAATCAGTTCGGAAATGTACGTGTCGATCGTTACCAGTTCGACGCCGATGCCAATGCCGGCAATGAAGCGCCAGATATCGAGGCCCAAACCAGAAGCCTGAAAAGCCATGATGATCGTGCAGACCATGTACCAGATCAGCGACCACGTGAAGATCAGCCGCCGGCCAAATTTGTCGGCAATATAGCCAAACGCTAAAGTCCCCACCCAAAGACCGGCGAACGTAGCGAACACGAAGGTGCCGAAACCGGAAACGGCAAGAGGCTGAAGGGCCGCGAGAAAACCTAGCGATTCAGGCTTGAATAGCCCGGACTGGGTCATACCCGGCGCGACATAACCGGTAAAGAAGAGATCGTAAAACTCAAAAACGCCCCCGAGCGAGATCAGAATTACCATGGTCCACACGGTGCGCGACGGCGGCAGCCGGTCAAGTCGCGCAGCTATTTCAGCAGCCTGTTGCTGTGACATAGGCCCTCTCGCCCTGAAAGGCATGCAGGTCGAACTTTCGGCACTGTGAGTGATCTTCTCAGACCCGCAGTGGCAGCTTCCCGACCAGAATCATCTAGCCGGCTCCCGAAGCTAATCTCGCACAGTGCATCTGTAGTCGCAATGCGTGTCAGTACCGACGTGCACAAAGTGTGATGCCTTTGGCAATGCCAGTTTAGGGGCGCTGACGCGAATAAGGTGTCGTTTGGAGGTAACACCGACGCACGCCGCAGTTGAGCATATCAGCGCCGGCCGGCTTCGCGCATTCACCACTCGCTCCGCCTGTGGATTACTTGATGCTTTCAGGATCAGTCCTTGAACCGTCAAGACACTGGACACTCCCTTCTCGCGCAGTCCGCCTGTTTGCAATCCCACCAATCGAACGCACGTGATCGGAATGGCAAATCATGAACCATTCCGATGTCATCGTTTGGCAGCGGACCTGGCGGCCCCTCTGTCACGCACAAATTTGCCTCGACGGGAAAGAGCATTCTGTTTCTTGAGCGGGGTGGATACCGAGATGGAATCAAACCGTTGGAGGTCAATTCACGCCGCTCGGCCCGCATTTGGCGAGTTTGCAGCAGCAGAAGTCTTGGTCAGCACAGCAAGTTGCCTAACTGAGAATTCTTCGCTGGGAACAGCAACTCTGATCTGTGCCAGACAGTGCGCTTCCTTATCCGTCCATCGCATTTGTTGCTTCTTCGCCATGCGACGGCTGACTGTCGGGTTCACCGCGGACTCGGCAACGCTGCTGCTGATCGGTAGTCGCTTGTAATAGCGCATGCCATAGTTCACGAGCATACCGGCATTGTTCCCGATGTAGAAGTACGGCGGCGGAGGTTCAAGTACAACGTTGAGTGCCCGTAGCCATCCTGCGCCAACAGCGTTGCATCCAGAGACTTGATGCGGGGCACCGATCGCCGGCCCTTTCCATGCCAAACGAGCCCCTTGGTGTGATCGATCTTTGTCTCTACAGCAATTCGCTCGTGGGGCTCCATCGTCTTGCTTCCTAACACCGAGTTCTGGGCTGCCTTGAACTTCATCGCGACGTCAACAACTCTAGGATCCTTCCCTTGGCGAGCTGGCCGCCGTCCACAGTTGCCCAATTCGCAAGCGTCATCGCGGTCACAGTGTCCCGCTCGTCCGGAGCCAGGCCGCTTGCATAGAGAAACTGGTCCAGCCGCGCGGCAGCCGATAGCACCAGCTTTTCCACCGGACGATGAGGAACGGATGTCCCTGCCTTTCACCCAGAATAGCGAGGATAGAACCGCCTTAGGGCTAGGACTGTCGATTGCCCGGCGCAGCGTCGAGGCCAACAACGGCATTCCGGGCGTGCGCGATGTGCCAGGAACCGGCTGCGTCTTCACAATCAGCCTGCTCCGCCATGCAACGGCGCCAGGCTGATTCAGGCGAGCGCGAACGGTATTCCCGCGAAACACGCGGGCAAAAAAATTGCCGACGCGAACGTGGATATCTTGGTCGGCAAAAAACCGCGACGCGTCGAGGAACGTGCCGGACTGATTGAGTGGGGTCCAGCGAAGTGAGTATCCTCGCCACCGTTGTCTACCTTAGTTGCATGGTCGTTGATACGCTCTTCGACAAATCGCACAGCAACGATATGCGCAAACCCCGGAACCTCGATCCAGTTTAACGCCACATCGGCGTAAAAATTGGTCCGGGCGATTAGTGTCCGCACGCAACACTCGTCGTAAGCGCTCGGCGCGGTCAGTTATCTGCCAGAAGGGAGGCTGAAATTAGCCTCGGGACGGCTTGGCCGTCCGTGCTGTGCTGCTGTCTCGCCAAATTCGGATATAGACGTCCCCCGCCCGAGGGAGCTGAAATCCTTTTGCTGCCCGTCGGCTCCGATGTCTGCTCCATCCGCAGCGTTCTGATGAGCTGATCAAGGAACAACGGCAAACCGTTCTTTAACCTCGTTGCGATTATCCGCGAGAAAAAAATGCATTCGTCCCCGCGGACATTGTGATGTTTGCCGCGGGTGCGCTGATCGGGGCGGCGTGCTGAGCGCGTGGGCGACACTGCTCATCGCTGCCGAACGTCCAGACGACAGCAAACGACTCCGCGCACGCAACGCTGAAGACAAGCACAAGAACAAGATACGGACGGCCGCTGACGCCGTTAAGCAATGCATGCGTCGACAGTCCTGGATAAAAAACGACCCAGTGAGGCACCGGGTCGAGAAAGGCGGCCGCCTGTTGTTCGACGCACCTGCTAACCGGGACAACGCCGGCAGGAAGCTCGGGCGAGGCGGCCACCGCCCGGCCATTTCACAAGCCGAAGTGCCAAATGGCATGTACAGCGCAAGGTCGGGTGGGCTCGGTACGACCGATTCGCGTGGTGTTCATACGTTCGCCGTCAAGGCGGCGAACGATGCCTTTCCCGTTACGCGCGCTCACCGGCACTGCACATGCGGCGCCGTCGTCTGGCTCGAGTAAGCGTTTTCGTCGGCTGTCCGCCGGCGCAGCGTTGCCGTCGCCTTGACCTGGGCTTCGGTGCGTCTCGCACCTGGTCGAGGTCGACGTACTACCCGTGGCACGCCTTCCGGTTTGTTGACCGCACAGGTGACCCGTTTGCCGTCGTGCAACTTCACAGTGGTCGTGTAGCTCGCCGATGGGGCGGCGAATGCAGTGCCCGTGGTAGTGACCATCACTGAGATGGAGACAAAAACATTGTCTGACGGTTAACATCGCGAATCTCCTTGCGCAAGAATGTAGCTCCGGCATTGCTTTACATTCCCGTTCCAGTCACGCGGAACGCCCTGAACGCGGCGGCTGCGAAGGCAGCCCGATAGGGATCCCCCCGCTTATCCATTCGATATCGTTTCTCCCGGCTCGGCCAACGTGTGGCGCTCGAAACGGCCGTAACGCAGCGCGAGTGTTGGCGGAACAATCAGATTGAGTAGCATGGAAAGGACCAGACCACCGAGAATGACGATCGCCATGGGCCCCTCGATCTCGTTGCCGGCCGCACCGCTGGTCAGTGCGAGCAGTAGTGCGAGCGCGGTCACGATCGTCATCGGAATCAGAATCAGCCGCTCGGACGCGCCGCGCACGGCGGCGTCGATGGGTCAATTCTGGGTGGACATCAACAAATAGATGGAACAAACGAGCCTTCATTGGTGCTGCCATTTTTCGAAGCACTGGCTCCGTGATGATCAACGGCGCCGCTGGATTGCGGTTCTTTGTGAGCGTTGAGCATTGGCGCACCTTAGCGGTCTTGAATCTGATCACGCGACGGCCCTGCGTGGGGCAGCATCCGCTGCAACACATGGTCGTTCAGAAAAAAGCGGTGGAACAACGCTGCGACGACATGCAAACCAATCAATGCGAAAAGCACCCATGCGAGGATGCCGTGCGCATCCCCCATCTCGTGTCCGAAGGCCGAGCCCGATTCGCTCAGTGCCGGATAGGGCACGACGCCGACCAAGCGAACCGGCCAGCCGCGTGAGGATGCGTTGATCCAGCCCAGCAGCGGCACCAGCACCAGGGCGGCGTAGAGGAGCAAATGCGTTATGCGCGAGACGATGCCAAGTAGCGGCCGCAGCTCGTCCGGTGTGGGCCAATGGGTCAATCGCCAGATCACCCGAATCGCCATCACGGCGACGAGCGTCGCACCCACGCCAAGATGCCAGGCGATCAGATTAACGGGCTGCGTGTCTTTGTGGACATCCGGCATCGTCCAGCCAATCACAAACTGCATAGCGACCAACAGGGCGGTTAGCCAGTGCAGCGTGCGCGCAACTGCGTCATATGCCGGCCGCCTCATTTCGTAGACCTTAGCCATTCCTGATCCTCAAGTTGTCACGACTTGACGAATTGATGAGGCGTGCAGCCTGCGCTTTGGTCGACAGCCCGAAAAAAGCAACGCATAAATCCGATGGATGCTAGCGGCCTCACCTTAAGGAAACCTGACGCTCGGCAGCGGCGATCCGGATGCCCGACTCCGTTGCTGTTTCCCCATCGCCGCCTACGTAGCGTCGGCAAGACCGGGAAGCCGGCAGATCGAGGTCTTCCGCTCGAATCATGGAGCAGTGCGCCTTAGCTGGCAACATCACGGGCCGGATTTTTGCTGTTCCCCCATGGATCATCCATCAACGCTGTCGCCGGGAACCCACATGCGCCTGCTAAATCGTCTGGCTGTTGCAATGCTTTTGCCGCTGGCTTCCTGCGCGATCGGACCATCAAGTTCAAGCGATACAGGCTTCGGCGCGTCGCCCGCTATACCGGCTCCACAATCGACCTTGATTCCGATGGTCAACATCGCTCCCGTTCAGGCGCGCCCTGCCGCCTTTCTGCCCACCGCTCCCTCTGGTTTTGCCGTCACCGAGTTCGCCAGCGGCCTCGCACACCCGCGCTGGCTCTACACGTTGCCCAACGGGGACGTACTGGTGGCGGAAAGCGACGCGCCAAAAGAACACGATCAAGGCAGCGGCCTATTCGGTTGGGTCAGAAAGCAGGTAATGAAACGCGCGGGCTCCGGGCTGCCGAGCCCAGACCGCATCGTGCTCTTACGCGACGCGGACGGCAACGGCGTCGCGAGGACGCAGACCGTGTTTCTACGCGATTTGCACTCACCGTTCGGAATGGCGCTTATTGGCAATCAATTCTATGTTGCCGATACGGACGCTCTTCTGCGTTTTGACTATGTGACAGGCGCCACCCAGATTACAAGCCCCGGCGTCAAGGTTACCGACTTGCCGGCCGGGCCGATCAACCATCACTGGACCAAGAATATTTTGGCCGATCGCTCCGGCAAGCATCTGTACATCACCGTGGGCTCGAACAGCAACGCAGGGGAAAATGGAATCGAGGCCGAAGAAGGTCGAGCACGAATTCTTGTGTTCGACGTGGACACCGGCCGCTTGCGGCCCTATGCGACAGGTTTGCGCAATGCCAACGGACTGTCCTCGCAACCGGATAGCGGCGCGTTGTGGACGGCAGTCAATGAACGGGACGATCTCGGCAACAACCTTGTCCCCGACTACATGACCGCCGTGAGGGATGGCGCGTTCTATGGCTTTCCCTACAGCTATTACGGCCAGCACATCGATACCCGCGTCAAACCGCAACGCCCTGATATGGTTGCAAAAGCCATTGCGCCTGACTATGCGCTTGGCAATCATACGGCTTCGCTAGGTCTGGTCTTTTACGACCGGGCACTGTTCCCGGCTCATTACCGCGGGGGCGCATTTGTCGGACAGCACGGCTCGTGGAACCGTAAGCCGCGCACCGGCTACAAGGTGGTGTTCGTGCCATTTGTTGATGGAAAGCCGGCCGGCGTACCTGAAGATTTTCTCACCGGTTTTCTGACGCCAGACGGCCATGCCATAGGACGGCCCGTTGGCGTCGCACTGGACGCGCACGGGGCCTTGCTCGTGGCAGACGACGTCGGTAACGCTGTATGGCGAGTAGCGCCGCGTAACGATGTCAAATCGTCTGACATCGTGCGATTATGTCAGGGCGTTCGGGAGCGGTCGTGCGAAATTTCTTTCCATCCTTAAGTTCGTCAGAGACATCGTGACCTGCAACTGTCACGTCAAGCACGCCGCTCCTCGCTATATGCGACACAGAATTGGAATTGACCATCGGGTTGACTGCTTCCTTCGTGTTCTAGCAGAACAGATCGCCGCGCTCTCGGACGTCCCAGTGGTCGAGTAACCACCCCGGCGTCGCTCGAATCGGGCTTCGCTAGCGTCAAGCGGCCAAGTATCGATGCCACAGCAATCGCCGCGACAAAAAGTATTCTGCGGAAACAGCGTTGGAGCATGTCGCTGCCGCCTCGCGTGGCATTGGAAGTCTTCCGACTGGCATGCATGCGCCGAGCGCAACCGGCGTAGCGGTCGGTACGGTGACATTCGGCGCACGGAACGGTGGCGACGCGTTCACACGGTGGCGCTGGTGAATATCCGTTTGGTTTATCGATGGATCATGGTAATTAGTAAAACTCAGGACCCCGCTTGCTGCAGGCAGTTGACCGCTACCTTACAGAACGTCCGGCACACATATGAGAATGTCGGATCGATCCTGCGCATACGCTAAAATTAGACCAGAAGCCTAACAAATGAAATGCGTGTGTTTTGACGCAAAGAAAAGCGACGGGCCCATCAAAAGAGAGGCAAGCGCCCTGTTAGAGCGCCAGGGTGCCTGTGTCCAGCAGCTGTTGAACCGGTAATAAGATGTCCACCGTCCACAATGATGCAGGTCTCAATGCGATTTCCTTCAATCGGACTCCGCTGGGATCACGTGTTGACCCAGCTGAAACGTCTGCTCGCCGCAGACTAGTTGTCCCTCAGCCGTGATCACGGAGCACTAACTCATCGAAGCCAACCAGCGGCGCGCAACGCGATCGGGCAGAAACGGCGTTACCGACTGTCAGAGGAAGCAGACCGGTCATTTCGCCCTCAGATCCGGTAACAGCCTTTCGCACTCCCGTTTGACAACGCGGTAGCACTCACATGCGCGTGTTTCCAGTCCAGAGCGGTCCAGCACCTCAATTCGACCATGGCTGTAGCGGATCAGTCCGGCCTCCTGCAGTTTCACGGCTGCTTCCGTGACCCCGGCTCGCCGGACGCCTAGCATGTTGGCGATCAGTTCCTGAGTCATCGTCAATTCATTTGACGGTAGCCGGTCGAGGCTCAGCAGCAACCATCGACACAGTTGCTGATCAATGGAGTGATGGCGGTTGCACACGGCGGTCTGCGCCATCTGCGTGATCAATGCCTGGGTATAGCGAAGCAACAGGCGTTGAACCGCCCCTGCGCGATGGAATTCTTCTTTAAGGACAGTAGCCGCCAGCCTATACGCGCGTCCTGCGCTTTGCACCACTGCCCGGCTCGGCATCGTTTCACCCCCCATAAACAGCGCGATGCCGACGATCCCTTCGTTACCCACAATGGCTATTTCGGCGGAAGCACCACTCTCCAGTACGTACAGTAATGACACGATCGACGTGCCCGGGAAATAGACGTGATCGAGACGATCCCCAGGCTCGTAGATAACCTGCCCCAATGACAGGTCCACCGGTCGTATATGCGGAGCGACGCGTGCCCATTCTTCATCGTCCAGCACCGCGAGCAGGTGATTACCGTTCCGATGATCTTCCTTCAACATTTTCCGCTTCCTTACAAATGACCCCGACCAGACCGGCCCCTGGAATCTGTGTTCGCTCTCGGCCTGGCACTACCTTGACCAGTCGCGAAGTATTAGGCGCTACACTGGGATTTCAACAGCCTCCAGCGGTACACCATGAACGAGTCGCTTAGAAGTTCTCTAGCGCCAAATCCGACCGTCGCTCCCCGGACAATCGCAATCGGCGCGTCCGCCGGCGCCCTTCACGCACTGAGCGTGTTTTTCAGGGCGGCTCCCGCCGTTCCCGACGACGTCGCATTCGTGATAGTCGTCCATCTGGCGCCGGACTTCGAGAGCCATCTCACGGAACTGCTCGCGAGGGACACACATTTGCCTGTGTTGGCGATCGAGGATGGCACAAGCGTGCGCGCAGGGCATGTTTACGTGATCCCGCCGGCCGTCTCCGTCGTCATTGAGCAGGGCATGTTCCAATTACAACCCTCCGTTGATCGTCCAGCAATCCCCATGCCGATCGACACATTCTTCATGTCGCTGGCCGCCGATCAGCACGATCGGGCAATCGGTATTGTGCTCACCGGCGCGAACGCAGATGGGTCAGCAGGGTTGAGAGCGATCAAGGCCGCCGGCGGCATGGTGATGGCGCAAGCGCCTGACACTGCCGAACACAACGCAATGCCCGCCCATGCAGTTGCAACGGGGCTGGTTGACTATGTGCTCCCGGTTGACGACATGCCTGCCGCGCTTTTTGAGTACATCAGGCGCTCGACAGCCGGAACCTTGCAGGCCATCGCCGGAGCCGCGCCTCCGGTCGATCTTGAACCGGTGCTCAGGGCGCTTGCGGCCGCCGGACCGGACTTCCGGGGCTACAAGCGGGGGACGCTTCAGCGTCGTATTGCCCGCCGCATGGCGGTCAACCGGATTGACAGCCTGAACGCGTATTGCGATGTCCTGAAAGCATCGGCGGAGGAGGCCCAGGCGCTGAGCCTGGATATGATGATCGGCGTGACGGAGTTCTTTCGCGATCCCGACGCCTGGGTCGCTCTGGCCGAACGCGTTCTCGCTGTCCTGCTGGATGAGCCGGACAGTGAGCAGCCCGTTCGCGTCTGGGTGCCCGGGTGTGCGACAGGCGAAGAGGCCTATTCAATGGCGATGCTATTGAGCGAGGAAATCGAGAAACGTCGGGCAACGCGACCGTTCATGATCTTCGCCTCTGACGTGAACCGCGTAGCGTTGGGACGCGCACGCCAAGGCGTCTATTCGGCCAGCGTCGCTCTACCGGTCGGTGAGGCCCGGCTCGAGCGATTCTTTCAACCTCACAACGACGGATTCCAGATCCGGCAGGAACTTCGCGAAACAGTTCTGTTCACGCCGCAGAACCTTATTGCCGACCCGCCGTTTTCCCGCGTTGATCTGATCAGTTGCCGGAACCTGCTGATCTACCTCGAGCCGGACGCCCAGCAGCGGGCATTTGAGCTATTTCATTTCGCACTCAACCCAAAGCGCTATCTCTTCCTGGGGCGATCAGAGAGCACTGATCCTGATTCGACCCAGTTTCAGGAAGTGTCCAGAGCATGGCGCATTTACGAACGCAGTCCAATCGTGGCGCTGGCACCCACCGGCTACCGGTTTTCCGCGAGATCAACCCGTCGCGAGGAATTCCCGCCCATGAGCCGTGTCGGCACGCGCAGCAAGGGTTACGCTGAACTGGTCAATGCCACGCTGCTCGACGAGCACTGCGCCGCTTCGGTACTGATCAATTCTGCTCACCAGGTGCTCTATGTGAGCGGCTCGACGGATGAATACCTGACGCAACCGGCAGGTGAGCCGACCGGCAATATTCTCGACATGGCGCGCGAAGGCCTGCGCCTGAAGCTACGGATCGTATTGCGTCGGGCGATCCAGGATCACGCAGCCGCGCCGGTCAGTGAGGTCGTCGCTGACGGCGGCGCGCCTGCGGTGAAAATCACGGTGACGCGCCCCTTCGACACAACGCACGCCGGCAAGGCGTTACTGGTTATCTTCGCCAGGTTGCCGACGGTCGACCGACCTCCGCTGAGCGTACCTTCTGGCGCTGATTCTGATCTCTGGCACCTTGAGAGCGAGCTTCGGACCACGCAGGTCGAGCTCGGCAACACAATTGAGGAACTGGAAGAGAGCAACGGCGAGTTGCGGGTGTCGAATGAAGAAATCCTTTCGATGAATGAGGAGTTGCGCTCCGCAAACGAAGAGCTTGAGACTTCAAAGGAGGAGTTGCAGGCGGTCAATGAGCAGTTGAATCTCGTGAATGCTCAGCTCGAGCAGAAGGTCCATCAGATGGAGGTCCTCAATGAGGATCTTACCAACCTGCTCGCCAGCACAGAAATCGCGACGCTGGTTCTCGATGGGGAGGGAGTGATAAAGCGGTTCACACCCAACGCCGCGAGGATTCTGGGGCTGGCGCCGCCTGACATCGGACGCAGGATCGCGGAAGTCCTCGTCAACCCTCTCGGTGACGCATTGCCGACGGACATTGGCCGGATATTGACGGGCGTGGAGCGCCAGATCGAGAAGGAAATCGAAACCGCAACCGCGGAATGGTACGTCCGCCGTGTGACACCGTATATTGCGGTACGCGGGATGCCGCCGGCGGGCGTCGTGGTCACGTGGGCTGACGTTACCCATGTCAAGCTGTCCGACGAACGCGCCCGGCGTCTTGCGGCAGTGGTTCAGGATTCGAACGACGCGGTGACCGTATTCGATCTTAAAGGCCGCCTTCTTGCCTGGAACAGAGCTGCGAGCACCATGTATGGTTACAGCGAGACCGAGGCGCTGGGCATGAACGTCTCTGACCTGGTGCCACCCGGCGTGAGGCAGGATTACCTCGATTTCGTTCGCGATGCACAGCACAATGAGGCGCTGCATTCCTACGAGACACAGCGGGTAACAAAGGACGGACGCGTGGTCAACATCTGGCTTACGCTCTCGGTACTGTCGGACGCCGGGGGAAACCCTGTCGCGGTGGCGACGACTGAACGCGATCTTGTTGACCGCAGCGCGAGCAACACTCTTCTTCGTGAGCGCGCCGAACAACTGGCGCTGGCTGACCGGCGAAAGAACGAATTTCTGGCTATGCTCGGCCATGAGTTGCGCAATCCACTTGCGGCGCTGGTCTCCGCGGGAGATTTGCTCACTTCGGAAACGGCCGCAGACAGACAGAAGGGATGGGCCGCTGGCGTTATACAGCGGCAGGGCCGCGCGATGATGCATCTCGTGAACGACATGCTCGATATCTCGAGGATAACGAGTGGCAATATCGAGTTGAATCGACAGACGGTTCTGCTGACGACCATCGTCCAGAGTGCGGTTGAAGTGTGCCAGCCGATCGTTGATGAGCGCCGTCACACGCTGTCCGTCTCCCTGCCGGATGAACCGGTCTGGCTGAATGCAGATCCGACGCGCCTGTCGCAGGTCATCGAAAACATCGTGATCAATGCCGCGAAATACACGGCGCCCGGAGGGGCCATAAAACTCCATGCAACGAGAAGCGCTCAGCGGCTATCGCTGAGCGTCAAGGACAACGGGCGGGGCATTCCGTCCACGATGCTCGGGCGTCTTTTCGACATGTTCGTTCAGGGTCCCGCATCCGGGAGTCAGCGCCAGAACGGTCTGGGTGTCGGCCTGTCGGTGGTGCGACGACTGGTCGAATTGCACGGCGGCTCGGTTCGCGCCATCAGCGATGGCAGGACCGGCAGCGAGTTCATCGTCGATCTGCCGCTTGACCCGGGTCTCGCGCCCGGGGAACAGGTCAACCGGCAGCCGGCGCCGACTGCGACGCTTCCAAAGCGGATCCTTATCATTGACGACAATGCCGACGCGAGTGAGGCACTGGCAATGCTGCTAGGGAACGAAGGTCATCAGGTCGAGACCCGTATTGATGGCCCTTCGGGACTGAGCGCTATGGGCACCTTCAATCCTGACGTCGTCCTTCTCGACATCGGACTACAGGGCATGGACGGCTACGAGGTCGCGAAAAAGCTGCGCGAGTCAGGGTCGCATCCAGACTCGATCCTGATTGCCGTCACCGGCTATGGACTGCCGGCGGACCGACTCAGGTCGGCTCAGGCTGGGTTCGACCATCATATGACCAAGCCAGTCGACTATGAAGCCTTGATCCGGCTTTTTGGCGCAGACAATGAGACAGCGTCACGCGCCAATGCAACGAGAAAGTGAATAAACGAAACGTGGGCTCAATTACTTCCGGAGCCCCGCGGCCTCGACGACCGATTCCTTATTCCTGTCCACGCCCTCCCGTTCAGATTTTGGCTATCAGGCGCTTGATGTCGCCGCCAGGTCAGGCAATAGGCGATCGAACTCCCGCTTCACCGAGCCATAGCATTCGCAAACGCGCTTTTCGAGACGGGCGCGATCCAGTACCTCGATGTTGCCGTAGCTGTAGTGGATCAACCCCGCCTCCTGCGGTTTCAAGGCAGCTTCCGTTACACCGGGCCGCCTCGGGCCCAGCATAGTTACAATAAGTTGTTGTGTCATCCAAACCTGACCTGACGGAAGTCGGTCGAGACTCAACAGTAAGCAACGGCACAATTGCTGGTCGGTCGAATGATGGCGGTTGCATGCAGCGGTCTGCACCATCTGGGCAATCAGCGCCTGGGTATAGCGCAGCAAAAGCCGCAGCAACGGACCGCCCCCCTGAAACTCGTCCTTGAGCACTCGCGCGCCCAGGCGGTATGCCCTTCCCGCGCTTTGCACAACAGCACGGTTCGGAGTCTGCTCGCCACCCAGAAAGACAGCAATACCGATAAGTCCTTCATTTCCGACAATCGCAATTTCAGCCGAAGCGCCGTCCGCCATCACGTACAACAGCGAGATAACAGCTGTGGACGGAAAAAAGACGTGGTTGACGACGTCGCCCGCTTCGCAGACAACCTGTCCAAGCGGCATATCCACGGGTACCAGATGAGGCGCGAGACGCTCCCACTCCGCTGCAGGGAGCACTGGCCTCTTCTTGCATGCGTCAACGGCCGCAAGCGGGTGTAGTGTTGAAAAGGAATCCTTCCGATTCCTTCGTGCGCTGCCAGTCGACAGCTGCCGCCAAGTCAGTGTGTCGCCCGCGGTACGCCGTTCGAACTCGGCGTCGATAAAACTGGTTGATTTCGACGGGTTTCGACCTTCCGAGGTGCTGCGCGGGTGGATGTTAGTCTCGCGCGACTCGTTGTGTGTGTTAGTTCGGATGCGGACGGCGCCCAATTTTGTGCTCTCGCAACGATATTGCCGGCCGTCCCTCAGCGAGGATGTGTCGTTGCCGCGCCGTCACCACCCGGCACCGGCTCACCATGCCTGATCATACCCAAATTGCATGTCATGACGGCCGTTCTCTGTGCGGGGCACGACTGCCCGCCGCGGCGCGTTTCGAAGGCCGCCCGGCGGGATCATCGGATCATCGAGTGCGCCGCCTGCCTTTTCGACAGCGGCTGATCACGGAAACCCCCACTGTCCGAGACAACGGCGATGATCGCGCCGACCACGCGCGCTGCGGACGAAAACCATGACGCGCGCGCGACCCCTCGGGCTACAGTGTCGGCTGCCTGCCGTGCGTCGGTCTCAGCCTGTGGGCCTGATGCTTCCGATGCTGCTGAGGCGGCCGCACCCTGAACCGGTGCCTTGAGCGAACCCATCATCGTCACACTCGCGGCAGATGGACTCGCCGCTGTGACGGTGGCGCCGGTTGACGCAATGCTGCCTACGGTGCTTGCGGCATGTCGACAAACGACGTTGCGCCGCAGGCCATCGCGATAATCATCACGGACCCCGCGAGCAGGGCATGCAGCCAGCCCAGCACCGGCGCGCATCGCCCGGCGAAATAGGACTCGATGAAAATCGCGATAACCTTCGTGACAATCAGATAGGCATCCGAACCGAACGCGAAGCTACGCGACGGATCGGGCCGAGTAAGCGGGGACAAGACGGACGCGGCAATGGCTGTCCCAAGCACGGTGAGAATGAGATAGTAATAGAGATTCCTCCCATGGATGCGGCGGTGCCTGTCTGCATCCCGGTAGGTCGCAACGAAGTACTCCGATAACGCCGCAAACGCCACAAACGCCATCCCTTCCGCAGCGAAGCTGCTTTGCGCGGTGACTCGCTTCAAGCGACGCCGACACGGCTTCGGTGCGAGCAATCACAGTTGCGCAAGGTCCGCTCTCAATTTATTTAGCCCGCGTCGGATGTGTGACTTCACCGTACCCACCGGCAGGTTGAGGGCATTGGCAATTTCCGTGCAACTATGATCTCGCAGATATGCGAGCGCGAGCGCGTGCCGCTCGCAAGCGCGTAGACGTGCCATCGACTTCGAGAGGCGCCGGGCCTCTTGACTCGCCAGTAACCGGTCTGGCGGGCCCGCGTCGGGCGATGACAAGAGATCATCGAGGCCTTCAGGCCATTGTGTTTCCACGGATGCGCCGTAAGCTTTCTGCTGTCTCAGGTAGTCGAGCGCCCGGTTGCGCACGATCGCCGCCATCCATATCATCGGCGTGGAACGAGTGCTGTCGTAGTCCTGCGCATTGCGCCAGATATTGACGAACGCCTCTTGTAACACTTCCTCAGCCCATTCGCGCCTCGGTAGTATCCGCACGGCGATTCCGAACAGTTGCGGGGATGCCCGATCGTACAGTGTGCGCAGCGCCGCGCGGTCCTGACTGGCGACATATTGCAGAAGTTCACTGAGCGCGTCCGCCGTCGAATTCTGAAGAAGGGCTGTCGTCATGGGATTATCCGCGAAATCTGTGCCACCACGAAAACCTTTTAAATAGATCTGCAGTCGAATTAAGGAGTCCTTCTAGACGAAGCTGTCTATCCTGGTCGAGCACATTTCCAAGATGCTGGCCGCCCTACGACAACCGTTGGAACCGGAGAGACTGGCGCCTGACTCTTTGCGCCGGCCCTGATTGGAACGAATGTCTCATGCCATAGCAATGTCGCAGCGGTGGGACCGGCAGACAAGTCAGCGGGTCTCTCTTTCAATTGACCGTTGTCGACCCTGCCTCCACGCATCAGACGACTCGCCGACGTGGGAGCTCTCCTGCATGATCAGCATGATGATCGTGCGCCGGTCTCGAAGCTCGATGGCGGTCCGCATGACAGAGATCATTTCGTCGATAGGGCGTCCTTCGACCAATAACATTCCTTTCCATAGTGTTCATGGAGTGTCGCTTCCTGGCTGCGATCGAGCGGGACGGATTCGTCATATGGAGGGCTATCTTTGATAGCCTCGCGCAGGAGTTGGGTGGAAACCGTGGATCCGACCCAATCAACAGCATCTATCCATTGTGTCGCCAGCAGGACCTCTTTACCACCGGGCCACCAGTTCCGCGTGTCAACGCTTAGGTACCGGATAACCCACGCTGTGTCATCGAAGATAAAGCCGGAGACGTGACCGATGCTGCCGTTGACTGTTTCGATATGATAGCGCTTTACCGCTTTCGTACTGCGCAGATGAACATCGACAGACAAATCGTCTGCCTTCCGCTCAAGTTGGCCGCGCGACTCCAATGCAATTTCCGGTGCCGATACCGTCGATCCGTATCCCGGATAAGCGCCTGCCCCCCACAGATATGCGCCACCCCAGTATGTCGGATAGCCGTAGTAACCGAGATACTCTGTTTCATGCTGGCGCGACACCGGCTTATCAGTGTCGATATCCGGGCTGTCCCTGACCTGTTTTCGGGTGAGCCCGACGTGAACTTCGGCTGAAGCCGGGTCCGAGGATATGATGGAATGGGGCGAAATTAGCACCCTGCGTCTATCGATCCAGCTTCCCAGTCGGACCACCAGATAGCGTACACCCCACGCCTCGTCATCGAAATAGGCCTCGTCAATAGTTCCGATCTCACCATCACGTGCGACGACCGCGCGTCCGTAAAGACTTTCTATGGTTCTCAACATTTCTGAAACTCCTTGCGTGCGGCCCGTCATCCTGTAGTCGCGTACACCGTTACACGCGCACGGGAGACCACACTCAGCAATAGTCCTCTAAACCCTGTGCACGATGGCCGATGTCTTGAAAAAAAAGTTTCGCGACTAACCATGCTGGCCGCATCTAGCAATCGATTTTTGGTCAGCTCGAGATCGCTACTACGGTCATCGCAACGCCTCCCAGTTGAAGGGCCCGGACACGATGGAAATTATTGTCCCGATTGAGTGATACGTCAGTACGGTTCCGTACCAGGTGCCAGAAAGCGCCTTGACCTTGTCGTGAAGTTTTACCCAAACAGGACGCGTCCGTCGGCGACAGGCGATACACCATCAGTGAAAGGAAGATCCTTTACCTCGCCCAGCGGGAGAGCACTGACCGCTATCGTACAGACCGAACGCGTCGTATGTGCGAGGGTTATATACCGTTCTGCGGGAATGCCTGTTCCTATCATCGCCGATCATACTGATAGACGATCGCCGTCGCTCCCGAGGACGGCCGATAGCCGCGGCACAAAGCGAACAGCCTAGTGCTTTTTCGCCGATCGCACCGATCATCGTAAAGGCATACCAATGCCAGTTCCAGAGCCGGCAAGGAGACAGCATCATGAAACGCAACAAAGAATTCGGAATTACGTTCCGCTCGGTGGTCGCTTCGATAACCGTCTGTGCATCACTGGTTTTTTCCGTTCCGCTACTCGCGGCGCCATCCCCAGCCGACAACAGCGCACCACAACACCCGTCGCGTGACTTAAGCGCAATGCCCACGATGAAGCCCGCGCAGAAATGTCTGAGTGACTTGCGATCCTTCGACAGCCAGATGCGCAAGAAGGGATACTGGCTAAGCGGATCCAGCTATGGCTTTGGCGATGGCGACGGCTCGCCAATGTACGGCTACAGTTCCGGCGAGCCAGATACGTCCCCGCCGGCGATGGCTAACGCTGCCAGCGGCGTACATGCGCAAAGCGACTATCGCTCGGTACGACCTACGTACGAGATCCGGACACTGTTGGCTTCAGCCAATATTCTCGCGCGCCGCGGTCAACAAAAGGATTGTGAGTCGCTACTCGGGACGAGCCGTGCCATTTACAATGGCTATACCAATGACGTTCGCAACGCCCGCGATTCAATAGGCCGCACATCGGACTGGCGGATCCATCAGATCGCAGCAGCCCAGCCGGTCACCGCAGATAGTGCTTCCTTCCGTTCTGCCCAGCTGATTGGTACCAGCGTGCTGAGCCCCCAACGCGAAGACCTCGGCAGTGTCAACGACATTGTCCTGAGTCCGCAGACAGGCAAGATCGCCTATCTGGTGATCGGGCGAGGCGGGTTGTTTGGAATTGACGAGACGTATGTTCCCGTTCCGTGGACCGATTTCAAGGCGACGAAGGGTATCACCTTGCTGGTGCTCGACACGACCAAGGGGAAAATGGACTCGGCTCCCGCAGTGAAGGAAAACCAATTCTCGGTGCACGGCGATTTCGCGCAGGAAAGTCAGAAGGTGGACAGCTATTGGAAAGCCAATCTGACGAACTGATGCCATCAATTCGTGCCCCGATGCGGGTCCGCCGGGTAAAGCGTCCCTATCCGGAGTTCCGGTTCCACACTCACCGCACAGGAAGCACCGGCGCACATCTGGCGATTCGGACCTCTCGATCAGTCATTTGACGACATTCACAAATGCGCCGGTTACTTACTGCCTCGCCGTTGCCTGGCGCGGGACAGTCCGGTCGCGGCGTGGGGTGGGGTGCTCGCGACTCCTTCGAAGGGTACGTCTGTGACCATGCGGAGGTGCATTCTCGCCGGAAAAGTTCAGGCCCCTGGCTCACGCCTAAAGAGACAAAGCCAGGCCAGCAATCCGCATCAACCTGAAGCCGGTTTTCCACCGGTGAATTGACAATGAGAATCGCACAGATCGCGCCGTTGCACGAGGCAGTCCCCCCCCGGCTTTATGGGGGCACCGAGCGCGTGGTGTCCTACCTTACCGATGCGCTTGTTGATCTGGGACATGATGTGACGCTGTTCGCCACTGGGGATTCGCACTCAAAGGGCACGCTCGAAGCGGTGTGGCCGCACGCCCTGCGACTCGACACTTCGCTGCGGGACCTCATCGCGCCGCACATGGTGCTACTCGAAAGGGTGCGCCAGGTTGCTCACGAGTTCGATGTACTTCACAGCCACCTCGACTATCTGCCATTCTCTCTGCTCTCGGAACTTGACATACCTTTCGTCACGACACTTCATGGCCGCCTCGACCTCCCGGAACTACGTCCGGTTTTCAACGCGTTCCCCAAGGTGTCGGTTATTTCAATTTCCAACTCTCAACGATTGCCATTACCGCATGCGAACTGGCACAGCACGATTTACCATGGATTACCGGATAACCTCCTGATGCCGAGCGGCGTGAATGATCCGGGATACCTTGCTTTCCTGGGCCGTATCTGCCCGGAAAAGGGAATCGAAGCTGCCATCAGGATCGCGATCGAAAGTGGCTTGCCATTAAAGATCGGCGCAAAGGTGGACAAGGCCGATGAAGCCTATTTTAAGACTGCAATTGAGCCACTCCTGTCTCTGCCCAACATCGAGTTTCTCGGAGAGATCACCGAGGCCCAGAAATCCGCTTTCCTGTCGGGTGCCAAAGCATTGCTTTTCCCGATCGACTGGTTGGAGCCGTTCGGCCTGGTGATGATCGAAGCGCTGGCCTGCGGCACACCCGTGATTGCATTCAATCGTGGCTCTGTACCTGAGGTCATCGAACACGGGGTGACAGGCTTTATCTGCGAAGATGCACACGGCGCGGTTTGCGCACTGCAACTTCTCAAGGAACTGTCGCGCACTGAAATCCGCGCTCAGTTTGAACGACGTTTTACCGCAAAGATGATGGCGCAGAATTACGTCGACGCTTACGCCACTCTGCGTCAGGCCAAACTGAACCCGGTTCCACGGCAAGCCGCCGCAGGGTGAGTCGATGCAGTTGGAGTCGCTCTCCACGGACCATGCCACGGGTGTCCGGATGTCAGCCCTGCCCTGATGCGCTGGAATCCTTGTTCTGGAGGGCCGGAAAGTTACGGATCGTTGTCAGCTTCGCACCCGTTACGTGGTGGTGTTGCGACCTAGAATATCGCCCTCCGTCCCGGGCAAGCGAACGCCAAATCCAAGCTCAACCCTCCTGCTCGCGATCAGATTGGGGCGCGACAGGAACGCCCACCTGATTGATTAGTTCGAAGAGTGCCTGAGCCAGGGTGTCTCCTTTCGCACGCTGTCCTGTCTCGGCTATTACCAGAAAGGATGAGTCGCCACACTCGCTGAATGCGAACACCGCAACGTGGCCGACTTGACGTAGCGCCCATTGGCAAAACCGCGACTCCGGACAGGTCGTGCCTGCCTTTCCAACGTACTCAGGCGTTCTTTTCACCCGCTCAATCGTTATCCCCAACGCGTCTTTTCGTGATAGCCGCGCGACGTGTCCGCGCCACTCCATCGCCTGCTTCTGCGACTGGCCTTCAAACAAGACAACGCCGTCCGGCATGACGACTTTCCAGTCGTATGTCTCCCCCTCCTCCATCATCGCTTCGATACGCACGTTAGGATCCGGGGGGAAATCAGAGGTAAAGACAGACATCAGTAATCCTCCTTGCTCACACTAGCCAATCGACCCGTCGGCCGCGATCTGGATCCGGGCGGATGCGGTGGGCCACGCCTTAGCGCGGCGAGTCATCGAACTGGTAACCAGGCGGATGGGAAGCTTGCTCGCCCGCATCGACATCAAGCCCTTTGCTGCCATCCAGTGCGGCGCACCACAGCGCAATTCGATGTCGACTCGTCTCACGGCGCTGTTGTGAGTCAACGGCTCCGGCCTGGCAATATATAGGCACGACGATGGGCAGAGCGCGACGATTCACGATACCGCCTCGCAAACGGACAGGATTTGCTCATGCGT
Source organism: Paraburkholderia suaedae (assembly GCF_040812055.1). Lineage (NCBI taxonomy): Bacteria > Pseudomonadati > Pseudomonadota > Betaproteobacteria > Burkholderiales > Burkholderiaceae > Paraburkholderia > Paraburkholderia suaedae. The sequence continues at coordinate 127,855 of NZ_JBFOAH010000023.1, read as the reverse complement.
GATCGCGCAACGCCCGGACACCTTGTTCTCGTCTCTCCGGTCGCTACAGTGACGGCAACCGGGTGACTTTAGTGCCATCGAGCGACACACCTGCCATCAGTCCGTCGTTCGACAACACAAATGCATTTACCTGGCTGCTGGCAGTGCTGGTATCGAGGTCACCGTCTGCGCCGACCTTCAGAACCGCAACAGACGCGTCGCCCCCCCGCCGACCACTCTTTGCTGCGCTCGAACCGGTCGAGTGCGGTTTCGGTCACAAAGAGTAAACCGATCGCCCTGGATTGGGCGCCTATCTGCCAGCCGATCGACGCAGTTACCACACTGTAGTAGCCAACCGTATTGCCGCCCACGCGTAGTGCGCCTTCGCCGTACTGGCCGCCAATGCCGAGGCCGGCGTTAATGACGGACGGAAAGACAAGTACACCACGCGTCTTGGCAACAAGTTCGCGCAACCCTTTGGCGGAGGTGTATAGACGGGTCAACGTTGTATCGACACCTGCGTCGATGGTGCGACGTTTTTCAATCTGTTCGCCGCGTGCGTCTGATGCGCCGGTGGTTGTGCAACCAGGGAGCGCAAGAGCACTCGCCAGAACAGATACGGGCGTAGTTCGCCGTCGCATTGTGGGATCCTTAATGCTTCAATCTACCTCAGACCTTATCCCGGAATGTTCAGCCGTGCAGTACGACAGCGTACACTTCGTCCGGTCATGCGCCATGCGTTCGCATCGATGCAGTCATTCCTCACCATGCGAGCCGTTCGCATCGTCACCAGTTTGTGCTGCCCTTCCCGCTCGCGTCCTGATTGCCGGTTTTCGAGCCCCGAGTGCAGCCAGAGCAAACCGCGAGGTAACAGACCGGGGCGTTTGCCGGGCCACAAACCGGACGTCGTTGTAGCGCCTCAGAAACCATAATATTAAGGTTTGAAGATTCAGATCGAGTCATATCTAGGCAAAAACGAACCGATAAAAAAAAGTCGCAAAGGTGAAACTTGCCGCCGGTTGCGGACGGGATTGCGTCGCGCTGCTATCCTGGTCGCCTGTCCCTTGACATACGCTGTCCCGCTTCCAGTATACGTAGATCCGCCATCAACGCTCTCCCATGTCTATGCCTGGTGGCGCAGCCCAATAGCCACGTTCGATCCCGCAGTTTAAAAAACGGATCTCGCACAAATTCGCGAGACAGCAGTGGCTATACCGCGAGGTGTCAAGGCGGCTGGAGACGCCCGGGCAATATTTCGGCAACGAATGTGCGGCAGGGGAAAGTGTTCGGATCAATGAACCGGAGCGAGAATAGCGAATCAAATGAAAAGATCAGCCGTAAATCGCTGGGGGAAAGAGATGGAATCTGTACTGCCCACGGACAAGGACGACGGGCGTCGCCAATGGCTCATCGGGACGTCAATCGCGGGCGGTATTGCGGGCATCGCGACACTCGTCCCTTTTGCAGCTTCGCTGGCGCCCTCGGCGAGAGCGAGAGCTGCCGGCGCGCCTGTATCCGTAGATATCAGTCGGCTCGACCCGGGCGCAATGCTTACCGTCGCATGGCGCGGCGTGCCGGTTTTCCTTGTTAATCGCACACCAGCGATGCTGCGGGCAGTGGTCGCTGCAAATTCGATGGTCGCCGATCCGTTGACGGAGAGGCCATTTTCAATGCCGTTGCCCGACTATTGCAAGAATGCATATCGTTCTCGCGCCGCTCACCAGAACGTGCTTGTTGTGGTCGGTGTTTGCACTCATCTCGGTTGCACGCCCCGGGCGAGGTTCACGCCGGGTCCGCAGGCCAATCTGCCAGACAATTGGCCGGGTGGCTTCCTCTGCCCATGCCATGGATCAACATATGACCTTGCCGGGCGAGTCTTTAAAAACAAGCCTGCACCGGAAAATCTCGACGTACCTCGCTACAGATTTGCGTCGGCGACAACTGTACTGATAGGCGAGGACGAAGGCGGTGAAGCGTAGTTGAAGTGTCTGTCGTGCGAACTGAGGCTCCCTGCCTTGGCGCGACTCGAAAATCCGGTTTGCCGCGATTTTGGGTGAAAGTCGGGAATCAATGGTGTAAGTCTGTTCGGCCTGCGTCAGGCCCTTCGCAGCCCGCGAGGCGAAGCGCGTCGCCCGCCGATCAAAGCGCTTCTTTACCGTTGCCATCTACCAAACTCCCTGTTCACTTGCCTAGGGATCGCAAACTCAAACGCTAATAATGAATATCTACAGACATGACTGAAAATCCTCGAAAACGGCCGGGTTTCTATATACTTCTCGTCGCTGTGTCAGTCGGCCTTGTCTGGATTCTGCTGCCGTATTTTAGTGCCCTCTTGTGGGGGACAGTCCTTGCAATTCTGTTTCAGCCAGTGCAACGCAGGTTCGTGAGATTACTCGGAAATCATCGGACGCTGGCTGCCTTGGCAACGCTGGCCCTATGTGTGATGTTAGTGATCGTTCCCGTGGGTTTCGTGGTAACTACTCTTGTACAGGAGATCACTCTCGTGTACCAACAAGCCAGCACCGGGCACTGGAGTTTCGTTCGATATTTCAACAACTCCGTTCAAACCCTCCCTTCTGTGGTGCAGGAATGGCTGGGTAGGAACGGGATCGCCGATACGAAAGGGTTAGAACTTCGAATTACTGAAGGCGCTTCGCGGATCAGCCAGTTTGTCGCTGCTCAAGCTCTCTCCATCGGGCAGAACACACTGCAATTCGCAATCAGCCTTGGGATCATGCTGTATCTGGTCTTTTTTCTGCTTCGCGACGGACCTGGGCTTTCCCGGCGGCTATTCAATGCTGTACCGCTCGACGATATACATAAGCGCAAGCTCCTGGAGAAATTCACGGTGGTAGTGCGCGCGACAGTCAAGGGCAATCTTGTGGTGGCTGCAATACAGGGTCTGCTCGGCGGATTGGTCTTTTTTGCACTGGGAATCGAGGGCGCGCTGCTTTGGGGAACGTTGATGGCCTTCCTCTCCCTTGTCCCTGCCATTGGCGTGGCGCTCGTATGGGTGCCGGCCGCAATCATCCTTGTTCTGGTCGGGTCGTTCTGGAAAGCGGCGGCACTCGCGCTGTTCTGTCTGGTGGTAATCGGATTGGTTGACAACGTGTTAAGGCCGATCCTCGTCGGAAAAGACACGAGGTTACCGGACTGGATCGTCCTGATTTCAACGCTTGGAGGTATTTCCGTGTTCGGAGTGGATGGATTTATCATTGGGCCGAGTATCGCGGCGCTGTTCATCACCTGCTGGGACATGTCCACGCTGCTCGATAATTCCGGGCCGAAATAGTGCCCCTCTGGCGCCAGGAGTGAGGAAGACGCCGCGTGGCTGTCCCAACGGCCTCCACTTACAAGCCTATAACCTGCCCCGTCCGCCCGTGTGGGGCAGCCCCCTGTGCTCCCGCGGAACCTCATCCTCCACCACGCATTGCGAGGTCGTGCATAACCTCCCTCACGACATATTTCCTTTGATGACGTGCCCGGATTTCCGGCGGACACGGAAACAGTAGACGGGGTGTCGCGCTGAAGCTTCAGCAGATTTCGAACTAGAGGTCGCGTTTGTTTTCCGGAGCCTAAAGAAGGCGGATAACGCCCAACGGGTCAGTTTCAAAGTTTTTTCCGGTTCACATTCCTCAATTGCATATGCCATCTGAATATTCACAGGCGATTGGAATGCCTTGCGTGTCGTATGCGAAAGGCGAGCCTCGGGTCAACTCCCTGCGTCACGTGGACGACTAAATTTCGACCCCCAGGCAATTCGCCACCAACGACTCGGCGACGATGACGATTTCCTTCATCGTTGGCGTAGTTATTTCAAATGTCGCGCCGTCAGCGCGTGCTGAGCACTGGTGAATGTTGGCGGACTGCGAGCACTCCAGGCGCCCCCCAACGAGAGAGGTTCTGACCGGCCGCAACCACGCGCAACGAATACAACGATGCACGCTTTTGCTGGCCGGGCGCCCTGTCGTCCATTCCGACAACTTCTTAGGCGTTTCAGGCCCCCCTGAAGCCCAAGCTTTGCAAGCTTAAAACGGTCGAGCGAAATCTGCCTTGGCGCCCTGGAAAGGAAGCCACGCGGACGGCGATCCAACGTGGCACCCGTCAGCGGGCCTTGGCGGGAAGAAACCTCGCGATCCGGGCAATGCCCACGCCCGTAGTACGCCGCTACATCATCGCCGACCGGTCTTCGTGCACCCACTCGCACACCATTTTGCGGATTACTAACCACTTTCAGGAGCGGCCCTTGCTGCAACGTGAAGACACCGGATGCCGATTTCTCGCGTAGTCCGCCTGCTTAAAATCCAATCGATCGAAGACACGTGATCGGAACGGCAAATCATGAACCATTACGACGTCATCGTTATCGGTAGCGGACCCGGCGGAGCCTCGCTCACACACAAACTTGCCTCGACAGGAAAAAACATTCTGCTTCTTGAACGGGGCGACTACCTGAAGCGCGAACCGGTCAATTGGGATTCCAAAGCCGTGTTCGTCGACGGCAAGTATCAGAGCAGCGAAACCTGGTATGGTGGCGATGGCAGCAAATTCCACCCCGGCCTTCATTACTATGTAGGCGGCAACTCCAAAGTGTATGGCGCAGCGCTCTTCAGGTTGCGGGAGCGCGACTTCGACGAGCTTCAGCACAAGGATGGCGTGTCGCCGGGCTGGCCGCTCAGGTACGCTGAGTTCGAACCATACTACGCGGAAGCCGAGCGCCTGTTCCATGTGCACGGTCAGCGCGGCGAGGATCCCTGTGAGCCCTACACGAGTACCCCTTTCCCGTATCCAGCGGTGTCTCATGAGCCGCGCATCCAAACACTTAACGACGCATTGGTCAAAGCGGGACTGCATCCCTTTCACTTGCCGCTCGGAATCCTGCTCGATGAGAAGGATGGCAAAGTGACGCCGACGAGCCGATGTATCCGGTGCGACGCGTTCGACGGATTTCCCTGCCTGCTGAACGGCAAAGCGGACGCGCAGGTCATGTGCGTCGATCCCGCACTGGCGGCCTACCCCAACCTCACGCTGATGACTAACGCGTACGTTACCCAACTCGAAACAGACCCATCAGGCAAGACTATCGCCGGTGTTCATGTGGAGCGCGCCGGCGCACTGGAGCGTTTCACAGCCGATATCGTCGTGGTAGCGTGCGGCGCACTCTCGTCGGCCCTCCTGTTGCTGCGATCGGGCAACGGCAGGCATCCCACGGGACTCGCCAATGGGTCCGACCAGGTTGGCCGCAACTACATGCGCCATAACCAGTCGATTTTGATGGCGCTAATGCGTGAACCCAACGACACCATCTTTCAGAAGACCCTCGCCATCAGCGACTTCTATTTCGGCGCAGACGATTGGGACTACCCGCTCGGCCTGATCCAGATGTGCGCAACATCTCACGCCGACCAGATTCGGGGCGAGGCGCTGCCTGCCTGGCTCGAATGGCTACCCGAGATGCCTTTCGAGACCATGGCAAGACATTCCATGGATTTCTGGCTGTCAACCGAAGACCTCCCTCGTCCTGAAAACCGCATCCGGTACGACGGTGAACGGATTGTCCTTGAAATTCAGGAGGGCAATATGGAAGCGCATCATCGCCTGAAAAAGAAACTTGAAGACCTGCTCGCTGGCGCGGGTGCCCACTCGACGATGATGGATCGCAAACTCTATCTTGGTAAGGACGTTCCGATCGGGGGCACGGCGCATCAGGCAGGCACGGCCCGTTTCGGTACCGATCCGGCAACGTCCGTCCTTGACGTCAATTGCAAGGCGCATGAGCTCGACAATCTGTATGTGACCGACGCAAGCTTCTTTCCGTCCATCGGCGCGGTCAATCCAACGCTGACGATCATCGCAAATGCGCTGCGCGTCGCGGACAAGATTGGCGAACGCCTGGGCATAACGCCGGTGGCCGCATGATGTTCACCACGAGGTGACGACATGGAACTCATTAATCTCGTCGCAATCCCGGTGATCGCACGCGTGTGCCTCGTCGTCATGTTCCCATTCAGCGCTCTCGACAAGGTCGTCCACTGGAAGGCCGCCATGCAGCAGGCGACGTCATCTTTCCTGCCGGGAGGTTCCGTATTGCTTGTGATCGCGATCGTTGTAGAGGTGGTGACCCCTGCCTGCATCGTCATGGGCTGGCATGACCGTCTCGCATCCTTCACGCTCGCTGGCTTTTGCGCGGTCACCGCCCTCCTTTACCACCCGTTCTGGAAATACCCGCACTTCTGGTCCAAAGCGGGCGATGGCCGGAACCACTTCTGGGATTTCCTCAAGAATTTCGGGCTCGTGGGCGGCCTACTGCTTGTCGTCATTGGCGGGCTTCCTTTGAGCTCTTCAGCAGTGCTGTTGCACCCTTTTTCGTCGGCACCGTACGCTGCTACGTCTTCCTCAGCGATGCCAGCAACCTCGTATAGACCGTAACGACCTAAGGTCACCTTACCGGGAGAATGTTCATGTCCGCCCCAGACGAAACGGCACTGGCACAGCCGCGGCCAGAACCGGAAGAAGCGCCGAAAGTGGCTTACTGGCATCTGTGGACGGATGCAGAAGGGGTCAGTCATCAGGACCGTTGCGAGCTGGACCGGTTCGAACTGAAGGGGGTGGGTGGCGCCGCCCCCCAATGGAACGACAGCCAGGCCACCTCCGAAGCAACCGTTGTGGTCACGGTCCAGCCCGTCGGGTGGGTCGGAGACTGGCACGAAAACCCGGCGCCACAGTGGATCGTCCCGCTATCGGGCCGATGGTGGGTTGAATCAATGGACGGCACACGGATTGAAATGTGTCCCGGCGATCTTTCGCTCGGGGAAGACCAGGGAAGCACAGCCGATACCGCCGGGCGTCAGGGGCACCGCTCGGGGACGATCGGAGATCAGCCCGCGGTGCTCATGACGGTCCAGCTGCACGTCGAGCCCGTGCATCGGCCCGGGCATATTCGGTAGGGAACATTGAATGAGCACGCGGCCGGATGTGGCAGTCATTGACCCCCGCTTCAGGGAGATGGTCCTCCCCAACGCGCCGCTGGAACTGCTCGGCGACGGCTTCCGGTGGCTGGAAGGGCCAGTCTGGTTTGCCGATCAGGAATGCCTGCTCTTTAGCGACCTGCCCAACGATCGAATCATGAGATGGACCGAGAGTGGCGGCATCCACCTGTTCCGCCAGCCGTCCGGCTTCGCCAACGGACACGCGCGCGACAATCAGGGACGACTGATAGGGTGTTCACATCGAAACCGATGCATCACGCGAACCGAGCTCGACGGCCGCGTCGTCGTACTCGCGGATCAGTTCGAAGGCAAGCGACTGAACTCGCCAAACGACGTGATCGTAAAAAGCGATGACACAATCTGGTTCTCCGATCCGCCGTATGGCATCCAGACAGACTATGAGGGCGGTAAGCAGGTATCGGAACGGCCGGCGTGTGTTTATCGGCTAACACCGGGTACAGGAGAACTCCGTGTCATTTCCACAGCGTTTTCAGGTCCGAACGGGCTGTGCTTTTCGCCGGACGAAAAGCGCGTTTACGTCTGCGAAAGTGGACTTCAATTCGACGCGTGCCCCGTTCAGCACATTGCCGCGATAGATGTCAGCGCGGATGGCACGCTCTGTTCCAGTCCGCATGTTTTGCACAAGATCGAGCCGGGATTCGCGGACGGTATCCGCTGCGACGAGGACGGCAATCTCTGGTCGAGCGCGGCAGATGGCGTGCACTGTATCGCGCCAACCGGTGAGCTGCTTGGAAAGATTCACGTTCCGTTCACCGTCTCCAACCTGACCTTCGGTGGACGCAATCGAAGTCGCCTGTTCATCTGCGCTTCACATTCTTTGTTTGCCATTTATACGAATCAGCGTGGAGCAATACGCCCATGACGCCCGTGCCGATCACCCGGATTATCAGAATTTGCCGGAACGTCGCCATGCTTGATGCGAGCGTCGCGTTTTACGAGGACAGACTCGGCTTCCGGTCCAGCGGGCCCACACGTGTCATGGAGCCCTTGCTCGCCGCTGCACGTGGGTTCGGTGCCCGGCCTATCCGGGCTCAGCGTCTGATGCTCGGCAAGCAGGAACTCGAACTCGTTGAAACAGGGCCGAGCGCGCGACCGTACCCAACGCAATATACTTCCGCCGATCTCGATTTCCAGCACATAGCCATCCGCTGCCCGGATATTAGCGCTGCATTCGAGCAACTTCACCGCGACGACAGCCGGTCGGCGTGTCCGACTGCAATTTCACGCGGTCCCGACTTGCGGCCTGCTCCCATTCGACTGCCCGACAACAGTGGAGGAGTTACGGCGTTCAAATTTCGCGATCCCGACCGGCATCCGGTTGAACTGCTCCAACCTGCCGGTAACGAACGCATCCGCTCCACTGTGCGCCCCGGGATCGACCATACCGCCATCAGCGTGTCGAGCGCCCCATTGGGCATTGCGTTTTATGGGGACGCGCTGGGGATGGGTGTAAGCGCGTATCAGACCAATTCCGGAGGCGAGCAGGGATCGCTGGATGCGCTCGACAGCCCGATAGTCGACGTCGTCTCCCTGCAAACTACCTCCGGGCTGTCACCTCACCTCGAACTACTCGCCTACCGCAAACCCATCGCGCCCCGCTGTCATGAACGAGCCCGCGCCACCGACATTGTCAGCGACAGGACCGTGATCTGTTGTAGCGATGTAAGCCTGCTCGCGAGGAACCTTGGCATGGAGTGCCATCTTTTCCGGTTGGCATCTGGGGACCGCGGCTTTCTCTTCCGGGATCCAGATGGTCATATTTTTGAAGCCACGGAACGCCTGGCCTGACGGAACTGGCGCACCGGTCATATCAGCGGTTCGGCCCTGATAAGCCGCCCGCAATTCTGCCTCGCAAAGGAGGTTTGATAACTAGGGCCTTCATTTGCGAAAGTGCAATCAGCAGCCGCAAGTCAACGCACCTGGTACGGTCTGACTACACCGGTCACACCCGGACGAAGGCTCAGTAGAGAGCCCGCGAGCGGCTCGCGCTCCCGCTGCTCAGGCGTCAGTTGGTCACTCGAACTTGTCACATACAGGGTGTCGAGCGCCTCGCCTCCGAATGCACACATCGTAGGCTGGCTTACCGGCAGCAGAATATCGCGGTCTATGGCGCCCTCAGCCGTGTATCGTCGCAAACGTCCTGCGCCATGCAACGCGCACCAGTATCCACCCGCGGTATCCACGGCTGCGCCATCAGGAATTCCGCAGTTTCCATCGACCTGCACGAACAGGCTTCGGGTGCCGAGTTGACCTGTTGGGGCGTCGTACGCGAAACCGAACACCTCCTTACTTAGGCTATGAGAGAGGTAGAACCGTCGCCCGTCAGGGCTCCACGCCATGCCGTTGTGCAGCCGGGAAATGTCCGGTTCGACACGCAGCCCATCAGCTAATGTGAAACTGTGCAGGGACGCTTTTTCGGGTGCAGCATTTTTCGCCAACGGGTCGAACATGACGCCCACCCAGAACCGCCCTTCAGTGTCGCAGGCCCCTTCATTGAAGCGGAATTTCTGCGGGTCAAACGGCGGGAGCGCGAGCTGCTCCATCAAACCCGAAGCGAAATCGAGCCTGAAAATCCCCTGCCGAAGCGCTACCACGGCACCCGCCGGTTCATTAACCAGCGCGAAGGCGCCGATATCGGCAGGCATCGTCCACGACTGCTCCTCACGGGTTTCGGCATCGAACCGATAGAGCGCTGGCTTTTTGACATCGATCCAGTAGAGCGCTTGCTCCACAGACACCCAGGTGGGTGATTCGCCGATCGTCGCGCCCGCATTCAAGACCACTTCGATATTCATGAGTCGCTCCTTCAGGAGGCTGCAAACACAGGCACAAAAATTATCCCTGGTGCCGAAGCGCCCGGGCGGCAGGATTGGGCTCTGCTGGCAACGCCCGACGCTCCGTGCGGAGCACGGCACGCGCGCGTCAGTCGTCCGTTATCGCCGGTAGTCGTCTCCACCGTAGTAAGCATGTAGCGCAGCCTCGTATTCGGGAGTGACAGGCACACCCTCTTCATATTCGGGACTGTTTTTCACCTTGTCGCAAGTGAGCGCCGTGCAGACTCTCGCGCCCAGCCAGTCGATGCGATCAATCCACTGCGTGGCAATCAGGACTTTTTTCCCACCAGGCCACCAGTTGCGGGTATCGACGAGCAGATACCGGAGAGCCCACCCGTCATCATCGAAAATGAAGTCCTTGATGTGCCCCAGACTATCGTCAGTCGTCGCCACGAGGTAGCCGTGCACCCCGTCAGTGCTGCGCAGGTGGCTATCCTCCGCTTGAACTTCAGTCTGGCGATCGACCCGCTCGCGTTCTTCCGGCGTAATCCTGACCGGCGGCAGAAGGCCAACCTGCGGGTAGGACGACACGCCCCATAAATTTCCCGCGCCCCAATAAGGCGGATAGTCGTAGTAACCTAGGTACTCGGCTTCGTGCCGACGCGACACCGGCTGATGGGTATCGATGTTGGGGCTGTGCCTGACCTGCTCTCGCGTCAGCGTGACGCCGATGGCGGATGCCATCTCATCGACGCGTTTTACCGCGTACGGTGAGATCAAAACCTTTCGCTTCGATAGCCATCCGCCCGTGCTCACTACCAGATAGCGGACACCCCACGCTTCATCGTCGAAATAGACTTCGTCGACACTACCGATTTCCCCATCAAGGGCCTCTACGGTGAGTCCGTGAAGCTCACTCACGTTACGTAACATGATCGCTACTCCTCCTGGCACGTGTGCCAGTCTGATTCCGCCGCCCGCGACGACGCTGGACGGTCGCAAACCGGTCGGACGGGTCTTGACGCCGGAAAGGAATGGTCCCGTCGGTGACATATGCGCCCGCATCGGATCGGAGGCGTCGACCGGCGCCGTTCCGCTGGTCTTTACCGGCCCGATGTGATCGTGTCTTTTTTTTACGTGTCAGGAGCCGGAAGACGCCTGTATGCGTGGGAAAGTCCGAAGTGGGCAGCAACCCGGTGTAACGTCCTGCAAGCATCTGGCGTACCTGCGGCCTTTCAGTTGAGAGTGCGTGTCCCGAAGATTGCTGGAGCGATCATTCATATGTCACATTGTGAGCTTTCAAAAACTGACGAGTCGGTCACACGATGTGAAGCAGATCCGGTGCGAAGGTTAGGCAAGATTTCGGGCAGCAAGCTTAAACAACATTCCGACAATTGCCGAATTACATTTTGTCAGCAATCCGGATGATTCCTGAAACTCTACTTCACGCGGCACGCTCCTTGCTGATCTGGTGGGCAGCGGTTCGCCAGCCACAGGCGTACACGCTGGCGCGGGCTGGGAGCCGCAACGTGTTCTGAGCGGCCCAAAATAGAAAGCGACACGATGCGGCTGCCGCCGCAGACCACGGAACATTCGGAATCAGCATCGTGAATCTCAGAAGCCTACCTCGCGATCTCGCGCATCAAATCACGCAGAAGCTCCCGGATGAGCCATTGACGGACACTCGTTTCTGCAGCGCGGCTGAACCGCGCGTGAGATTTGTGGTCATTATCCGCCATCTTTTTCTCTGCGCGACAGTCCTCACGTCGAGTTCTTGCGCCGGGGGCGACACCCGTTTGAGTTTTCTCAATCCGCAAGGACCGGTAGCATTGATACAGCGCACACACTTTCTTGAGATGCTGGCGCTGCTTACGATCTTTGTCGCGCTGCCCATCTTTGTTCTTATCCCATGGTTTGCCTGGCGCTACCGCTACGGTGCCAGGACTTCACGCTACACCCCTCGCTGGGCGGCTTCCGGCTTTCTTGAAATTCTCGCGTGGAGCGGCCCTGCGGTCATCGTGGCACTGCTGGGCGTACTCGTATGGCGTGCCACGCACGCGCTCGATCCTTACAGGCCACTCGCCTCCAACTCAGCCGTACTGCGCGTGCAGGTCATCGGCTACGACTGGAAATGGTTATTCATCTACCCCGACCTGGGCGTCGCCAGCATCGGTGTGCTGCCGCTGCCCGCTGGTCAGCCGGTGGCGATGCAACTGACGTCGGCTACCGTGATGCAGTCGCTACAGATTCCCGCGCTCGGCAGCCAGATTTACGCTATGGGCGGGATGGTCACGCAGTTGCATCTGCTGGCCGACAGGCCCGGACGTTTCATGGGTGACAACACCATGTACAACGGCGACGGCTTTCACCAGCAGCGGTTCACAGCCGTGGCGATGACACCCGCTGCGTTCAACGACTGGGCGAAACAGATTCGCGCACAGGGAATTGCGCTCGACACATCCACCCTCAAGCTCATATCGACACGCACGACCCGCGCACAACTTAGGTCTGCGCTCGGTCAGAACCAGACCGGCGATGGTGCCATCTATTTCAATCACGTGACACCTGACATGTTCGCGAACGTCGTCACGGCGACCATGAATGGTACGGCGGTCGAGCAGCAGGCAGGCGGTCATGCCGCAGAAGTCACTGCAGCGCCCATCGCGGCAAACACGGCATCTATTCCTGCGAGGCCGAAACCGTGACCCTTCCCAACCTGCTGGTGCATCCGCTAGGACGGCTGAGCCTCGAATCACTGCCTTTCTCGCAGATGCTGCAAGATCCTTCTGAAGCGAATGTAATCAACGGCATCATCGCGACCGGTGCAGCCTCGATGGTGGTGATGGGTGCAATCGTCACCGTTGCACTTCTCACCCGCTACCGGAAGTGGGGCATGCTGTGGAGCAACTGGCTGACGAGCCCCGACCACAAGAAAATCGGCATCATGTATGTGGTGCTGGCTTTCGTGATGCTGGCGCGTGCCTTGATCGAGGCGCTGCTGATGCGAACCCAGCAGGCGTTCGGGCTGGGTGGCGGCTTTCTGTCACCGGATCACTTCGCGCAGCTGTTCAGCACTCACGGCACCATCATGATCTTTTTCATGGCGATGCCCTTTCTGACGGGCATGATCAACTATGTTATGCCGCTGCAGATTGGCGCACGCGATGTGTCCTTTCCGGTGCTCAACTCGATCAGCCTCGGACTGACCGCAGCCGGCGCAGCGCTGGTCATGATTTCGCTTTGCGTTGGCAGTTTCTCGACTGGCGGATGGTTCGGCTATCCCCCGTATACCGAGGCAAGCTTCAGCCCCGGCGTGGGCCCGGACTACTGGATCTGGTCGCTCTCGCTGGCCTCCCTCGGGTCAACGTTCACCGGAATCAACTTCGCAGTCACCATCTATAAAGAGCGTGCCCCGGGGATGACTTTCATGCGCATGCCGCTGTTCACCTGGACCGCGTTATGCACCAGCATCCTGATGATTTTCGCCATGCCGCCCCTGACTGTGGCAACTGCGCAGCTCGCGCTGGATCGCTATCTCGGCTTTCATTTTTTTACCAATGGGCTTGGCGGCAACATGATGCACTTCGCCAACCTGTTCTGGCTATTCGGTCATCCGGAGGTCTATATCCTGATACTGCCGGCGTTCGGCGTCTACTCGGAAGTTGTCTCAACGTTCTCCGGCAAGGTGCTGTTCGGCTACCGCACGCTGGTGATGGCCACCATGGCCATCGCGATCCTGTCGTTCACCGTCTGGGTCCATCATTTTTTCACGATGGGTCAAAGCGCCAATATCAACGCGGCGTTCGGCATCGCGTCGATGCTCATCGGCATTCCCACCGGCGTGAAAATCTACGACTGGATGCTAACGATGTTTCGCGGCCGGATACGCTTTTCCGTCCCGATGATCTATTCAATCGGCTTCATGCTGCTGTTCGTAATAGGCGGCATGAGCGGAATCCTGCTGGCCGACCCGGGCATCGACTACCAGGTTCACAACAGTGTATTTCTTGTCGCGCACTTCCATAACGTGGCCGTACCCGGCCTATTGTTCGGGATGATCGCCGCCTACCACTTCTGGTTTCCCAAGGCGTTCGGCTTTCGCCTGAACGAGCGCTGGGGCAAAGTCTCGGCGCTGTGCTGGATCGTCGGCTTCATGCTGGCGTTCTTCCCGCTCTATGCGCTGGGGCTCATGGGCATGCCGCGCCGCACCGTCGCTTATGCGGACCCCAGATACATGCCGCTCGAAATGACGGCTCTCGTTGGCGCGGCGCTCATCATCGTGGCGCTCGCTGCGCTCGTTGGGCAACTATGGGTGTCGATCAGGCAGCGCGACGCGAATCGCGTGTTCGCCGGCGACCCATGGGATGGCCGGAGTCTCGAATGGTCGACGTCCGCGCCACCGCCGGAATATAACTTCGCGCGAATTCCGGAGGTCGCCTCCCGGGACGTATTTACTGCCGCCAAGGAGGCCAGGCGTGCATACCAGTGCCCAGATATCTATGAGGATATTGAAGTACCGAAGAACAGCGCGATGGGTCCGGTCGTTGGCGCCGTGGGCTTCGCTCTTGCGTTTGCCCTGGTGTGGCATATCTGGTGGATGGTGATCTTAGCGTCTCTGACCGCAGTGGCCACGATGATCGTGCGCGGGTTCGCGCGAAACACCATCCGGAATATCAGCGCCGCTGAAGTGCGCAGGGACCATCAACGCTGGATCAATGCGGTTGCCGCGGTCACGGCGATATCCCGTGCTGGCGAACAGACCCCCGCTAACGATGGATTGGCCCGGCACGAAGCCGACGGGGTGGTGCCATGAGCCGCGAAAATGCAAGGTATCCCGGCTTGAATCTGAGTACCGCGCACGGCGAGGATGACCAGGCCGCCGAGGGCCTGCTGTTCGGTTTCTGGATGTTCCTCATGAGCGACGCCATCCTGTTCGGCATGGTGTTCGCAACCTATGTGACCTCGGTGCATGCGACCGCTGGAGGCCCAGGGCCGCACCAGCTTTATGATATCAGCAGCATCTTCATCGAGACCATTCTGCTGCTGGCCAGCAGCTTTACTTTCGGGATGGCGTCGCTGGCGCTCAAATACAAACACAGCACGGCGCGGCTAGTCGGATGGCTGGCTGCGACCCTGATCCTCGGCGTGGCCTTCCTGGGCTTCGAACTGCATGACTTCAGTTCCATGTTCGCCAAAGGTGGCGTCCCCAGCCGTAGCGGCTTTCTGTCCGCCTTCTTCGACCTGGTGCCGCTACACGGCCTGCACGTGGCCGGCGGCTGCATCTGGCTGATCTGTCTGGGGGGCCAGCTCGCGCGGTATGGCCTCGATACCCGGACGAAGCTCGGCATCATGCGACTTGCGCTGTTCTGGCATTTCCTGGACATTGTCTGGGTCGCGATTTTTTCCGTCGTCTATCTGGCGGGACTGACATGAACGAACGCACATCCACGGGCGTGGACCGCGCAGATCCGATGCGCGAGGAACATCACGAGTTCCGGTCATACCTCTGGGGTGCAGGAACTGCCCTGCTACTGACCGTGGTGCCGTTTGCACTCCTGCACTGGTCTGGCCTGTCGCGGCTAACACTTCTGGTCGTGATCGGGGGTTGCGCACTGGCGCAGATCCTCGTGCATTTCCGCTTCTTCCTGCACATCAGCTTTGCCCACAAACGCGAGGATCTGCAACTGATCCTGTTCTCCGCGCTCCTGTTGACCATCATGGTCGCCGGCACGATCTGGATCATGGCCAGCCTGGCGTTGCGCATGGTGATGCCGACGACTCATTAAGTCAGACGGCCGACCCGGAACCGCGTTTCGAATTCGCCGGCACGGATCCCAAAATTGGTACTGGCGAGGCATACCTCTTGCGAAAGGATTAACCATTCAAGGAGCTGCTCATGACATCGCACAAACAATCCGACGCATACAAAAATGCCTCTGGAGGGTGGGGATCTCTCAAGGCAGTGACTGGCATTCTTCTTCAGGAGCACGTCGCAATCGACGGCAGTCGGGTACTCATGCATCAGAATAAACCGGACGGGTTCATGTGCGTGAGTTGCTCGTGGGCGAAACCCAAGGACCCTCATACGTTCGAGTTCTGTGAAAGCGGTGCGAAGGCGACCGCATGGGACCTGACAGCGAAGCGTGTCGCCCCGGATTTTTTACGCCAGCACACCGTCACAGAACTCAATGAGTGGCACGATCACGAGCTCGAGGAAGCGGGGCGAGTCGCGACTCCACTCCGGTGGGACCCAGCGACGGACAAGTACGTTGAAGTGACGTGGCAACAGGCGTTCGACGAAATCAGCAGCGAACTCAAAGCCCTCGATCCGGATTCTGCGGTGTTCTACACCTCGGGACGGGCGTCGCTCGAAACCTCGTACATGTATCAGCTGTTTGCGCGCATGTATGGCACGAATAATCTGCCTGACAGCTCGAACATGTGCCACGAGAGCACCAGCGTTGGTCTAACACAGGCGATCGGCGTCGGTGTGGGAACAGTCACACTGGAAGACTTCGAGAAGACCGATCTCATATTTTTTTTCGGCCAGAACGTCGGTACAAACAGCCCCCGGATGCTCCACCCGGTGCAGGACGCGCGCAAACGCGGCGTACCGGTCATCACCTTTAACCCGCTTCGCGAGCCCGGCCTTGTCAGCTTCGTCAATCCCCAGTCCCCCGTCGAGATGCTGACTCCTGGCTCCACGCAGATCAGTACGCAATACCATCAGGTGAAAGTAGGCGGTGACAGCGCGGCGATTGCCGGCATCTGCAAGGCCTTGCTGGAGGCGGATGACCAGGCAACCGCCATGGGCAAACCCCGGTTGCTGGATGTTGCGTTTATCCAGCAGCACACACTGGGCTTTGGCGAGTTCGCGACCTTCATCCGGAACACCGAATGGACAGAAATAGAAACCATGAGTGCACTTACCCGCGAAGCGCTCACTGAGGCCGCCATCGAGTACAGTCGCGCAAACGCGGTCATCGCGAATTATGGCATGGGTCTAACCCAGCACAGGATGGGGGTCCAGAATGTACACATGCTGATGAACATGTTGCTACTCCGGGGTAATATCGGGAAGCCCGGTGCTGGCCCATCGCCGGTGCGGGGCCACTCGAATGTTCAGGGCCAGAGAACCGTTGGCATCACTGAGAAACCTGAACTGGCGCCTCTCGACAAGCTTTCGGAACAGTATCGGTTTGAGCCACCACGTAAGAAGGGATTCAATACGGTGGAGGCTTGCGAAGCAATTGTCGCGGGTAAGGTGGGCGCGGTTTTCCAGCTAGGGGGAAATCTGGTCCGGTCTGTACCGGACCGCTTCGTGATCGAACCCGCCTGGCGCAACCTCAGATTGACCGTCAGCGTAACGACCAGGCTCAATCGCAGCCATTTAATTCATGGCGCGATCTCCTATATTCTTCCCTGTCTGAGCAGGATTGAGATTGACGTGCGTGCTGGCCACCCGCAGGCCGTTTCAATGGAAGACAGCACGGGCTGCATGCATGGTTCCCGCGGCGTTGCAAAGCCCGCGAGCGAAACGATGATGTCCGAGCAGGCGATCGTTGCAGGGATCGCCCAAGCGACGCTGGGACAGGACTCTACTGTCGACTGGACCGCGTGGGCCGACAACTATGCGTTAGTCCGGGACGCAATTGCAGAAACATATCCGTCGATTTTTCACGACTTCAATGAGCGCATGTGGACGCCGGGTGGATTTCATCGACCAATACCCGCGGCCGGGCGAAAATGGGAAACCGCGAGCGGCAAAGCCGAATTCCTTGTCCCCACGTCGCTTGCCGAAGACCCGGATATGACCACTTTCCAGGCGGATACGTTGCGACTGTTCACCTTGCGCAGCGATAGCCAGTTCAACACGACCATATACAACCTGGACGACCGCTTTCGTGGGATCCACGGTAGTCGGATGGTGCTGTTGATGAACGAACGCGACATCGACCGCCTCGGCCTGTCACCGGATCAGGAGGTGACCGTGGAAACTGTTGCGGGCGACGGTGTAACGCGTCGGGTGACCGGATTAAAAGTGGTGCGCTACGACGTGCCAGCCGGGTGCGTAGGAGGATACTACCCGGAATGCAATCCTTTACTGCCGCTATGGCACTACGCAAAGGAAAGCAAGGTGCCCGCAGCAAAGTCGATCCCGGTGAGGATCGTCGACTAGGCGAGTAATGGCGAGCGTAAGGGAGCTCGCCACTATTCGCCACTCAAGGGCGACGCTCCTGCCTATCCGCGTTCAGAACTACAAATCATCAGTCTGACTCAGCCCCCCGTCGCAAAGCCCGGGTACAGCGTCATGCCACCATCCACAAAAAGCGTTGCCCCCGTGACGTAATCGGCCGCGTCGGACGCAAGCCAGACCGCAGCCTGCGCGACGTCGTCTGGTTCGCCGATACGCTTGTAGGGAACCAGCGTCATCAGGTCGGCATAGGCTGCAGGCGTAGTCCACGCGGAAGTGTTGATCGGCGTGCGGATCGCGCCCGGCGCAATACTGTTGACACGAATGCGGTAAGGCGCGACCTCCTGGGCGAGCCTTTTCATCAGTAGCATGACACCGCCTTTCGATGCAGCGTAGTTGGCATGACCCGCCCATGGGATTTCCTGGTGGACAGAGCTCATACAGAGAATTTTTCCGGCAGCAACCGATACCGCGTCGTCGACGCCGCGCCGCTTGAACTCCCTTACCGCTTCTCGCGTACAGAGGAACTGGCCGGTGAGGTTCACTCCGATCACCGTATTCCACTGCTCCAGTGTCATCCTGTCAAACGGAGCGTCGCGCTGCAGACCCGCGTTACTGACCACGATGTGAAGCGTGCCGAAATGGTCAATCGCGTGAGTGAACATGGCCTGCACCTGCTCTTCGTCGCTGACATCCGCCTGGATCGCGATCGCGCGCCTGCCAAGGCTTTCGATCTGATGAGCGACGTCTTCCGCTGCCTCCGGGTCGACCACATAGTTGACGACCACGTCCGCGCCGGCGCGGGCAAGCCCGAGAGCGACAGCCTTGCCGATGCCGGAATTCGCGCCGGTCACGAGTGCCGGCTGACCCGCCAGCATCGGGTAAGAAACGGGGTGCGGCAAAGGACTGGTGTCGGGAGCCGCCGGGGCGGAAGGATCTGTTGGCGTTTTATCCAGCATGAAAATACTCCTGATTTTGGGCTGCATCGGCTCGCGTATCGGATAGCTGCGCCGCTTCGCGGCCAATGAGCACCGAATGTCAGCTGCCACCCCGGTTAAGCGTCGGACCACAGAGGCTGAGCGCCGTATTGATGACGGCAAGATGGGTCAGTGCCTGCGGAAAATTTCCCGCGAGATGTTTGCCTTCGACGTTGTATTCCTCGGACAGTAGTCCAAGATCGTTACTCACAGCAAGTACGCGCTCCAGTTGAGCCCGCGCTTCTTCGTTGCGGCCCTGCAGATTGAGGCAGTCGGCCATCCAGCATGAACATGCGAGAAACGCTCCCTCGCTCGGGCGACCCGCGCGCGCCTTCGTCCGCCGGATCAGCCCGTCCTCCGAGAGCTCCCGCTGGATCATCGCGATGGTCGCCGCCATGCGCGGATCGTCAGCCGGCAGAAAACCCACAAGCGGAAGCAGGAGCAGGCTTGCGTCGAGTTCGTGACCACCGTAATACTGGGTGAACGTACCGAGCCCCTCATTCCATCCCTCCCTGCACACCTGATCGTGGACGGTCTGACGTAGCGCTAAAACGCGGTCGAGCGTGTCGCATTTGGCCTCGCTTCGCGTCTCGTGGCGTCGGATAAAACGGTCGAATGCTACCCACACCATCACCTTTGAATAGGTGTAGTGGCGTGGTTCTGCGCGGGACTCCCACACCCCGGACCCCTCGGTTTGCCAGATAGCTTCGAGGTGCTCGACGAGCCGCTGCTCGACGACCCATTCCTGCTCGGACGCCGGCACCCCACCCCGGCGAGCGAGGTCCAGACAGTCCAGCACTTCACCGTACACGTCGAGCTGATGCTGAGTGGACGCGGCGTTGCCGACCCTGACCGGCTTTGCAAAACGATAACCCGGGAGCGCATCCACGCTCCATTCGGGCAGATGGCGTGAGCCATCGACCCGGTACATGATTCTCAAATTCTCAGGTGAACCGGCAATCGCACGCAGCAGCCAGTTGCGCCAGCCTTGAGCCTCTTCGTGATAACCGGCGTTCAGTAACGCCGCGAGCGTAAAGCTCGCATCACGCAACCAGCAGTAACGATAGTCCCAGTTCATGCTGCCGCCGGCCGCTTCAGGCACCGACGTCGTCGGCGCGGCGACAAGGCCGCCGCTGTCCTGATGGATCAGTGCTTTCAGCGTAATCAGTGAGCGACGCACCGCAGCCGGCCAGTCGGTTTTGGCGTTCTCGAAACGACCAATCCAGTCGAGCCAGAACCGTTGGGTAGACACAAGCGCCGATTCTGCGTCGACTGGCACGGGCGGCCCATCCTTCGAACG
Organism: Paraburkholderia suaedae; assembly: GCF_040812055.1. NCBI lineage: Bacteria > Pseudomonadati > Pseudomonadota > Betaproteobacteria > Burkholderiales > Burkholderiaceae > Paraburkholderia > Paraburkholderia suaedae. Next base: position 107,621 of record NZ_JBFOAH010000023.1, on the reverse strand, counting down.
GCCGTAGCTCATGACCAGCGCGACGCGGTCTCCGGCGCCCACCTCGAAGTCAGCTTCTGTTGAATCCGGCTTTACAGCTAGTCTGACCGGCGCGCGCAGGATAACCAGATTGGGTCCGACCTTTGCAACCATGGCATCCCCATCAGTTGCGCTCCACGGCGGCAAGGCGCCGTAGTCGAAACGCAGGCGCAGCGTGCTGCGCATGTTCACCACGCCACGTAACCCGACCACGATGCGTACGATCGATGAAAATGTCTTTCGCACGGGCATGAAATCGATGACCCGCACCTCGCCGTGCGCGGTCTGAAAGTCCGTTTCCACGACGAGCGTGTCCTCCTGGTAACGTCGACTGCGAGCAGTGACGGCACCGACAGGCGCGAGCGACCAATGCCCGTTCTCGTCCTTTCCGAGCAGGGCGGAGAAACAGGCATCATCGTCAAAACGTGGCCAGCACAACCAGTCGATTGAACCGTCCGCCGCCAGCAGTGCTGCCGTCTCGCCGTCACCCAGAAGCGCATAGTCTTCAATCAGCTTGCTCACGATGATCCGCCTTGCCCCACGTTGTCCCGCGTTGCCCAACTACGAAAAACACTCTCCCGGAAACGGTATCGCAATTCCCGACTAGCCCATTCCACCGGTTTACGAGTCGCCCCGGCTCACGCCTTTCTTTTCTTCTGGATCAGCGCGCCAACACCAACCAGCCCGACGCCAACCAGCGCCCAGAACGCGTTACGGTGCCTGTCTGTAAACATTTCCCAGCTACGCGCTTTTGACCGATTATCGAATCGCCCATGCGCGCCGTAGTCTCCCGATACCGGCTCGAACAGATTGTTCGGTGCGTCGGGCTCGAGCGGCTCATTGGTCAGTTGGCCTTCATATCCCACCCTGGCCAGATATCTGTCGATCAGACCCGGCGCGATGCGATTCGCGAGAATCGCTTTCACCGTTGGAAAGCCGACCCATACCTGTCGTCGCCGATGAGTTGCGGCGAAGAAAATGGCGCGCGCAGCCACTTCAGGTTCATAGATCGGGGCGACCGGCTGTGCCTTCTTTCCCATCTTGTTCAGGGCCCAGTCGAACTGCGGCGTGTTCAACGCCGGCAGATCCACCATCGTCAGATGCACGTCCAGACGGTCATGAATAATCTCGGAGCGCAAGGCATCCGTGAAGCCGCGGATCGCAAATTTGGCGCCGCAATAGATCGACTGGAGAGGCACGGAGCGATAGCCTAGCGCGGAGCCGACATTAACGATTGTGCCGCGGTTGCGTGTCCGCATCCGGGAAAGCGCGGACATGGTGCCGTGAACCTGTCCAAGGTATGTCACACGAGTGCCGCGTTCGAATTCCTGCGCCGTGAGCTTCGAGACTGGCGCGAACACAGTAGCCATCGCGACATTCACCCAGACGTCGATGGGTCCGAGTGCCTCCTCGATACGCAAAGCTGCTGCTTCCACGGCCTCGGCGTCCGCTACATCCGTCGGGATCCCCAACGCGCGCACGTGGTGAGTGGCTTGCAGATCTGCGACCGCGCGATCGAGCCGCACCTGGTCGCGCGAGAGCAAGGCAACGTCATACCCGTGCCGGGCAAACTCCGTCACGGCGGCCCGCCCGACGCCCGCACCCGCGCCTGTCACTACCACAACCTTGCCCATAACATTCCCCGATTCAACGGGCAGCCCGTGGGGAAGGTCGACCGGTTGATGATTTCCGCGAACGCCACTGAAAGACGTCGCCCGCACAGTGAGAAGAACAGCAGTTTCCATTCCCGTTAGCCGTGCACCGAACCCGTATTTTTAACAGAGCCAATCGGCACAAAATTGGAAGACAGTCCTTGAGACAGTCCTTGCGCTCAATCCGAAGTTTACTGTTCGCAAGAACGCGGAACACGGCTTGCGTCGTCATAGCCAGATAGCGTTTCTCGTGCGAAGCAACTCCTGCTGTTTGTGGCAGACGCCGCGCGCACTCATTGCGTCTTGCTTTCAGGAGCTTTCAATGTCACAAACTGTCGGCGACTTTCTTATCGAGCGACTCCGTGCCTGGGGAATCTATCGTATCTATGGCTATCCGGGCGACGGTATCAACGGCGTTTTCGGTGCGCTGAATCGCGCGCAGTCCAAGGCTGGAAAAACGACATCCGGCCATCCAACGCAACCCATCGAATTCGTTCAGGTCAGGCACGAGGAAATGGCGGCTTTCATGGCGTCGGCCCACGCAAAATTTACGGGCGAACTGGGTGTCTGCATCGCGACCTCGGGCCCTGGCGCCTCACATCTGATCACTGGGCTGTACGACGCCAGAATGGACCACATGCCCGTGCTCGCGATTACCGGTCAGCAGGCCCGTGCGGCAATGGGCGGCCACTTCCAGCAGGAGCTCGATCTCGTCTCGATGTTCAAGGATGTTGCCGGCGCCTTTGTCGAGCAGGCCTCCGTACCCGCCCAGGTGCGTCACCTGATCGATCGCGCTATTCGCACCGCGCTTTCCGAACGCAAAGTTACCGCCATCATCCTGCCCAACGATCTGCAGGATCTGCCCTATGAAGCACCAACGCGCGAACACGGCACACTGCACTCTGGCGTCGGCTATCGCGCGCCGCGTCTCATACCCTATCCCGACGATCTGCAGCAAGCCGCCGACATCCTCAACGCCGGCAAGAAAGTCGCGATCCTGGTCGGCGCGGGCGCGCTGAACGCAACCGACGAAGTGATTGCCGTCGCCGAAAAGCTCGGCGCGGGCGTCGCAAAGGCCCTCCTTGGCAAGGCCGTGTTACCGGACGATCTACCTTGGGTCACAGGTTCGATCGGACTTCTGGGCACCAAGCCGAGTTATGACCTGATGATGGAGTGCGACACGTTGTTGATGATCGGGTCGGGCTTTCCCTATTCGGAATTTCTGCCCAAGGAAGGCGCGGCGCGCGGCATACAGATCGACGTCAAGGCCGACATGCTCAGCCTGCGCTATCCGATGGAAGTCAATCTGGTGGGCGACAGTGTTGAAACCCTGCGTGCCCTGCTACCACTGCTCAATGAGAAGCAGGACCGCGGCTGGCGCAAGAAGATCGAAGGCTGGACCGAAGCGTGGTGGAAGACGCTCGACGAGCGAGCGCATGTACCTGGTGAGCACGCGGTCAATCCGCAGCGCACGGTGTGGGAGCTGTCGAAGCGGATTCCGGCGGACTCGATCGTCACCAGCGACTCCGGTTCCTGCGCGAACTGGTATGCGCGTGACCTCAAAGTGCAACGCGGCATGATGTGCTCGCTGTCGGGCGGCCTCGCGTCAATGGGGGCAGCGGTTCCTTATGCAATCGCCGCCAAGTTTGCCTTCCCCGGGCGCCCGGTCATCGCATTGATCGGCGACGGTGCGATGCAGATGAGCAATATGGCCGAACTGATCACCGTTTCGAAGTACTGGAAAGACTGGGCCGATCCGCGCTGGATCTGCATGGTGCTGAATAACCAGGATCTGAATCAGGTCACGTGGGAGCAGCGGGTCATGGAAGGGGATCCGAAATTCGAGGCCTCTCAGGATATTCCGTCGGTCCCGTATCATAAATTCGCGGAGCTGATCGGTCTGAAAGGGATCTACGTCGACAACGACGAACAGATGGGCGCGGCGTGGGACGAGGCGTTGGCATCGGATCGCCCGGTCGTGCTCGAAGTCAAAGCCGATCCGAATATCGCACCGCTGCCGCCTCACATTACGCTGGCCCAGGCCAAGGCATTTGCCTCGACGTTGCTGAAAGGCGATCCGAACGAAGGCAATGTGATTGTCGAAACGGCCAAACAGGTGCTGGGCGCGATATTGCCGGGTCACCACGACAAGTAAGCGTGCCGACATGCTAGATCGAACCCTGGCAAACGGCGCGTCGCACGCGCCCGTAACCGAACTACGCGCGAGCGCCTACCGCATTCCGACCGACGCGCCGGAAGCGGACGGCACGTTCGCGTGGCAGGCGACCACGCTGATCGTCGTCGAAGCGGACGCAGCCGGACAGACCGGAATCGGCTACACATACAGTGATAAAAGCGTCGTCGCGCTGATTCAGGACACCCTCGGCGAATGGGTGTTGCACAGCGACGTGTGGGACATTCGCGCAATCTGGCAACGCATGCAGCGTCAGGTACGCAATCTCGGGCGCTCGGGTCTGGCGGCCACAGCAATCTCCGCGGTTGATTGCGCGCTGTGGGACCTGAAAGCGAAACTGCTCGGCGTGCCGCTCGTGCAACTGCTCGGCGCGGCGCGCGATTCGGTATTGCTTTACGGCAGCGGCGGCTTCACCACCTACAGCGACAAACAGATGCGCGAGCAGCTAGCCGGCTGGGTCGGGCGTGATGGCTGCCGCTGGGTCAAGATCAAGATTGGAACCGCGCCGGAGAAAGATCCCGCGCGTGTGAAGGCAGCGCGCGCGGCGATTGGCGATGCGGGGCTTTTCGTGGACGCCAACGGCGCGTTCACACCGCAGCCGGCGCTGCAATGGGCCCAACGCTTCGCGGAGCAGCGGGTTGAATGGTTCGAGGAGCCAGTCTCATCGGACGATGCTGCGGGCTTGCGCTTCGTGCGTGACCATGCGCCGGCCGGCATGGAGGTCGCCGCAGGTGAATACGGCTACACGGTCGACGACTTCCGGCGATTACTGGCGGCTCAATCGGTCGATGTGTTACAGGCCGACGTGACACGCTGCGGTGGCATTAGCGGATTCATGCAGGCCGCCGATCTCTGCGACGCCTTCCACATACCGTTGTCGGCTCACTGCGCGCCCGCGTTGCACCTGCATGTTGCGTGCGCGGCACCGCGCCTGCGCCATCAGGAATGGTTTCACGACCACGTACGGATCGAGTCGATGCTGTTCGACGGTGCACCGCGGGCAGTCGACGGCGCCATCTCGCCCGATCTGACACGCCCGGGTTGCGGCCTCGAATTCAAGTTTCGCGACGCCGTTGCGTACCAGCTCAAATGACGAGGAAACCACTTACATGAGTGCTCAACGAGTTTCAGGGCTGGTATGTGCGGCGGCTGGAGCGGCAGCCTTGGCTGCGCTCGCAACGCGCGCGGCGAGGCGCGAATCCGTCGGCTTGAAGACGAATTCCGCGTCGAACAGCGCTATCAGCAACCCGGACTCCCCGCCGCCCGCGCAACGAACACTATTTCGCACGCCTCGACCATCCGGCGTACAGACCCACATCGAGGTAGCCCGCCGCTTCAATCACAGTTCTGCGCTGCTTGCGCTCTCTGTACTCGCCGACAGCGCGATGGAGCACTATCGCGGCTCGTTTGACAACCCCGCGATGTACACACCGCTCGTCTCTGCGACGCTTTCGCTGCTGGCCGGCCTGCATGGCGGCCGGGATCACCGGCAGGAGACGCATCAACTACGTCACGCGATCTATCTCGGCGCGGCTATCGCGGGCATTGCGGGAACCGGATTTCATCTCTACAACGTGACGAAACGGCCGGGTGGCTGGAGCTGGAACAACCTGTTTCATGCGGCGCCCGTGGGCGCGCCGATGGCACTGTTGCTCTCCGGCGCACTGGGCGCCGTCGCCGAACAGTTGCGCGACGAGCCCGCGCACGATCCGCAATTGCTCGGCATGCCGGCCGGTCGCGCACTTGGGCTTCTGGTCAGCGCGGGATTGATCGGCACCGTCGGTGAAGTCGCGCTACTGCATTTTCGCGGCGCATTCCAGCATCGCGCGATGTATGCTCCCGTCATCGTGCCGCCGCTCGCTGCCGCCCTGCTCGCCCAGGCGGCCCTCGCGGTACCCCGCGAGCGCTGGATCACGCGGCTCTGGCTCCGGGTCACGACGGCGCTCGGTTTCGTCGGCACCGGTTTCCACGCGCGCGGGATTGCGCGTCGGCAAGGCGGTTGGCGCAACTGGAGTCAGAACCTGTTCAGTGGTCCGCCGTTACCCGCGCCGCCGAGCTTTTCTGCGCTGGCGCTAGCCGGCCTCGCAGCGCTGCGTCTGAGAGAGAGCGAAACATGAGCGATACGAACCGCAAGGCGAGAGCCACCCGCTACCCCGGCTACGATGTACTCGACAAGCGCGACACGCCGTCATGGGACGAAGCGACCCGTACCGTGATCGCACAACGCCTCGCTACGCCATCTGAGCCACAGTTCTTTAACGCCGTCGAATGGCTCGCGGTACTCGCGTTGTGCAAATGCATCGTGCCCCAGGCGGATGCGCTTCCGGTGGTGCCGCTCGCCCAGTTGCTTGATGCGAAGCTCACGAATAATACTGGCGATGGTTACCGTGACGCACGCCTGCCGCCTCTGCAGCAGGCATGGCGCACAGGCCTCGCCGCACTCGATGCCGAGAGCCGCGCACGTCACGAGTTGCCGTTCAGCAGCGTTGAAAAGTCCAGCCAGATGGCCCTACTCGAATCGATGCAACGTGGCCACCTGTCGAGCGATGCGTGGAACGGCATGCCTGCAAAACTTTTCTTCGCAGAACGTCTGCTGCATGACATCTGTAACGCCTACTACTCGCACCCCCACGCGTGGAGCGAAATGGGTTTCGGCGGCCCCGCCAATCCACGCGGCTACGTGCGCGTGTATTACGACCGGCGCGACCCGTGGGAGGCTGTTGAAGCGAAATCCGGCGACGAAGCCGGGGCCCGCAAGGAGAACCAGCGTGCTCGATGAAGCTCTGCACTATCCGCGCGGCAGGAACGGCCGCGCTCCCGATGTTTTCGAACGGGGCGGCTGGGTACCGATGCGCGAGTATCCGAACGACGAGGAGGTGGACTTCGCGATCGTCGGTACAGGTGCGGGCGGCGGGACGCTCGCCTGCCGGTTGGCGGAACAGGGCTTCAAGGTCGTTGCATTCGACGCTGGTGCATGGTGGCGACCACTCGAAGAATTCGCGTCCGACGAAAGCCATCAGGCGAAACTCTACTGGACCGACGAGCGCATCTGCGACGGTGAGAACCCGCTCAGGCTCGGCAACAACAACAGCGGCAAGGCCATTGGCGGCAGCACTGTGCACTTCGCCATGGTGTCGCTGCGCTTCCGTCCTGAGTGGTTCAGGTCGCGCAGTGTGCTTGGCTATGGCGCGGACTGGCCGCTCGACTGGCGGGAGATGTGGCGCTATTACGCGCAGGTCGAGGACGCCTTGAAGATTTCCGGTCCGGTCCATTACCCGTGGGGGCCGAAACGACCCCGCTATCCATATCGTGCGCACGAACTGAACGCGGCGGCGCTCGTGCTCGCGCGCGGCGCCGAGGCGCTAGGCATCGACTGGACAGCCACCCCGTTGGCGACGCTGTCGGCGCCACGGGGCAAAGCGCACCCGTGCGTGTATCGCGGCTTCTGCACCTCCGGATGTGCAACCAACGCGAAACAGAGCGCGCTGGTCACGTGGATTCCCCGCGCGGTGAGCGCCGGTGCCGAGATCCGCGATCTGGCGATGGTCGGTCGCATCGCGACGAACGACGCCGGACGGGCAACCGGTGTCAACTATCTGCGCGAAGACCGCTGGCAGTTCCAGCGCGCGAAGCACGTTGTAGTGGCCGGCTATGCGATCGAAACACCGCGTCTTCTGCTGATGTCGGCGACCGGGCGCTTCCCGGACGGCCTTGCAAACAGTTCGGGGATGGTCGGCAGGAATCTCATGGTGCAGTCGAATCAGGCCGTCTACGGCACGTTCGACGAAGAAATCCGCTGGTACAAGGGGCCCCCTTCATTAGCGATCACCGAACACTGGAATTACAAGGATACCGGTAAGGATTTCTTCGGGGGTTACTGCTACATGAGCCAGGGACCGTTGCCCGCCGGCTGGGCAGGCGTACAGAACGGTCGAGGTCTGTGGGGCGAGGCGCTGGCCGGCGAGATGCAGAAGTACAACCATCAGGCCGGGTTAAAGATTGTCGGCGAAACGTTGCCGCAGGAACGCAACCGCGTGACGCTCAGCGACGAAGAGGATCAGTACGGTCTGCCCGTGGCGCGTGTGACGTATTCATTCTGCGACAACGACAAACGGCTGATCGCACATTCGCTGGACTTCATGGAACAGGCGCTCGGCGCTGCAGGAGGCAGTGAAATCTGGCGCGAAAACGACGACACCTGTCACCTGGGGGGAACCGCGCGCATGGGCGATGATCCTTCGACCAGCGTGGTCAACGCCGACTGCCGAAGCTGGGATATACCTAATCTATGGGTATGCGATGGGTCGGTGTTTCCGACCGTCGGTGGTGTGAACCCTTCGCTGACCATTCAGGCGATCGCATGCCGCACGGCAGACCGTATCGTTGAGCTGGCTGCGCGCGGCGAGCTGTAGGAGAGCAACGATCTGGAATTGTGGGCACACATCGGAGGGAACGCACGGACCGACGGATTGCCCGCGCACTTGCTTTACCTATCGTCCACGTTGGGATAGCTAATTATATATCGGGCGATCGTTCTGTCGCTCGCGAAGGTCTGTACCGCCTCGCCGGCACATCGTGAACTGAGACCAATCGGATCAGACCTGCAGGTCGGGCTCACACCCCGGCTGAACCCATCCCGATCGGGACTGTTCCCATACAAACGCTTTGCGGCGGCTTCAGCTCTACGCCCGGGCGACTGATTCCGCCCGAAGTGGATGCGCTGCGACCTTATGATTGCGCGCTTCTTCCTTACGTCGACGACCGTTCAGGGGCGGTCCTTCGAGCATCGTCAGGCGACGCGGTACAGCAGGCCCGGTTCATGCGCGTACGTTCCTATCCGTGCGGTTTCGCGTCTTCAGTGGCACAGTGCGGACTTCGACGCTGCACGACAGCGTCATCTGAACGACTCGGGACGACATCATGAAGATCATTGCTGTTGCGCTTTTGCCTGGCGTGATGCTGGCCTGCACCGGATTATCTGTCGCTGCAACGCCGACAGAGGTGAGTCCGTCGAAGATGAAATGTGAGGAGTTCGTCGCGATGGACGCCGCCTACCAGCCCGCGATGGTCTACTGGGTTGCGGGTGTCGACCGGCTCGGCGTGAGAGAGACGGATAGACTTGTGGTCGACACCGTCCAGCCCGTCGATGAGGTTGTGGCGGAATGCAAAAAAGCGCCGAAGGCGATGTTCATGGCGAAGGTCCGCGAAATGTACAAGAGCAAGAAGATGATGTTGGTGAAGCCCTACGCGCACAACTAGTGCGCGACTAATAAACCTTTACTGATGGACTTTTGATAGGCGTCCCGCGGGATACTTCCAGAGCCGATCCAATTGTTGGTGCTGTTGTGCCGCCGGGTCATGCGGGGATGCAAGCGAAGCGAGGAAACCAGATGGCGCTGGAGATCAAGGTCGGATCGCCCCAGATTGCGATCCATCAGGGCCATTCGGTCCTGCTCACCGAACCGGACGGCACGATCCAGTCCCCGGGTGAAAAAGGCCTGTTCTTTTTCGACACGCGTCTCATCAGCAGCTGGAATATCTACGCCGACGGCACACCGTGGGAACTGCTCAACGGTGGCGCAACGAGGTCCTTCGAGGCCCGCGTATTTCTTGCAAATCGTGCGATCCTCACTGGGGATGGCCGGATTGAGCCTCATACGCTAGGGCTTTCCGTAACCCGACATATCCGCGGCGGTCTGCACGAGGACGTCGACGTGACCAACCACAGCGGCGCGCACGTCTGCTTTAATCTTGAGATTGCCGTGCGAAGCGACTTTGCGGATCTCTTTGAGGTCAAATCAGGCAAGGTCGTGCGGCGCGGACATATTGCGACCGCGTGGGACGAAACCGCACAGCAACTCGTCACGAGTTACGTAAATGGGACATTCGGGCGCAGGCTCACCATTACCCTGTCGGGCGCAGATTCGCCTGCGGCGTATGCCAACGGGCGCATCACGTTTAACGTGGATCTGCAAGCCGCGGAACAGTGGCACGGTTGCCTGCGCTACGCTCTCACAGATGGTCCGAAGACGTACACCGCGCCAGAAGAATGCTCCGGGTCGACCCGGCCCACCGGGAATGAGCAGGACCAGACGGACTGGCGGAACACCGTACTCAGGCTCGAGAGCAGTAACAACCGCTTCCAGCATCTCTTCCAGCAGGCGACCGACGATATGGCCGCCCTTCGCCTGCCCGTCCAGACTGGCGACGAAACCCAGACGGTCGCAGCGGCGGGCCTGCCCTGGTTTGTCGCGCTGTTTGGTCGGGATAGCCTGATCAGTTCATTGCAGACGTCCTTCGTGCATCCTGGGTTTTCGACTGCGGCACTCGAGGTTCTGGGCGTCTGGCAGGCGACGGAAAGTGATGACTACCGGGATGCTGAGCCCGGAAAGATCCTTCATGAGCTTCGCCTGGGTGAGCTCGCCGCGCTAAAACTCATTCCTCATACTCCATACTTCGGAACGGCCGACGCAACGCCCCTCTACCTGATCGCTCTACACACCGCGTGGATGTGCACGGGCGACGAAACACTCCTTACGCGGCACCTGCCGACTGCAGAGCGTTGTCTTGAATGGATCGACCGGTTTGGCGATCGTGACGGAGACGGCTTCCAGGAGTATGAAACACGGTCGTCGGCGGGGCTCGAAAATCAGAGCTGGAAAGATTCCGGCGACGCGCTGGTCTATCCTGACGGCTCGCTCGTCAAAGGCCCCAAAGCCCTCTGTGAACTGCAGGGCTATGTCTACGACGCGTGGCTCCGCATGGCACGAATCTATGACTTCCTCGGCGAGAACGGGCGCGCCGATACGCTCCGCATCAAGGCCGGCGAACTCTTCCAGAAATTCAACGAGGCTTTCTGGGACGAGAGTACGGGGTTTTATGCGTTCGCCCTTGATGGCATGAAGAACAGGGTGATGAGCGTGACATCCAATCCGGGACACTGTCTATGGTCCGGCATCGTGCCGGCGGACCGCGCGCGCCGCGTAGCATCCCGGCTGCTGAGTCCCGACATGTGGAGCGGCTGGGGGATCCGGACTCTATCGGAGAACCATGCTGCCTATAATCCCTACGCCTACCAGAAGGGCGCGGTGTGGCCGCACGACAACGGCCTGATTGCACAAGGGCTCAAACGCTACGGCTTCTCGGCTGAAGCGGGAAAGGTGGCGGGCGCGATTTGCGACGCTGGGTCTTTCTTCGCGCTGAACCAGTTGCCGGAGTTGTATGCGGGGCTGTCCCGGGATGGAACAAATTTCCCCGTTCAGTACCTCGGTGCAAACGTCCCGCAGGCGTGGGCGGCAGGTTCGGTCTTTTCGATGCTGCAGGCCATGCTGGGTCTGGAACCTGACGCCCCAAACCAGAGACTGTACATCGACCCGTGCCTGCCCCCATGGCTGGAAGACATCACGCTCAGATCGCTGTGCGTGGGGAAACAGTTGTTTGACATCCGCTTCTGGCGTGACGCCGGCCTGACACACTTCGAGCTACTGAAAGGCAATGCCAATGCGGTAGTAGTACGCCCGGCGAGTATTTCGAGGGAACTGATGACGAAGCGGGCGGATAACGGTGTCCGCACAAACGGACAGGATCGTCATCCATGATCCACCGGGGCAACACCGCCGACGATGTCCGTCTGTTACCCGGCGTGAAGCTTGCTCGATTTCAATTCGGGGAGAATTGATGAGTGCGCGATGGCAATGGATGCTGAAACAGGTTGTCCGGCGACTCTGGTTTCGTGCGAGCCTTTTTTCCATTCTTGGTGTCGCGACGGCGCTCGTGGCGCTAGGTGTTAAGGGCTACATTCCAGCCCATGTCTCGGCGAAAATTGGCGCGGACGCGGTCGACAACATTCTCGGCATCATCGCTTCCAGCATGCTAGCCGCCACCACGTTCTCACTGAACATTATGGTTTCTGCATTTGGATCTGCGACAACCAATATCACACCCCGCGCGACACCCCTCCTTGTCGAAGACTCCACCACCCAGAACGTTCTCGCAACCTTCATCGGATCGTTCCTCTTCAGCCTCGTCGGCATCATCACTTTGAGTACAGGTCTTTATGGCACGGATGGTCGCGTGGTTCTGTTTTCCGTCACCATCGGCGTGATCCTGCTGATCGTCTACACACTACTGAAGTGGATCGATCACCTCGCGCGACTCGGGCGTATGAGTGAAACCATCGATCGCGTGGAAAAGGCTGCCGTTCAGGCGCTCGAAGAGCGGCGCCAGCATCCCTTCCTCGGGGGTAGCCAGCTGCGCGAAACCATGTCTGTCCCCGTTGATGCAAAAAATGTTTATCCCGCGATGATCGGGTACGTCCAGCATATTGACATGCAGGCCCTGGGCAAGATGACAGGCAAGGACGACGGCGCGATTTTTGTGCACGTGCTGCCGGGCAGCTTCGTGGACCGGCGCACACGTCTTGCGAGCGTGATCAACGTCACCACTGCCAGCGATGAAGACGTTCGAACCGCCTTCTCGATAGACGTTCGACGGTCATTCGAACAGGATCCCCGCTTTGGCATCTCGGTACTGACCGAGATCGCGTCACGCGCGTTATCTCCGGCGGTTAACGACCCGGGCACCGCGATAGACGTCATCGGTAGAGGCGTCCGCATACTCTCGCTCTGGGCGCAACCCCATGATCCGAAGGCACAAACCAGACCTGCCTGCAGTCGCGTCTTTGTCCGTGGTCTGAAGCTTGACGATATGTTCGACGACTTCTTCGGCCCCATCGCCCGGGACGGAGCGGCCCTCGTCGAAGTCGGCATGCGCCTACAGAAAGCACTTGCTACACTTGCCATGGAGGGCAGACCCGACTTCACGAGGGCTGCTAAAAGACACGCCGCGCTTGCCTTGAGGCGCTCGGAACTGGTTTTGCATCTGGAGGATGACAAGAACGTCCTGCGTGACCTCACATCAAAGGTGGGTAATCCGTAGTGCTAAAATGATGTGGATCGCGCCAACACGACCAATATTGAGCTTCGTATGGATGAACTACCGGAGTGCAGCGGATCGTTGGACGCGTCCCGATGATTACGCGGGTGAAATCATTTTTGCCCTCCGCACCGAGCCACGATGCTTGATACCATTGCGGTGTGCCTGGTCGCCACGGCGCTGCTGGCGTATCTGAACCATCGCTTCCTGCACCTGCCGACGACTATCGGCGTGATGGTAACTGCGCTCGGATTGTCGCTCGCCATCATCGGCCTCGATTCTCTGGGGATCGGTCACAGCCTGCGCATCGCCGACGCAAACTTTGTCCGCTCTGTTCAGTTTGGCAAAGTCCTGCTGCAGGGGTTGCTTTCGCTGCTGCTTTTCGCAGGCGCAATGCACGTCGACATTGGCAAGCTCCGCACTTTCCGAAAGCAAATCCTCGCGCTCGCGCTGCTGAGCACCATCGCGTCGACCCTGGCTATCGGGTTTTCGCTCTGGTTGCTGCTGCCGGTATTCGGCGTGCACCTCAGCTTGCCCTGGAGTCTGCTCTTCGGCGCGCTCATTTCGCCCACTGATCCCGTAGCGGTGATGAGCATATTGAAGTCTGTCGGCGCGCCTGATAGCCTGGAAGTTGTTATCACCGGTGAATCGCTGTTCAACGACGGCGTCGGCGTTGTCCTGTTCTCGCTATTGCTGACACTTGCGAGCAGCGGCGTGATGCCGTCAATGGAATCCGGCCTGATTGAGTTCGCCAGGGAGGCCGGTGGTGGCCTGGTTTTTGGTTGGGGCCTGGGGTTTCTGACCTACCGCCTGCTCAGGACCGTTGACCAGTATCAGGTCGAAGTGCTTCTTACTTTAGCCGCCGTCGTAGGAGGCTATGCGCTCGCCAACCATCTACGTGTATCCGGTCCGCTGGCCATGGTAGTGGCAGGAGTCATGATCGGTAATCGCGGGCGCGCGCACGCGATGTCCGACACAACGCGGAATTATGTAGATATGTTCTGGGAGCTTGTCGACGAAATTCTCAATGCCGTGCTTTTTGTGCTGGTTGGCCTCGAAGTCACGCTGATTCAGATCTCTGTTCAGCTAGTGCTTGCTGGCGCGATCGCCGCGGGTGTAGCCCTGCTGGCCCGACTGCTAACCGTCGGTCTGCCAGTTGCGATGCTCGGCCGCGTCGGCCGGTTACCGCCCGGCTCATGGCTGGTGCTCACCTGGGGCGGCCTACGGGGCGGTATTTCCCTGGCCCTGGCGCTGTCAATTCCGGCCGGCCCAAGCCGGGATGTCGTTCTCGCCTTGACATACTGCGTTGTTGTCTCTTCGATTCTCGGGCAAGGTCTCACTGTCGGAAGCGTTATCCGGCACGCCGTTGCCCGCAGTTGATCCGGGCAGAGCCGTTCGGTGTTTTTGTCGATAAGGTGATACGCGATGCGCGCCAGGTCGGGCTGACGCATTGTGCGAGCACTTGATGCACTTAAGCTGAACACCAGCAAAGCACCGTCGTGCGCACAGACTCCCGACATCGCGGAGTTAGCGCGGACGTCTGCTCGGAGACTTCATTGGGAAGTCCGGCAGGAGACCGTCGCCGTGGAATCAGGCGACGTGGGTGAACAACGAGGCTCGACCGGTGATGGCGATATGCGCCGGCCGCAGCGGTGTCCGGCGCCTGTTGCAGCAGACCAGGTGGCTCGACTCTATATCGCAATCGCCGGGCGGACTGAGTCGAGCGTACGCACGCGAAAACACCTGCTGCCGGGCGACGTCGTTGGGAAGCGTTGTCGAAGCAGCGGCCACTACCAGCCGCCCGCCAGCGTGACGTGTTGAAAATTGACATGCGTACTGCGCTTCACGGCTGAAATACAAGGAGCGCCGCTGTGCTACGCATCTGTGAAGGCGAGCGGATCAACGGCGAATTCCCTAGGCACTACAACTTGGGACAGCAGGCCTCGTTCCACAGAGAGCATGCGAGATGTTTTCCAAAGGCTCGAACGGTCCCGTGACGCCATTTTTGCTATCCGTATGAAAAATGAACTGTGCTTCACAAGACGCCATTTCCGCATGGATGGCGTCCGGATGCGCATGGCTTCGCGCCTCAGGATTATCGATCTGACTGACCAGGATCCGGTCGCGCACGCCGCCAACAAATGTTGTGCGATAGCCGATAGGACCCGCACCTTCGATCTTCACCGGGTAGCATGGCGATGCTGCGTTTCAACCAGTGATCGGGGTCGAACTTACGTTCGCGATTCGAGCAGAACGCGTCTGTCGAGTCGTCTCGCCGCGTCGACTGGCGAAAGGTGCGGACATGCTTCTTGCTGCTTGCACAAATGGGGCACGCGAGTCCCCCTTTTAGCGGAGAGGGCGATGAATGAATACCTTAAGCACATCCTGTTGATTCTGTCGATCGCAGCGCTTGCAACGGCGGGCACCGGCTGCAAGAAAGTGGACGACAACAGCAAGGACACCATGAGTTCCGGCAGTAGCGGCGTGATGAGCAATTCTGCAGGGTTGAGCGGAACCCCCGGCACGAGCGACGCGGCCAACCGCACGAGCGATGCCACGTCGGCGAGTCTTCCTGTCGCAACGTTAAGCGAGCCGGCGGTAACAACTACGCCGGGTGCCGCGGCAAGCGGCGCTTCGTCTTCGCAGTGAGCGCCAGACCGCCAAAAGCACGGCCAAAGGGCTGGATCTGGCATGCGCCCACGCGAGCAGCTGTTCAACTATGCGGCAAGTTCGCGTGGCCGTTACAACACGCGGCTTCGGCCGCACGGAGGATCGCAATGGAAGACATAGACCTGAACCAGCGAGTTGAAGAAATCGAACTGGCGTTATCCACGCTATTCGAGTCTCCCAAGGCGCCCGCGATCAGCAGTTATGACGACGGTGCTACATTTTTTATCCAGGTGTCCTGGGTGATCGAATCACATGGCGACACGACACTTGACGCGAGATGCGTGCTCACTATGCGATTTTCGGAGTCGCAAATTCAGCGTTACGCGCAGTTTGACACGGCCAAACGTATTCTCGTGCGCGAACGTTTGGTCCAGATGGTTCGAAGCCGGCTCCCGCTCGGAGGCACCGAACCGCCTTTAGACGGAGAGTGCGCCGAAGACCTGCAAGTGGACGATCGCCTGCTGCAATTCGACGAGCCGCTCAATCCGTATTGATGACAGTCGCACTGCGACCTACGTGAATGGCGCACGCATAGAAAAACTCCGATGGATGGCTGCGGCCCAACAGTGATGTCAGATTGTGACCAGCGCGCTCTATCCGCATGCCGAATGGCTCGCCGGAAGTACCTGGCCAGGTAGCCGGGCCATTGATGCTGGCTTTCGAATCCGTCTTTGTACCGCATCGCCTGGCCGCGTCTTCATTCCCGACATCACCGCGTTCTTCCCTGTTCGGCAGGATTTCGTCAATGCCGCCATCTAGCAGCTCCAGAGCCGCCCGCAGAACGCCATCGAGCGGCCTGCGGTCAGGCCGCGTACGCGGCAGCACACGCATCCCCAATACACGTACCAACAAATGGGCAACATCGTCGGCCTGTTGGCCCGTGGCGGACACCGTCTTCGCGCCATATCCTATGACGCTCGTTCCAGAATAAAAACCTTGGCTCACACTGCCAACCTGTCATTGATGAACACCGGGTCCACGCCTCACCTGCCCTCCAGTGCCCCGGATGCATCGTATCGGCACACACGACTGGCGGCCATCGGTCGGGCAACGTTAGCCGTTGTGATCTTCGCGGCTGGTTCGTCGCCACGCGCTTTACGGTGGCACATTCGCTTCGTGTCGGGGATGTCATCGCGTTAAGGTTTTGGGGCGGGAGCGGTTCTTCTCATCCCGGTATTGCTGTTGTCTCACAGCAGTCTGCGTTGGCGTGACTGGACGCAGGGACTCTGTTTCACGGTCCTGTGGGGAGCGCCGTTTGTTCTGCCGGTCGCATTCGGCTTACGGCTCACTTCGACTGCGCTGGCGTCGATCATCACGCCCGCGTTGATGCCGGTATTTGCCGACGTCATCGGTTGGGCGGCTCTGCGCGAAACGCCCGGACGGGCGCGCCTCACAGGTCACGCTGCGATTGTTGTCGGCCTCGTCGGACTGACGGCTAGCAATACAACCGGCATACTATCCGTCAACCCACTCGGCATTCTTTGCCTCGTGCCCGCCGCGCTGAGTTGCGGCAATCTCCCGCCTCTGGTTCCGACGTAGCCATTTGACGGCGTTGAAATCGGCTTCGTTGATCTGCGCTTAGTTGAGCGCGCTTTATTTGCCAGCCTACATTTTGTTTAGCCTCTCCCAAATATCCTCGGCGTCCGCGACGGAGTGGCTGATACAGGCTGTTTATTGAGGTGTGTGCATGAGTGAGGTGGCGCTCGTGGCGTTCAATCGAGCACGCCATGCCCGTTTCGCGCGCGGCTGCCGCCATCATGGCCACCGTCCTCGCTGCGCCCATCCTCGACGAACATCTGTCGCTGCCGGCCGGAGTCGCTATTGCTATCATCGCGCTCGGTGCAATCATAGCGGCGATGGCCGCGCCCGTAACACCAGTCGTACATTCTTCCCATACTCACCCACCAACAAAGGCGCCCCCTCATGATCCGATTTTTTTTCCATCCGACGCCCAACCCCGCAAAAGTCGCGCTGTTTCTCGAAGAAACCGGCCTACCGTACGAAGTTGTGCCGATCGACACAAGCAAAGGCGATCAGCACACGCCCGAATTTCGCGCGGTTAATCCGAACGGCAAAGTGCCAGCCATCATCGATACCGAGGGACCCGGCGGGACCGAAGCGCGCGTTTTCGACTCGACCGCCATTCTTCTATATCTGGCCGAAAAGACCGGCATGTTCCTCGGCACACCCGGAGAGCGGGCTGAGCTTCTGTCATGGCTGATGTTCATTGCCAGCGGAGTCGGTCCGTTCTCCGGCCAGGCCGTTCACTTCCAGTACGCCGCACCGGAGGGCCTCGACTACGCGGTGAACCGTTATCGTCGTGAAATTGAACGGCACTATCGGGTGCTGGATCGCCACCTGGCAGGACGCGAATACTTTCTCGGCGCCGACTACACCATCGTGGATATCTCGGCCTGGGGTTGGCTCGATCGCGCGGGCCGCGTTCTTAAGGGAGAAGATCTGCCGCTTGCTTCGTTTCCGAATCTCAACGCCTGGTTCGAACGCATCGACGCGCGGCCCGCTGTTGCAAGGGCACGTGCGGTCGGACAGGACCACGCGTTCAAAAAAGTCAACGACGAGGAGACCAAACGTGCACTGTTCCCTTCGAACTACCGGGACATTGCGCTCTGAAAGAGACCCCGGCGGAGCATTGTCAAATCACTTCGGCGGTCATGTTTTCACTGTGTACACCGGTGCAACCGACACCTCATCATGGGCGCTTCACGCACGGACCTGAGCAGGGGTTCTTGCGTGAATGGGCAGCTTCCGTAGCCGATGCGATCGTCGACGGTATGGAAAGGAATGCGCTACAGGTGATCCGGGAAGGCGAGACCCGCCCTGACATGGTTGCCCTGAACCGCGACAATCCGACGGCACGCGATCAGCTTTTTCCGAATCTGAAACAGATACACTCACCCAAGCAGTGAAGGAGCATTCGGCGTTGTAACGACAAAGCTTCGCTCGGTCGGAGCATACTTGTCGGGCCCTTTGAATCCAGTGGCCCATCTGACGAAGGCGTCGACAGCGAAGCGGGAGTGATCGGCGATGGCTCGCGCAGATGTGATTGCGACTGATGCCGCAATCCAAAGGGCCACCAGTGGCCGCGAGCTCTGCATAACGATCGTTTGGTCGCGGGGCGACTGTCTCCCGGCGGCCAGCCTTACTCGCTGATTTGCCCCGCAAAGCAATCGTTGATGCAGGGAAATTACTCTCCACTGCCGTTTGAGCCAAAACGCCGAAGGACAGTCCCGGGCATTGCACTGTCAGACTCGGCTTGTGTGACGGCGTTGCTCTATCAGTGTCCGCGCAGGAACTTGACATCTCCGTACCAGGCGCGTGTCGAAGCGCCAGTGTTGTCGGTATCGGTCAGCAGTCCGTAGCCGCTGATTCGTCCCGGCGGTTCCTGAAAGACCCGTTCGTAGTCCTGGACGATGTTGCGGCGCAGGCTTTGCCACTGACCCGCATCTGCGGACAGACCGGAGACCACGATCATCTGTACGCGGTCCGTGTGAGGATTGGCGATGACGGTGCCCGGCGCAGCGCTGGTCGACCAGATATACATCAACGTGGCATAGGGCAGATCTTCGCCACCGAGACGCTTTGCCAGGTCCATCTTGGCCCGGTCGAAAAACGATAGTTTGCTTGTGTCGCCGTCAAACAGGAACACCAGTCGTGCTGGCGCGTCTTCCTTCGATGCGATGCGATTATCTGCACCATCGATTGGTCGCTCTACCTTCCATCGCCACGCCACGACGGGTGTTCGCACGAGGTCGATATTACCTTCGTGCATCAGTGCAGATGCGGAGCGGTTCGCGTCTGCCTGCAGGACGGTAGTGTGGTCGTCCTGAACGAGCGTGTACTGCGTCATGAGCTTGCCGCGCACAACCGGCAGGTTCTTCCAGCCTGCCGGCAGCTGTGCGCCCGGCTCGAACGTGGAAATGGCAATGCCCGACTGTTCGTCCTGAGCAAAGAGCGCTGGAGGCAGCAGAAAGATGGCGATGCACACGGCAATCCAGACTGGGTGGGCTTTTCCCGTCCGCCCTCGATAGGTAAACTTACGATGCATGGCTGGTCGCATTCGTTTTTGGCTAGCATCCAGTGTAGTCGACTCAGCTGACAGCATTTTCCGATGAGCATTACCGCACGGCCGCGCCGCGTACTCGTTCTCATCCCGATGTCCGCGCCAGCATACGAGCCGCAAATTCCCGCATTCAGTGTGACGGGATGAGCACACGCTGCCACGTTCGGGCACCGGCGGGCCTATCGAAGCTGGAGAGTCGAGGTATCTGATCCGCAGGCATCCCGGAATGACTGACGATCGCCCGCGAAGAGACCCAGCTTCAGAAAAGCTGATTACCCAGCTCACGCAGGCTGACCCACTTCACCGTGCTCACGAAGCTCCTGCCTGTGGTATCGAGTGATTCGATCATAGCGCGTTGCCCGCGTGCTTCCGCAATGACGCGCACGATGCGCGTCCGGTAACGCAGTAATGCGCCGATCGTTGGGCACGAGATTTCGCGCCCGGTCCGCGATCGTTTCTTTTTCATACGGCTATCTATAGAGACATACAGTGAATCGCAGGGGCCGCAGTACGTCGCGGCATCTCGCACTGATGCTACCAGGCCGATTGGCCGGGGTCCAGGCCTTGCCCGATCAACCCGTGCCGCTGCTGCTGGCACCTGTAGCGTCTACCCTGCCGACAGCCCGCCGCCATCGGCCGAAATCCGGCCGATGGCTTGCGTCCCATCTCAGGCGCCGTTCACGGCGTCCTTGAACGCCTTGCCAGCCGTGAACTTCACCGTCTTCGCGGCAGGAATCTGAATCTCGGCGCCGGTCGCCGGATTGCGGCCGACCCGCGCGGCGCGCGCGCCTGTCGAAAACGAGCCGAAGCCAATCAGCTGTACCGTTTTGCCTTTCGTCAGTTCGCCCGTGATGGCCGCGATCACCGCGTCGATCGTCTCGCCCGTGGCGACCTTGCTGTCTCCGGTCTTCGCGGCGATCGCATCCATCAGTTCCTGCTTGTTCATTTTGATTCCTCGCTATGGTTGATTGATGCTGCCACCCTACCCGATCGGTACCGCTTTGCGCAATTGGCGCTCCATTGCACCGGTTTACTCACTCCAGATCGGCACCCGATACCCGCCCGTCTTCGGCGTCGTGCCCAATGTCCGGCCGTTGAGACCGGCCGGCCGACTTTGTATGTACAAAAACTGAAGCGCTTGCGGAGAGATCCATGGTTCTGTGCCGAAACCCCGGCGACCCTCCGCCGTCTCCGGCCGGCGCAGGCCAACGACATTCCGACACACCGTGGTGGGCTTTCCGCGTCCGCCGCTGCCCGGATCGCACGTGCCGTGTGAGCTCGGGTCGCTAGACGGGAGTCGGGTCACGCGCCCACAGACTTCTCCACCACGGCCGCGTCCGGTTGCAGTGCCCGCGGATCGCCCGGTGAGAGACGCCCGTCGCCATCCTCCCCGCTGACCGGACGGAAAATCCCGGAACTGGGCCGGTGTCCGCAAATGAAGGGGTAGATAGCCCCAACTATCTACCCCTTCATTTTTCTCATGCAACTGGCTACGTTTGTAGCGGCCTTTACAGGTTTGATGTCGGCCGACGTAGGCGCGGTCCGTTAGTTGCTTTTACGAATAAAAAGGCAGCAACCTTCGCTGGTCGCTGGCTGGCGCAGATTCGGCTATTCGGAGGGCCATACCGAACCCGAAAGAGGACAACAGTTTGCGCGATCCTCCGCTAATGATCGTGCGAGTACGCACGACTCATACCCTGTTTTATCGGTATCGCCAGCGCGGGCTGCCGGCGTCAGGTAACGAGCGCTTATACTCGGCCCATGTTGACCTCGCGAATGCCCACGCCGGGCGCGACCGCAATCGGGCCGTCGCGATCGATGTGTGCAAGCTCGTTCATTTTCTTCGCTCAGGTTGATGGTTCATCGGTCAATATCCGGCCCGCTGTCCGGTGCATCCGGATCAGCTGGCGGTGCTACATCCAAGTCGGGATTGGACGGATCTTCCGGGGTGGGTGGCGGCGGATTGCGCACAACATCGCGCAGCTCGTCACGCTCCCATGCCTCGCGCTCACGCTGCGCCGCCCGACGTTCCAGCGCTTCGGAATCGAGCTCCGCAAGCCGGACCTGCCGGATGCTCTCCAGCTCCGGTTGCTCGAACACGATGCGCATACGCGTGTCGGCCGCCGCACGCGCCGCGGCCGCCTGGAAGTCATCAGGTCCGGACAGCGACAGCGTGCTGCCGAACTTCTGCTGCGCGAAACGCAGCGCAATCTCGATCGCCTCGCGCTCGCTATCCCACAGGCGCAACGTGCGGCCCTCGTCGACGAGGAACGCCACACCGTCCTTCCGGTAGTCGACCTCGCCGCTGGCCCGCACCTCGTACGTGATCGCCGGGCCCGCGTAGATGATCTCGTTGCGGTCGTAGGCTGCCGGTCGGTTCACCGCATGAGACGGCGCACTGAAAATGACCGCGCGTTCGTCGTCTGCACGTTTCGTCCGCAGGCGGATCTGCTGCATCCGGCGCAACTCACGCAGCGCCCGTTCGTCGCCTTCCTGAGCGCGCTCCTGAAGGAAGTCACGATACCGCTCGGTCAAGGGCCGGCTTGCGGCGCCCTTCAGCGCATCCCGCTCTTTCGCGATCTGCACACGCAGCGCAGCCTCTGCCTCGAGGCGCGCAACACGTGCCGCGGAAAGCTGCTCGCGGCGCTGCGCACCTGACAGGTCCATGCGCGGGCGCTCAACCAGCGCGCTACGGGCACTGTAGAACTCGGATTTGACCGCCTTTCGCCGCTCACTCTCACGATCGGCCTGCGCATCCCACGCGCGACGTAGCTCGTTCCGGTATGCCGATCGCCATTGCTGGAACTCGCCCCATAGGTCCCGTTCAGGCGCACGCCTCTGTGCATGCTCCGGATCACGTCCTGTCTGTGCACGATAGGTCTCGCGCAGCAGCTCAGCCGCCTCCTCCCATGACAGGTTCATCTCCTTGGTGAGGAAGTCAGACACATTCAGATTGCGCGAGCCGGCCTGGATCCTGTCACCGCCGTCCGCGCCTTTACCGATCGAATACTTTTCGACGATCACTCCGTGCGTATGCGCGAGCACGGCCAGCAACCGGCCCGCGTCGAGCGTCGCGCGAATCTCTGTGAACTCATCCCGCTCCCGGGCACGTCGCACCGTGCGAGCCTCGGACAGGTCACGCGCAAACTGGTCGCAAACGGTATCGGCTGCCCGGCCCGTCGATGCGCGCGCACCTGCATTGAAATCGACCGACGCCGCGTCCGTCGGCAGCGGCGTATTAGTTGGCCGGATCTCGAACGGCAGCGATTCGATCGCATCGAACGATTGCACATCCGCGAGGCTGCGGATTTCCTCACGCGGTCCGAACCCTGCAGGCAGGCCGCCGCCGCTCAGACCAAAAGGCTCGCGTGAGCCGAACGGTCCTCCTGCCCGCATGAACTTCCCGGCAGCGGTGCGGGTGAGACGCGTCCGCCCTGCCTCGTCGGCCTGGTCCCACGCGACAAACATGCGATCTACGATCGCTTTCCATTCAGGCTCGCCGGCGGAACTGTCAATGGCATCGGGTTCGCCCGACCATTGCCACCGATCCTCGAACTCGCCGTAATTGCGGCCCACGTCGAAACCGCCCTCGGCACCTTCGCGCCATCGCGGCATTGGCACCGAAATGACTAGCTGTTCTCTTCCCGCTCGCTCGCGATCGCCAGACCATCGCAGTGCGTCAATTCGTTCGGCTTGCTGGTTTCCCAGCTCCAGTAATGCATCAGCCGGCAGAAGCACTTGACGTCGCGCGGCGTCGCCATCCACACCGCGGCCGGGCATGCCATGCACACGGTGGGCGGATTGGGACGGCGCGCCGGATCGATCGAAGCGAGCGTCAAAGTCGTGATCCGCTCCGGCTCGCCATCGCCCCGTGATTTCGCGGTGCGCGCGTTCGAGCTCGTTCCACCATTGCTGCGACTGCCCTGTCCTTTCCGGTTCCCGCCCGGCACCGCGCTCTCGCGCCCGCCCTCCTGCTCCGGCGGCTCCCATCCGCTTCCAATCTCGCCAGTGTCCGGATCGATCGTGGCGCTGTTGTGTTCGCTCTCGTGTGCGTTCATTAAGCCCTCCTGTTGCGTCATAGAACCGCTGTTCGCGGTGATCGAGAATGCGCCGCTGCTCCGCCGGCGGCGCTGCCTGATACGTCTTGTAAAAACTGCTGCCGCTGTTCAGATACTTGATCTCTCTCGCGCGCGTGTCGTGCCACGTCTCGAGCGAATCGAGATAGATCCGCGGCGTATCGCGCGGTACGCCTGGCTCGACGTACTGCGCATGCACATTCGATTCGAGCGCCTCACGCTTGGCCGTAGCATCGAGCTCGATGAACTCGCGCGAAAACACGAACTCCTTCAGGTTCACACCCTTCGCGGCACCGGGCGGTTTGACGTTCTCGTACTCCGACTCCCTGCCGGCATTGCGTGTGCGCGTCTCGCCGTACTCCGTGATCAAGGCCCTGAAGTTGTCATACCGGGTCACATCACGCGTCATCACTGCCTCAAGAATCGAGGCCTTCAGCTCGCGGTTAGCGCCCTCGAACACATCGCCCTTGTACCGGCTGATCATTTCGGACGCGTCCGTGAACTGCACACGCCGGTTGTCCTTTGGGCTCGCCAGTCCGTACTTCGCGTTAATGTGCTCCTGAAAAGCCTCCAGATACCGCTCGTTATGGTCAACCTTCCCGAACGGATCAAGCCGTCTGCCCGTTACCAGATTCATTTCCGGGATCACCACATGCACGTGAACCTTGCGCTCGACAGCCTCGCCCGTCTTGCGGTCCGCATAGCTCTTGATCCGCGGCACATGCGCTTCGGCGTAGAAGTTGTATTCGTCCCGACGGTATGCGGCAAACGCAAACGCCTCGAACTCGCGCACGATCTCACCCAGCAGCTCGCGGTCGACCTCGTCTTCCTTGAAAGACAGCGTGACATTCAGGTAGCGTTCAGCGTCCGTGTCGATCGACTGGATGATGTCGTTCGTCAGATCGAGATCGCCGGCGAGTATCACGCGCTCGTCCATCTCGTCGCGTTCCATTTCGCGACCCTGCTTCTGGCCCTTCTCCAGGTATGCCTTGATCCCGTCGTGATAGCCGCGTACGCGTATGAGCATCGTCCTACTCCAGCATCCCGCGCTCGGCGAGCCAGCGCTCAGCCCCTTCGATGCGCAAAAGCAGCGTGCTGTTCACGATCGACAGCAGCAGATGGCCAGCGGCATCGACAGCCGCCCGGGCGCTGTCGCAGTCCGGCTGCGTCAGCGTACGCGCACCGTCATGGTCGCGATCGAAGTGCAGCTTCGTCTCCAGCTCGATGACCGCCATGATGGCGGCCTGCTTTTGATCCATTCCCATCGATATCAGTCGACCTTGTTCAGGGTTGCCTTGAGGTACTGCCCGATGAGCTGCAATTGCGCGAGCAGTTGCTCGTAGGTCGCCTCCGAAAGCTTCCCGCGAACGTGCTCCGAGTTCGCGCGGTGGGCAATCTGGTTCAGGTTGTTGCTGGTCTTGTTGAAGATGTACAGCAACCGCTTGCGGTCTCCGCTCGCCACCGGGCGCGCAATCACCTGCGTACGGTTGGTGAGCACCGCCTGCCTGAAAAACTCTGATTGCGTCATCCCGCTTTGCGCCACCTTGGCAAGGTACGCTGCGCGATCCGCATCCGACAGACGGAACGCGATCGGCTTGCCCAGCCCTGCCCCGTCATTGCTCTTCTGCCGTGGCATTACCAGAGCCCCGTCGAACGACTACGGTCGATCTCGGCGCCGACCATCGCGAACGGCCTGCCGTCGTCCTCGATCGGATGCGCGCGAAACTCGTATTCCGGCCACCGCAACTCGCACTCGCGCAGCGCGCGCATTGCCTGGTCACCCGTCATTGGCAACGTATAGCCTGCCCACGGCAGATAACGCGGCTCGCTGCCGCGCTCGTCGGCACGCGGCCCCACTACAAGCTGGATCACCCATTCACTGCTCGGAATCATCGCCAGACCTCCGTATTCATTACGCATACCAGGCAGTGCTTAGTGTCAGTAACGGAGTTGCCGACACGCGGACGCGGCAATAGACCGCGGCGGGGTTACAAAGGGGCCCGCCCCTTTGGCACGAAATATTTTACGGAACGCGTAGCGTTACGTAAACATATTCGACGTGCCTCGCCCCGCTCTCGCCACATATTATTTCCTACGCATATTCTACGACCCTACTACACCAGTACATCACGCATTCCATGGGAGTACTACCCAATACAACCTTGCCTCTACATGCGGTCGTCATTCATACTACGCCCATACTACATTTATTCGCCATTTTCTCAATGGATCACGAACAACTTGCTTCCGCGCTGCGCCGCCTTGCCAGCACAAGCCCGAAACGCAGCAAGGCTTCCCATCTCAAGGCCCTCCTTCCGGACATCGAGGCGGCGCTCGCCGCTCGCGTTCCCGCCGCTGATATCCTGAATACCTTGCGCGAACAGGGACTCGATATCTCCCTTCGGACGTTTCACGGAACCCTGTACAGGCTTCGAAAGACCGCCTCTACGCCCGGTTCAGAACGCAAATCCGGCGCTGCGGCAGCCCACCCCAGCGCCCCGGCCCCGGTGACAACCTCCCGGGCAACAGCCCCTCTCGAAGCGCACAAGCCTGCGCCTCTCACAACCGATGCACCGGCACCGGCCCAGACTCGCATCAAAACCTTCGAGCAATTGCAGTCTGAGAATCCGCACCTCTCAAGCATGCAATTGAACCACCTCTACGCCGAACAGTACGGCGAACCTCGCGTGAGCAATGCCGATATTGACGCGCTCAAGAAAAAATATCCTCAGCACGCGAAACCCTGAGCCGAATCGCCCCGCCGCACTGCGCCGGGTCGGGCCGCTCCCCATGCATTCTGCATGGGTCCCCGTGGCCCTCGATACGGGCGCGCGGCGCGCGCGATACCACCCTGGTTCGCTCCACGCAGTTTCATTCTGTTTCGCAAAACACGGCGCCTTCAGGCGTGCTCCCTGGCACAATCGCCCTGCAGCTGCCTGGTCCCAAAAAGAGCGCGGCAGGAGCCTCGGAAAGCCGGTCTTCGTCCCGGCTTCTTTTTTCCTATGCAGTACTCGTAAAGCAAAAAGCCGCCCGGGCTTTCACCCGGACGGCGGCATGTGACAATTCGCACTTACGCGAAGTGCATCACGGCTCAGGCGGCTTCGGCTTCCTCCGTATCCCCGTCGTTGCACTGATTCTGCGTGCTATCGACATCGCTTTCCCCGTCATCGTCCCAATGGCCGTACGTGGCGTGTTCCGGCACCTCACGGTTGCGCAGCACTTCCGGTAACCAGCCCGAGTCCGTCATGCGAAGCTCAGCAGCAGCAGCGGCATCTCCCTTTTTCATCCCGCGCAGTTCGCCTGCGGCCTGCGGCGAAACCGTCTCGCCGACAACGGTCACGATACGATCTTTCGAGACGTGCTCGAAATACCCTGCACGCGTTGGCTTCCAGTAGCGCGTGAGGTCCAGTTCCAGCGTGTTCGCCACTTCGTTGACCGGGTGCGCCCGGTCAACGGGACTGATGCTGTCTACCGTTGCGGCCACGCAGAATGCAAACAGGTTCGACATCACGTCCACGTCCTGTTGCAACAGCCACGCGAGCAGTTCATCGGTGCGCTTCGGCAGCATCCGGCTCCACTTCGCCCGCTCGCCTTCAAGCGCCTTCCATGCAGCGCTGTCGGCCATGTCGTCGGCGTTCGACACCAGCGCATCGCGCGACGTATGCACGTCGACGCGCACCGCATGATCGATGTATGACTGTCCGTACACGTCATCGAACACAGCCGGAATCATCCGGTACATCAACACGGCCAGCGCAACGGTCGGCTGCTGCGCAAGCTCGATCTGTACCGCAGCCGTGCGGTGCGCGGTAAGCCGTTTGCACAGCTTTTCGCCGTGCAGAGGCCTGGCCTTCGCGGGCAGGTCGCGATTTCGCTGCGTATGCGTGAAGTGAGCGATACTGCCCGCGTCTGCGTCGTTGATTTCCCGGCAGCGCAGGCCACGCGTGATCTGCACCTTCCCGTCCTCGTCGATGGCGACGAACGCACCTGCCTGCCTCATGTCGTCGGGGGCGAACGTTTCGAAGCGCTCGGCATAGGCGTCAACTGCAGCCGAAGCATCGTTGAGCGCGTTGTCCAGCTTTTCCCAAAGCGCCTCGTCTTCCTCGCTGTCCTGATCGGCGTAATACGCATCGAGCGCGGCCTTCGCCTCGTCGCACGTGGCAACAAGCTTCGCAAGCTCGGCCTTTTCCGCTTTGGTCGGCTTGCGCGTGGTCGATGCGATCCGGTCGTACTGGAACAGTTCGGCCTGGTCACAGCGGGTCCGCGTTTCCACGAAACACCAGCCCTCAGTGGCCACGGCCTGGGATAGCTCGATCAGGCGGTCAGTTGCCAGGCGATGCAGCAGGTCCGCGTCCGCGATGTATCCGGCGTTCTGGTCGTCGGAAAACAGATCGCGACGCACGTAACCGCCTGCCGCCTCGTAAGCGTCCAGCCCGACAAACTTCGCGAGCGGATTCTCGCTGGCGTCGAGCTCCGCTTTCGTCAGCGCTGCGCGCAGTTCGGCAGGACGGCGCAGCCAGGGCGTCTGCGCGTCAGTCCACACGCGCTCCTGCGTCGCGTGATCGTCGGCCAGTGCAAGCACCTTCGCCTGCTCATAGTCCAGCTTGTCGTCGCGCAGCAGATCGAGCAGCACCGGCGACAGGTTTGCGATCTTGAGCGCACGGCGCACGACCATTTCCGACACCTTGAACAGAGCCGAAATGTGCGCAATGCTCTTGCCTTCCTCGGTCAGCAGCCGGAACGCGCCACATTCGTCCGCGATATGCATGGTCTCGCGTTCGCGGTTTTCGATCAGCGACGCGGCGACGGCTTCGCCCTCACTGACGATCAGCACCGGCACCTTGAAGTCCTTAGTGATTTTGCCCTGCGAGAACAGCAGATCGAGCGCGGCGAGACGCCGCTGACCGGCGCAGACCCCAAGCTTCGGCTGCTTCGCGCGCGACCCTTTGACAGGGTGCACGACGAGATTCTGCATCAGTCCATTCCCCACAATCGTCCCGGCCAGCGCCTCGATGCCGGTGGATGCCTTTTTGCGGACATTCAGTGGTGAGCGGCACAGCCGTCCGTACGGGACGTATTCGATCTGCGCTTCGTTGCCGAAGTTAGTTTCGAGAACGGATTCAGTTACACGGATTTCAACGACTTCCATTATGGATGCCTCCGGAAATGGGCCGCAGCGGAATGCCGGGCCACATGAACATGATAGGTCTAATTGACCTTATAAAGTGAAATTATCCGATTTATATTTTAAATTGATATATGCTTATAATTGAAAAACAGGATCGTTAAAATCTTGATATACGGTCAATACGACCTAATATAAAAGCGTGGCCCGGCATTCCGCTGCGGCCCATTTCCGGAGATAACCGTGATTGACAATGAAACCAGAATCTCGTCGGCAGTCGTTGTCGATGAGTTGCGTCTGAATTTCCTTCCTCACTACCTGGGCGCGCAATACCTTTGGGGCGAGGCATTGGTGTACGACTGGGCTACCCGCCTTTCGAGTGCCTACAAGGGCGGCTCGTGGGACTTCTTCCAGTTGTCGAACGGCGGCTTCTATATGGCTCCAGCGAACTGCGGACGGGTACATGTGCGGTGGCACATGAACGGCTACAGCGACACGATGGGCGCCGACGCGTTCGGCATCGTCGTCACGCTGTTTGCCCTGTGCCATCTGGTGGAAAAGTGCGGCGATGACAGGATCGTTGACCACTACCACGCGCTGCGGGCCTACGCGGCGCAGCACGTAGAGGCCGCCAACATTCTGCGCGCCATCGACTGACGCATTGACCACTCACGGCCCCGGCCCGTGGGCTGGGGCTGATCCTGATATGGGGAACAGCATGGATACCACCTACCTGACAAGCCGCTTCGGGCGCAACGCAGTTGGCACACGTTCGGATCGCCCGCTGACGAATGACGAGATTGCAGAGGTTGCCCCGTCGATCTTCGCGCTGTCCGCGCACGAAAGCCGCTCGGAACGGTACACCTACATTCCAACCAGCGATGTACTGGACGGCCTGCGCAAGGAAGGTTTCCAGCCCTTCATGGCCTGTCAGACCCGCGTACGCGCCGACGACAAGCGCGCACACACGAAACATCTGGTCCGCCTGCGCCACGCCGACCAGATCACGGGCCGCGAAGCCAACGAAATCATCCTTCTGAACAGCCATGATGGCAGCAGCAGCTACCAGATGCTCGCCGGGATGTTCCGGTTTCTGTGCCAGAACGGTATGGTCTGCGGCGACACCATTGGTGATATCCGCGTGCCTCATAAGGGCGACGTGGTCGGCCAGGTAATCGAGGGGGCGTTCAAGGTGCTCGACAGCTTTGAGGCAGCGACCCATCAGCGCGAGGGGATGGCCGGTCTGGCATTGACCGACGGCGAACAGACCGCTTTCGCGCGGACCGCGCTTGCGCTGCGGTACGACGACGAGAAGCCCGCGCCCATCACTGAGCAGCAACTTTTAACACCGCATCGCATGGAGGATCGCGCACCGGACCTGTGGACGACATTCAATCGCGTGCAGGAAAACGTGATCAACGGCGGCCTGCGCGGTCGTAACGCGAATGGGCGGGCAACCACAACCCGCGCCGTCACCGGCATTGACCAGAACATCAGGCTCAACCGCGCCCTTTGGGTGCTCGCCGACGAACTGTGCCGCCTGCGCGGCTGACAGGTGCGCCCGGCCTTCCGGCCGGGCATGACCTCAACTATGGAAACCGAAATGGATACCACTCACATCCGCCCAACGTGGCTGACCGCCCTCCTTCCGCTGCTGGCCGTCTATCAATACGGCGATCGTTCCCTGGTGCGCACGGAACTGTTCCGCATGGCCTTGTCCGCCGATGCCGCGGCGCGCTCCGCCGAAGCACTCGAGCGGATTGCCAACATGCTGGACCGCGACGGCCACCCAATCGACATGCACCGGGAAGAGTTGCGCGCGATAGCCCGCAACGCGCTCTCCGAGTTTGATCGTGTGCCGCCCCGTGCCCCACAGCCTGCCCTACCCGAGTCAGGATTCTAACGAAAGTCTCCCCCTGTTTCATTTAAACTTTCAGGAGTACAAATCATGAACAAGTTTTTCTTTGCTGGCCGAGTTGCCGCCGCCCCAGTGCTTGCGAATCACGGTGGTTCGAAGGTGACGAAATTCACACTGATTTCCAACGAGTACGCCGGTCGCGACGAAGGCAGCGGTGAAGCGAAAGAGCGTCAGGTGAGAATCCAGTTCACCGCCTTTGGTTCGCGTGGTGAGGCCATCGCCAGAAACGTTCTGAAGGGCGATCAACTGATCGTTGAGGCGAAGCTGTCGAACAACGATTTCACGGACGGTGAAGGCATCGAGCGTTACGGATACAACTTCACGGTCGATAACTTCGACTTCGGCGCGCCGGGTGAACTCAAGCGTGCGCAACTCGCGCGGCGTCAGGAATGATGCATGTCGGCCCCGGTTCATGCCGGGGCTGTTGACCAGCACAGGAGATGACGTTGAAACCGTGGGCTGCGGCGGCTCCTTCCGGCTGATGCCTGGCCGAAAATTGCCTCAGCGGCATGCGCGTCCCAGCCGTCCGGTAGGGGCAGCCCCTTCCTGCCAAACCTTGAGCCCGGATAACCTCATGCGTCACGCGCGCTCCGGCGCGCCCGGATCGAGGCGCACGGGGACCCTCGCCAGTAGGCGTGGGGAGAGCGCCGGCGCGGCGCAGTAGCGCCGGGACGATCCGGTACAGCGCAAGCGAATCACGGCCGGGGTCGTCAAGCAGCCGGAGGCTGCGTGTTTCCTCCGCGGCGAAGCCGTGGGGGCTGGATCCTGGATCGGCTTGCGGACCGTCGAGGCCAGCGCTGTCGTACGATCCCGTACACGGACTCAATTAACAGGACCAGAGGTGGAAGAGAGAGCGATTTACGCGGGTGCAGACGGACTGGCACGTCTCGAGGTGCACACGGTTGTGGCCTGGCGCGAACGGACGCGAGGAACTGGCGTTGGGTACAGTCGCGAATGTTTCCGCGGCATGGTTGTCGGGCTTGCGCTGGCCGATGCCGTCGATGCAACAGTGCCGTTCAGCATCGCCGCTTTGATCACCGAACGCGGATACGAGGCCGAAGCCTCCTACTCCGGACCATCAAGGTAACACCATGAACATTCAGCCCCGCCCGAAAACGCACCGGGTTACGAGCGACGTGCCCGAGCACCTCCTCGAGGCGTTCCGGCACACCATCACGGAGTCCTTTCCGAACGCGCACGGCGGCCAGACGCCAGCGCAGCGCGCAGCGGAGATCCGCGTTGGCGATCGTGACCGCGGCCTCGACTCGCTCCTGCAGCCCGTTGACGTGGCCGAAGGCGACACCGGACAGGCGGAGACCGTCGCCGAATTTCTCGCGGGCCTGTACAACGGCACCGACTACCGTTTCGACCTGACGGCGCTGCGGGCGCTGGACAACGAGTTGTTTGAGCACTGTCTCGCCGCACTGCGACTCGACCGCCGCCCGACTGGTGAAGTGCACGGCTACTTTGCTGGCGGTGAGCAGCGCTGGCAGCAGATAATCACGCGCTGGAATCTGGACAAACGTCCCACGCCGGCGCCGGTTCATGGCGAACGCTATCAGGCTCGCTATGTGACGAATCAGGAAGCACCAGGTTATCGCGATATGACGCTGGTGGTGGCGATCGATGGGGACCCTGCACGTCAGCTGCCGATCGAGCTAGACTTTTCAGCTGGCGACTCGGAGTCGTATAGCCGTGATCTTATGGACCTGCATCGCGGGGTGGGGCGACCGCGTGAGTGGCACGAAGAGCCACTCGACATGAAGGCGGGCGAGCTGCGGCCGCAGTGGTTTTCGATTCCGGGCGCACGCCTTATGGGCCAGCAGTTGAGACGAACGTAAGACAGGGGAAAAGCATATGGCAGTTGATACAACCACGACGATCCGACGCGAATGCTTGCAGCCCGCGATCTATTGGGCCAAGCCGACCGGGGCTGAAATCCAGGAGGTAGTCCGGCTGGCCGGTTTTACCGGACGTAGTGCAGCGGAATTTCTGGACCTCGCTGACAAGAGCGGGCGGCAGATACGTCGTTGGATCAGCGGCGAAAATGAAATCCCCTATTCCGCATGGGCGCTACTCTGTCATGCCGCCGGATTTGGCCACATCTGGGAAACAGAAGAATAGCCTCGATACGCTGATGATTCGCAATCCTGCGGTTCCTGTATCACGCCGGGGTCGCGACTGATCGGGGTGTCCCTCAAGATTCGGAGGTTTGCGTACGCGACGCTGGGGCCATCTCAGTATTTCCGAATCTTCAGATGCCCTCTTCCCTGACGGCCTCTCCGAGTGTGTCACGTAACAAAACGAAAAAAGATAAAGCGATGCCATGTCGGATTGCATTCGGCTTTGCGCCGTGAGCGATCCTCTCCGGGGAACGACGCCCGGGCTGGGACCGGACACCTGCAACCATCTGCCCGGATGAATACATGCCGTGCAAGGCAGCTTGTGCACATTTACGTTACGCGTAACGAAATACCACATTTATCGTTATGAATAACGTAAAATAGCTGAAGTCAACCGCACCGGGATGGATCATGCCTTCAGCGGCAAACGACAAGGTAACCGGCACCACGGAAAAGCGTGGCCGTGGCCGGCCACGGAAGCCGGATGCGATGTCAAACGCCGAGCGCCAGGCCGCATGGCGGGCCCGACATGGCGCGCGCACAAAATCCGTTACTGTAACGAAAAATACCCCTCCGCCTGCCGACGCCCATGACGTCCTGGTGCGGGAGTGCGAGCAGCTGCGCGGTGAACTGGTACAGGCGCGGCGCGAGCTTAAGACTGCGTCACGGGCGAAGCCGTCTACCCAAGCTCCTTCTGACGTGGCGACAGTCCTCGGACGGCTTCCGCGTCAGGAAGACGCCGATTCTGGCGAGCGGCGTCTGCACCTGACGATGACTGGCACGCAGTTTTTCGCGCTGGAGCGGCTGGTCGCGCACTTCGGCCTGTCCCGGCGCGCGGTGATCGAGCGCCTGATCGACTGGGCCGACGACACGTTTTCGAGGTCACTTTACGACGACGAAGCCGCATTTAACCGTTACATCGACCGTGACCGTAACGAAAAATAATCCCCTGTTGACTGGATCGGCGCGAGCCAGTTCAAGATCCTGCAGGACCGGTTCCGCCGGTGGTGCATGACTGGCCACGTCCCTGAACGCATGATGTAACCGGTTTTGACAACACACAGGCACCTTGAATGGCGGCACCCCGCGAAGCATGGCCGGCGGGTTGGTTGATCACACGCCGTCGTCCGCTTGCCACCGCCACACGAGATGCTCGTCACGATCCCTTTGCAGCCGAGCGCCGCAATAACCGGGGGTCGGTCAACCACTCATCACGCGTTCCAACCACGACGAGCGCGAAGTCCGGATGATTGGGATTGAGCAAGTAATTGGATTCCGCAGGAACGACCGCACTGGGAACAGCCAGCACGGCGCTGGTTCGCTTCCGCTCCCACGCCGATCCAAGTTGCTGCAGTTCGGCCCGCGCTGAAATGTCCCGCCAGTCGCGAGGCAAACTGGCGGGATCGATACGTTCGACGATTTTCTCCGGGATACTGGCCGGGATCATCACGTAGCGGGCGCGCAGCGGTGAATCCTGGACCAACATCTCGAGCAGCGCGAGCGATTGCGTCTGCGCCGTATACACCATCGCGACGCCTTTGGGGTTCCACCGGCCACCGTACAATCGCGCTCCTTCCCCAGAAAAAGCGGTATCCGCATATCGTTCAGTCACCACCCGCCATGCCGTGAACATCACGCAAACACGCCATGCTCGATGCGTCCCAGCGTATCCATCACGCTATCGGTGCCAATGTCGGTATCGACAAGACTCAGTGGCGTGGCGTCTCCCAGGGCAGCAACCGGCATCTTAAGCCAGGCGAGTGCCAGGTCGAGATCGTCAAACACCTCGGCCGCGCGCGCGGCGACACGCGCGAGTCGCAGCAGCTTGGCTGACTCCTCACGGCTCAACACCCCTTCCCGCTTGCGACGCGCCAAGGTCCGCTCCGGGATATCGAGCGCCTGCGCCAGTTCTGCTTGCGAAAGTCCGATGGATTTGAGCATCGCGTCCAGCGCCCGCGACGAAATGCCGTGGCGGACCACGTCCACCCATTCAAGGCCGGATCGGGGAGAACGCGGAAATACCGACCGTCCTCCAAGCAATGAATCGGCTGATACCTTCTCGATGACGGTCACGATTTCACCTCCTGCCATTTGGCATCTATTTTACACCAAAATGGCAGAGACAGTAGTTGCCATCGAAACATCGCCGGTCCGGGACGGACTGCTGGCTACTTTCAGCGAAAGAGCGCGCCAAACCCCCTTGGGGGGAGATCGACAACACGCCCAGGCACCGCTCCGACGAGAAGGTGCGCTCGAATGCTAGGAATCTGAAGACCCTGGCGTAAGGGAGCGAAGGAAGGCTGAGGCGGGCGATGCGCAACATGTAGGCTGCGGAGGCCCACGACGGCACCTCACGGAGTCGCAAGATGCAAACGGCAAGCAACGGCCACGCGCAGCAGTGGACCTTTGCATCTACTTGTGTTGCACACGTGCGGCGTTTCTAAGTTCGCCGGCGACAAAGGAGCCAAATGTAATGGCGATATCCGGCACGGTCAGGATGTTGGCATCTGTGACCTGAGCCGGTTTGAGCATTTGATCCATCGAGCGTGCAAGTGCGGTTCGTGCGCCGGCCGATATAAAACCTTTTCTTGTTTGATTCCTTGACGGTATAAACCCAAGTTTCGCGCAGTTCCATTCGCCAAGGAGTCGACGATGACAGACGAGATTGACCAGGCAGCAGTGAACCAGTTCGAGGATGCGCTATTTATTCACGCGAGCGCCGTAACCTGAGTGGCGTGGCGCGGACGTTGGTACGAGCGATCAATGACTGCTATCAGGAAGACGTGCGGGCGCGCGAGGGCCCGGCAGTACGGCTGACCGTCCATCAGCTCGCGTTTCTCTGCGGAGTCTTCGAGGTCGACAACACGCTGAATGTCTACGGGAAGCTGAGCACCGAGTGCAGAGGGAAGGACGTGGCCATAAAAGCCGCCCGCGCGGGAGCCAAAGAAACCACACCGAACGCGAGGTGAAGACAGGCGCTTCCGAAAAAATAGTGCCAAAGAAATCAATGACTTTGAACTTTGAATCCGATCGGGCGGGCACACGTTCCAGTCTTGCGCCCGCCTTTCTTACATTTTAATTACTCCAATTCGGCGATTTCCAACCCGTGTCCAACTACTCCGCGCGGTGACTCGGAATCCCCGTGTGATTGGTCTCGCAACAAATACCTAAAGTAAACCTTCAAGTTTACGAGTTTACCGGCTATTATTCGCCGAAATCGCACGTCATCGAACTTTGATGATTTTCGCGGTTTTCGATGACAACACCAATTCGCAGGTACCTCATGGTTACTAAGGAACTACCCCCGCCTCGCAAGGCAATTGGTATCGACCAACTGATCGCCATTGCTGACCGGGCAGAGGCGACGCTCGCACAGCTGCGCGACGACCTCCTTGAGCCTTGGCCCAGAAAGATGGCGCCCATGCTCACGGCGTCGCGCGTGGCCAAGCTTTGCAAGATCGAGCGCACCCAGATCCAGTACCTGTGTACACGAGGTAACAAGAAGGGAGAGTATCCCACGGGCACCCTTACCGGCAATGGACGCAATCGTGAGTTCACGCTCGCGGAAGCACAGCAGTTCATTCGTATCGCGGCGCCGTACAAGCGCCGTCCGGAAGGGGCGCTCGGCCTCGCGATGGCCATCGGGAATTTCAAGGGCGGCGTTGGTAAAACGACCAGCGCTGTGGCAATTGCTCAGGGTCTGACCCTTCATGGTCACAAAGTCCTGCTGATCGACCTCGATCCGCAAGCTTCGTCGACAACGCTCATGGGCTACGTTCCGACGCCGGAAGTCACCGAAGAAATGACGGTGATGCCGCTCGTCTACGAGGAACAGCCGGACCTGAACTACGCAATCCTTCCGAGCTACTGGGACAACCTAGATTTCATCCCGGCTTGCCCTGCTCTGTTCGGCGCGGATTTCTACCTGCCGAACCGGCAGTCGAAGGATCCGAACTATCAGTTCTGGCAGGTCCTAGAACGGGCGATGGGTCCGATCCGAGAGAAGTACGACGTGATCGTGATCGATACACCGCCGAGCCTTGCGTACCTCGCCACCAGCTGTTTCATGTCGAGCGACGGCCTGATTGTTCCGCTGCCGCCCGAGACCCTCGACTACGCCTCGAGCGCGTCGTTTTTCCGGCAGTTCGCAGACCTGTTCAAAGCCTTGGCCGACGACCGCGACGTGCAGAAGGAATTTGCTTTTATCAGCATCTTCCTCTCGAAGGTGAAGCCGCGGGTCGACGCCACCGACGTCGTTCGGTCATGGATTCAGCAAACCTACCCGGAGTTGCTGGGTCGGGCAGAGATTCAGGATTCGGACGTCGTCAAGAACGCAGCAGCCGAGTTCAAGACAATCTACGACGTTCAGGCCTTGGGTCAGTACAGCCGCGCCATTGATTCGTTCGACGCCATGGTCGACGAGATAGAAGGGCATATTCAAGGTGCGTGGGCCGCGCAGTTGCTGAAGGAGAAGGAGAAAGCGAATGTCGAGTAAGTTGAAGGAACGCCTGATGGCGCGCACGGCTGGGGTCGCCGATAGAGCAGAGTCTGCGGCTGCGGCGCGCCCTCCCGAGACAACGCCACGCGCGGCGACCATGCCGGCGCAATTGGGCGCCTTCCGCCTCGAAGCGCGTGAGTATCAAGAAAGAATCCAGCAACTGCAAACGGAACTGGAAGAGGCCAAGCGCAGTGGCAAGGGCTCGATGAAAGTGCCCTTGACCGACCTGCACGAAGTCCCGGGTCGGCGGCGCTACAAGTCGCCGGAGGCGTTCGCCGAACTGCGCGAGAACCTCCGGCACAACAAATTGGCCACGCCTGTTGGTATCCGGCCTCGTGTCGAAGGCGGCTTTGAAATCGTCTCGGGACACTGGCGCACGGATTCCTATCGGGAGCTGGGTCGGCTAGAAATCGACTGCGTGCTGGACGACGATTCGAGCGAGGACGAAGCGGCGCTCTCTGCGTTCTACGCGAATCTGTTGCAGTCAGACCTGACCGACTATGAGAAGTACCTCGGCTTCAAGGACATCCGCCAACGCTTTCCGGACATGACCCAGGCCAAGATGGCAGAGCAGGCCGGGGTGAACGAATCGGTGGTTTCCGCACTGATGGCGTTTGACGATCTCCCGGCTGAAGTTCTGGCCCTTCTGAACGAGAAGCCTGCCCTCATGGGCGCGACTTCTGGCTATGCGTTGGCGCGCTTGGTCAGAACCGGAAAGGCAGATCGGGTTGTACTCGCAGCTCAGCGGCTGGCGAACAAAGAGCTGGATGAAACACAGGCGGTGAAGTTCGCGAGCGCGGACCCGGCGAAGCAGAAGGCGACGCCTGCTGCGACGTCTTTCAAGGTCAAGGCAGGGCGGGGCACGTACTGTGATGTGCGTCAGGCCAAGAATGTCGTGCGGCTGGAGTTCCAGTCGGAGGCTGAAGCTCAAGCGGTCCAGTCGGCGCTAAAGGAAGTTCTGGAGCAGCGCGCAGCGGCAACTCAGGCGGAGCAGACAGAGGTCTCAGAAAAATAGTTGTTTAAAATCAATGGCTTTGAACTTTGAATCTTTCGCGAACGGCTTCAGCTCGACGCGAAAAGGAATAACAAGATGAATTGATCACCGGGCATAAAAGACAAAAGCCTCCAGTTGGCGCTGGAGGCTTTTGAATACGGGCTTGCTGTTCTCTCGCCCGGCTGCACTTCCCGACTGCAAATCGGGTTGAGCGTTGACACCTCGAAGTGTAGCCGATCGAATTAGACAGTCAAGCGTACTCCATCCATTTTTCAAGAAATGGACGCTGGATATGTCTATCGCGCAACACTTCGTTGCTGGCGAGGTGGGGTTACGCCCGCACTTCCCCGAAACCGAAACCGTCGATGTTTCCCCTGCTTCTCAGGCGACCGATGGCAGCGACGCGATCGCCCTGAGTTCCGATTCCGTCAACCTGCCGTGGGTCATCCTGCGGGCCGTCCATCGCGCCTCGCGCCTCGATGGGATCCCTGCTCGAGCGCGCTCCGTGTTGGCTGCACTTGCACGCACTATTGACGCCTCTAACCCGTACGGGCACATCTACGCTCGACGTGAGTTGCTGACCGAACGGTCAATGCAGTCAGAGCGGACGTTCTACCGAAGCCTCGATGACCTAGAAACCGCAGGTCTGATCGCCCGGCCACCGCAACGCCGCTACGTGCAGGCGGGTCTCTTTGGTCGCGCCTATCTTCACCTGACCGAGCGTGCTGCCATCATTCTCGGGCTGGCAACGGAGCCAATCCCGGCTGCTCAACCAGTCGAAGCAAAGGCTGATTCGGTGGATTCATCAAGCACCAATGCCGGAGTTCAGCAAGCCGGTACCACCGCGGCTGAAGCATTTTCCTATCGGTCTGCCAATCTGGCAGACGGTGGTATATATAAGAATCTTTTCCCCACCTCTTTGCAAAAGAGACAACCGGGGCAAGTGCCTCTGGACCTTCAGCGCCTGCGGTCCCTGGGTTTTCGGGATTTCCTGATTTTCAAACTGATGCGCGAAGCACGTGAGCAGGGCAAACGTCTGTCCGATGTTGTCGAAGCAACGTGGGAGCATCTTCAGAAAGCCAAGCGGCCCATCTGCTATCTGCGCGCCCTTCTGACCAGCACAGCCGATTTCTCATTCCAGATCCGCGCACGGCATGCAGAGCAAAACGCGGCGCGTGCTGCGGTCGAGGACCAACAAGCCGCCGAGTCGCTGGTTCGCGAGGTCGCCGGCCTGTCCTTCGTCGACGCTACCGGTGAGCGCAAGCTCGTCGTCGATGCTGACGGACTGTCGCTATCGGTCTACAACGCGGAGGAGGGCGTCGCACGTCGCGAGGCGGGTCAATGGCAACTGCGATTCGCGAAGGCACTCCGGAACGGTCAGATCCGACCAGCACAGCCGGATGATCTCGAAGCATTTGCCCAAGCGCGCCGTCAGGCGACCTCGTCCGCTCTCCCGCATATCGTCGACACTCCGCGCATCGCCACCGAGGCTGTCACGGATAATCTGGCCCTTTTAAAAGGAGCGTTGCGGCGGTTCTCCCCGGCGCTGTCACGGGCGGTATGAGTAGGGCACAAGCGAAAGGATTCAAGGCGGACAACGGAGAGCGCGATCCCTTAGCCTATAACAGAGACCGGACGAAAATATTGGGGTAATCGTTCGAATCGCGCGAAAACAGGAGGTTTGACGGAAAAAGTCATTGTCGATCGACGATTTACGCATCCTTCGATTACCCGAAAGCGGATTCGTCGCCGAGCCTTGCTGCGAGCTGCGGCGCACGCGAACGCCGTCAGAATTCGCACGTAAAGGACGACAACCCCGATGAGCCGGTCACCGCCATCGCGCCGGAAACAGACGTCGAAAGCGGCGCATCCGCGGTCGACGGCGGAGGAACACCACATCAGTTGAAATCTGGCCACCACTTTAGTTGTGTGAGCGTTTCCGGCATCAATGTGCCGGTTTAACGCCGGTAGCCTTGTCTGCATTGTGATTGCCAGACAGGCCCGGCAGGGCGGCGGAACAGCGACTATCATGGAGAGGTGGTCCATGCTCACGGCACGTGACCACCCACGGAGCAGCGGCGGGGCTGGCGGACCAACTGGTCGCCCGTCGCTCCTCCGCCGCGCATCACGAAGCGGACCGCGCGATCACTATAGGCGGGCCGTTTTTTTGTACACGCGCAGTGCCGCTAACTCCTGTTAGCGGCGTTGGCAGGCGAGAGTGGTCGCCAGTGCGCGTTTCAGCGGCTCGTCGTCGACGTACTGGTTGAAGGTCCGCGCGTCCGCGTGTCCCATGTTGTCGAGCGCCGCGCGGGCGTCGAGTCCGTTTTTCATCCCTTCGGCCAGGCCCTTGGCGTAGCTGTGCCGCAGCCAGTGGGTCGACGCCTGTTCGAGGCGGGCGGCGTCCGTTGCCCGGCCCGACGCGCGGGCGTAGTCAGCGGTTTCGCGACAGAGACCAGTCACGAGGTCCCAGACCGCAGTGCGGCTACGCACACCTTTCCACTGCCCCCACTTCGTGCGCCGCACCGAAAGCACGAGTGGCAGGGTTTCGTCCGGCGCCGGCACCGGCGGCAGGCCGAAGGCGAGCCGGTACGCCTGTAGCGATAGCGCGATCGCGTCGCACGGCACCCAGCGTGCCTTGCCGCCCTTGCCACGCTCGATGCGCAGTAGCCACTGGAAGGGCGGGGCACCCGGAAACTCGCGCTGCAACGCTTCCGGTACCGGCTCGATGCGCACATGGCCCATCGCGCAATGAACCGCCTCGCTGGTGCGCACGCCCGTGTGCTCGAACAGGTCAACCAGAAACAGGTCTCGCGCGCGGGCGAGCCGCGCCTCGGTGGAAGGCTCGTGACGCGCGCGGATTGCCTCGCGCAGCAGCGCGCAGTCGTCGACTGACAGGAAGCGTGACTGCTTTTCCGGATCGCGGCGGCCCACGGTGGGCAGGCCGGATGCCGGGTTCAACTGCAGATACCCCACGTCGCGCAGCCAGTCGAACAGGCTCGTGACGATTTTCTGGGTCTGGCCGGCCGAGCGGTCGGTCAGCGGCCCCAGGAACGGCCGCCAGTCGGGCGAACCGCGCCGCACCCCGCGGGCCCGGACCGCCCATGGCGCGGGCGCCTGCAGGAATCCGACGTAGGCGGAAAACTCATCCAGCGTCCAGCCCGAGATCGGCACGCCCACGTGCCGCGCATACCAGAACAGCCGCTCCGCCTCGATCCGGTACTGCGCGAGGGTGGTCGCTGCCAGGCGCCCCCGGCCGGTCGCCTTCGCGGTCAGCCAGCGGCCGACGATCGCCTCGTCGGTGAGCCCGGGCGGCAGGATCGGGCTCGCAAGCCGGTTCGAGGGCAGGGCACCCGCTGGCAGGATGACGGAAGGTGTTGTCATAGCGGAAAAAAGTACGCCACCTTGTACAGGCTCGTCAGCGCGGCCAGTGCGGCCGTCGTGTACGGCAGCCCGATGTCCACGCCGGCGCGGGAGGCGGTCGCGGCCCGCAACGCGCCCACTGCGCTGACCCATATGCGGTCGGCGCGCGGCAACGTGTACGCCGGCTGGTTGCCACCGTACCGGCCATACGCGCCACCCGGCCAGATCGCGTGGAATTGGACGCCGACCCGTCCCTGCCACCACGGCTGCCCGGCGGTCGGATCGGCGGTGCCGATCTGCAGGTCATCCACCTCGCTGGCCCGGCCATCCCGTGCCATGTGCTTCTCGATGTCACCGTCGAGGAATTCGACGGAGTCATCGAAGAGACTGACAGGCACACCTTGCAGAAAATACCGTCGGACCGCCGATTCGATCCGGTGGATGATCGCCACGCGGCGCAGTTCGCGGAACTGCTCGGCCACGTAGGCACGCTCCTTCCGGGTTTCGTCCGAATGGTGATACCGCATCACGACGTAAAGCAGCGTCAACGTCAGCGCCAGCCACACCTTGAACGGGCTGACATTCCCGACCTGGGCGAAGCCGAGCAGCGTGCCGGTTGGACTGAACGACAGGTGGAACAACGCGATCGCGAGGATCGCGGCCGCGAGAACGATCACGTTACGGCGCAGCTTGTCGGGGGTGTCGTCCATGCGGGGCTTTTTTCGTGACTTTCTGGAGACGGGGCAGGATGAAGCATATCCTGAACTGTTGGACATTATGGCGGTAATGTCCAGTAGTGGAAAGGTGGATCATAAAAACGCTGGTAAAAATGATCCTGGCAATGCGAGAATCGCTCGGGGTCCGGCGCACGCACCGCGACGGCCGTCCACTTTCGAGGAGCGCAACGCGATGCAGCCCAACGAGTACTACAGCCTCATCGTCTCCAGCGAGGGCGGGCACTGGAATCAAGCGGAGGGCAGCACGCCGAAGGGCCGTTTCCATTTCTGCAGCGTCGAGCCGGTCATCGGGCGTTTCTCGCCGCTGAATGACACGGTCGAACTGAGCCTGAAGCAGTTCCCCGCGATCTTCGCGTGC
Source organism: Paraburkholderia suaedae (assembly GCF_040812055.1). NCBI lineage: Bacteria > Pseudomonadati > Pseudomonadota > Betaproteobacteria > Burkholderiales > Burkholderiaceae > Paraburkholderia > Paraburkholderia suaedae. Next base: position 64,883 of record NZ_JBFOAH010000023.1, on the reverse strand, counting down.
GAGACCCGCAGCGATCCACCGACACCGGCGTATGTCGGCCGCATCACCAAGGTGGAGCATCGCACCGACACCTATTATCTGCACTTCGAGCGGGACTACAGCGTTGATCCGATTTCGCAAGAAAAACTGCTCGCGATGGCCGAGGCACTCGACATCCATAAGCCGCATCGCGGCCTCGGTGATCTGGACAGCACGCACTGGTCGGTCAAACAGGTGGACCTCTACCATGTCCTCGTTCGCAACGGTTTAGTACGGCCGCCGGCTCAACCGACCGCAGCGCTCAGTGAGGTTGCGACGGGCATCGGCCATCCGCTTGCCGTCCAGCAGGAGAGAGGATCGTCCGACTGCCGGCGGGCGCCGTGTCGACCGCGGCGGGTGCTGCCGCGCTGCTCCAGCAGACCGCCCCGGCGGGTGCGCCGGGACCCGCGTCCGCCTGGCCCAGCGCTCCGGCGGTTGCCGCCCATCGGCCTCGCGTGTTCATCGTTCACGGCCACAACCGCGAGGCGAAATTCGAAGTGCGGGCGCTGCTGGGGCGACTTGGACCGGAAGGCGTGATCCTCGACGAACAGTCCGGCCGCGGTGAGACCATCATCGAAAAGTTCGAACGTGAAGCCGCTGACGTCGCGTTCGCTGTGGTGCTGCTCACGCCCGACGACCAGGGCGGAGTGGCCACCGCTACGCTGGACGCGCTCAAGCCGCGGGCCCGCCAGAACGTGATTCTCGAGCTTGGCTATTTCGCCGCGAAGCTGGGGCGCGGCCGCGTCTGTGCCCTTCGCCAGGGTGCCGTCGAAATCCCGTCCGACTACAACGGCGTGCAGTATCTCGACTACGACGCGGCCGGCGCGTGGAAGACCGCGATTGCCCGGGAACTGCGCGATGCCGGCCTGCGCGTCGACATGAACCGTCTCTGAGGCCCATCCATGGCGATCCGGTTTGCCTTCGTCGTGCGGTTGCTCCCGCTGGACACGGCCACCGGGAAGGAGATGCCGCGGTGAGGGTCCTGATCAACAGACTGGATGAGGGGAAAGAGGCATGACGGACTGGCTGGATTTTGCGGTGGTGATGCTGTCATCCGCAGGCGTGAGCGTCGCACTCACGGCCGCGCTGGTGTGGCTGCTGCGCAGCTGGATTGGCGAGCGCGTGCGCGGCGCGATCCAGGCCGAGTATGCGGAAAAGCTCGAGACCCTGAAGGTCCAGCTGCAGGCCGAGGCAGCCCTGAAGCTGGAAACCTATCGGGCGACCCTGAAAGGGCAGGGCGACGCCGAGCTCGAGAAGCTGCGCGCGTCGCTGGCGATCGCCGCGGCCGCGCGCAATGCCCAGTATGGTGGACTGGTCGAGCGCCGCTTCGAGGCGATTGCTGCGGTGCACGGGCTGCTGCTGCGTTTTCACCAGGCCGTGCATCAGCTGGTCCAGCCTAACCTGTTTGTAAGCGGGCCGACCAACGAGGAAAGCTCCGAGGCCGTGTACCAGACGAGCATCGCATTCGAGAGCGCCTACCCTGACAAAAAGATTTTCCTGCCGAAATCACTGAGCGACCAGATTGACCACATTCGTCAGTCACTGGTAAGTAACGCGAATCTTTACCAGATGATGGTTGTTCCCAAGCAGGACTACGAGCGCCACCTTGAGGTCTATGTGAAGGTCAGCAACGAGTTGCCAAAGACGATCGCCGCTCTTGAGGCCGAGCTCCGCGCGCTGATGGGCGATGAACCGACCTCCGCACCGCCAGTCACGGGTGCGCCCCCTGTGCTTGCACCGGAGTAATCCGCCGTGGCCCGTCCGAAAATCGAATGGACCGATACCCAGCTGCGCGCCATCATGAGTGCGCTGGCTACACTCAACCGCGATTTCCCGCTCGACAACGACCGGTTTCTTGACGCGCTGATCGATGAGGTCCGCATGCTCACCGGCCGCCTGTACGGCGCCACGACCTACTCCAGGCTGCTGCGCGATGTGGCACCGCAGATCGGCGTCAGCCGGAACCCCAGTTCGCGGACCCTCCAGAAGGCGATCGGTCGCGCACAGTCGCTGGCGCCGACCCCCGCAGCCGGGAACGCCGAAGCAGGGCCGGTCGTCGACGTGCTCGCGTGGCGCCGGGCGCTCGAGCCGGTGGTCCGGGACGCGCTGGCGCCGCTGCATGCGCTGCTCGCGCAGCAGCAGGGTAGGCAGTCCGCCCCGCGCCTGGATGACGATGGGGCAGGCGCGACGGGTGACGCCGCCGCGCAACGGCTGCGCCTGCAGCTCGCCGAAGCATCGCTGGCCGATGCGCACGCGCGCGTGAGCCGGCTTGAAGAAGAAAACGGTCATCTGCGGCGCGAAGCCGCGCAGGCCGAGGCCCGTGCGACGGTGTCCGAGACCCGTATCGCCGGGTTGCTGGAGGAACTGCACCGCACGATCGCCGCGTCGGCCGGCGGGGCAGGGGCGCTTGCGAAGGTGGCCGGGCAGCTGGCCGGCACCGAGCGGTTCCTGAAATCGCAGAACGACGCGGTCCGCCTGCAGGCCTCCGCGGAAGCGGACGCGTTACGCCGTCAGGTTACTCAGCTGCGCGAGCGCGTCGATCACCTGCTGCTCGACAACGATCAGTACCGTCGCACGCTATCGAGCCGGCAACCGGGCAATCGCTGAGGGCACGGAATACAGTGCGCGCTGGGGTATGGGTATCAGGCCGCATTTTTCCTGCCTCTCCCAGATATCTCAAATCGCCGCTCGTGAAAACTCCAGTTATCAGATGTATGCATTTTATGCCGCGATGGAAAGCGGCGAGTTTCTCGCCGGCGAAAACCGCGTCTGGCGAGGGCAGAAGAGGGTGGGCAAGGCGGGGGCGGATGCCAGAAACGCAAAGGGCCGGCTGGCGGCTCTTTGGAACTGGGGAAACAGAAAATGCAGTGGGACACCGCCCAGCCCCCACTTTTGACCCTGTAGTAATCGGCCGTCAAAGAAAACGCGACGGACTTTTCGGAGGTAAGATCGCCCCATGGGTTGCCGCAGTTTCCGGTCAACGAAAAGCCGCTGCAAAATGCGGCCCGGAAAAACCGACGTCAAAACTGCGCGCTGAAAATGCGTGCCCAAAACGCCACCCATGCGAAGACGCGTCTTGACAACGTGTTCTTCGGAGGTAGAATGCACACACCTTCCTGATTCAGGAAGTATTTCGAGATTAGCCGGATCAATGCATCCAGGGACCATCTCGGAAGCTTAAGCAGCGCCGATGTGCTAGTTGGGTGCCGAGTTCTGCCAGCTAGACGACGTGGCTTCAAGTCAGGGAACTCAGAAGCAAGTGATGATTTCTATCCGGAAATACCCGCTACACTCCGTAGCGGGTTATTTCATTTTGCCTCTGACCCTGTTGAGAAAACCATGCATGACGTGCGCGACGCTTCATCTCAGTTCCTCACACAACTTCTCTCCGTCGACTCCCCTGAACTTGGGGCGCGCCTCAAACAGCGCCTCAAGGCGGCGTTTGTCTCCAATGGACTTGGCGTCTTCGACGAGAAATCCCTTGGCTTCCAGAAATTCACAGACTACCTCCTGCGCGTCCATAGTGATCTTGTAAGCGTTGAGCGACGAGAAGGACTTGGCGACGTCTTGGTTTTTCTGCGGACTACCCCGGTAGCTCGCGCATTGTATGCGCCGACACTGAAGCAACCGAAAGCCCCGGCCGCGCCCGTCATCCGCAGCGAGGTGTGGCAAGCATTCGCCAATCCTGATCCTGAGCGAAAGCGCTTCTTCAACACGGAAACCGATAAGGTCGTCCACTACCTGGAGGGAAAGAACAGCACCGAACGCGCGCAGGTTGAAGCGTCGCCAGGATCCTTCGTGGAAATTTCGCCGATCTCCAAGGATCTCCAGGCGCGGTGGATGAGAGAATTCCTCGACAGCGCCTCGCTGCCGTCGAGCGAGAAGGATGCGTTGGGACCACTCATCTCGGAGCCGTATTCCAGTACGGTGAACGCGACCTTCTCCCGAGCACTGGGCGCCCATAGTGTCGCGTGGCGCAAATACCGGACCGCGCAAGTTACTTCCACGATTGAGAAGTGGGCGGCCGATGCGGGCGTTGCGCTCACCAAACTGCATGTCGCGCCGACCGAAGTCACATCGGGCGCGATGCAGGGCGCCGGGGCAGTTGGGTCGCACGCCGCTGCCACCCTGACGTCCGCGCCTGCCACCTCGGAACCGATGCCTCCTCGCCAGCAGGTCCTCAAGCTGCTCGAACTGCTGACGGATGACGATATTTCCCGTCTGGTGCTTCCCACGCTGCTCAGCACGATCATGATCAAGTCCCGCCTGTAAGACACGTGGGATGAGACCATGAGCGTGGTGTTTGTCATCGGCCTATTCAAGTCGCTTCAACGAAAGTTTGATGCTGACTGCGTGCGCCACGGATTGCGCAACAGGACCGTGCTTGCGGATATCGGAAGCAAGGGTACGTTGACGCTCCTGCCGATCGAAAGGGATGCCATTCACGCGCTGCGGGCTTACCTTGACAGCCTCGATCAGTACGCGGATGCGCATGTCCTTGTCTTTCCATATGCGCCGATTCCAGCGGATCTCGAGGACGAACTCGACGCGCTTTCGGAAATGGGAGGGATGGTCATCCGTGGTAACAACGGTCATGATGGCTGGCCGGCCCTTGCCACAAAAAAACGGCCCGACACCGGTGTCATCAATGCCGCGTACAGACGCCTGTGGCTCGGAATGCCGTCAGTCGCGCCGGCACCAGAGCCTATGCCGTCGGAATATTTCCTCCAGGTGTCCGATGCCAATCCACGGATCCTTTTCGCTCCGGATGTCCTAACTACCTGCGATCTGGTCGCCGCGCACCGTCGGGAGTTCCTGAGGCGCGCGATTGATGCGCTCGTCGATTTCGTGGCGGACGGATCGGGCGGGCGTATCGATGCCTTCTTTCGCGAAAAAGGCCTTGACCATGCCCAGACCGGCGGCATCAGTGCAACCCTGGAAGTGCAATGGGGAGCCAAAACTATCCACAAGGGAACCACCAACACGCATTTGAAGCAGGGCGATAGGACCACTCCAGAAGGCGCGGCGAGGCTTTACTACCAGGTGTTTTCGCACAGCGAGCGTACGTATGTCGCGGTTTTGTATGCAGGTCCACATCCGGACCACGACGTACGGTGGACTTGTCAGTTTCCGGAGTCGTCGGGAAGCGGTTGACCCGATATCTGACGTCGTTGCTAACTGCGTTGCCCGCGATCTTTGGCAGAATCCTGAATTGGAACCGATGGTTCAACAACAGAAATGCGAACGAAATTCAAATTGGAGGATAGTAATCCTCACCTTTGCAAGGACTGCATCAAGGACTTTGTGCTGCGGTCGCTGATAACGATCTGGTACGCGCATACCTGCTCCACCGAACGCAGTTCGTCGGGGTAACTCTGGAAGAGACAACGTCCGCACTCGAGAGTGCAGCAGAACAGGCATCAGACCTAGCGATTCTCGCGCTATTTGCCACCTTCGGGCGGTGGGTCATCGAACATCTGCAAAACGCAAAGGGCCTGATTTCCGCCGGCTATCCCGCGAGCTACTCGGCGAAGCTTGCAAGTAAATTCGAAGACGCCGTCGAATGGTGGAAAATTGAGGAAATCCTCGGGTTGTTCGAAGTCGAGGTGGATGCGCGATTGATCATGCGGGCGAAGCAGATCAAGAAGTATCGGGACAGGATCGCACACCGGAACCCGAGGAAACCAACGCCCCCGAAAGCGACGCCGGGGTATCCTTCGAAGTTTTAACTGACATAATCGAACAGATCCAGTCGGCCCATACATCTCCCGCAGAAGCCGACGCTGACCCGGCGGAGCCTAACTAGCCTAACGCGCAAGCTGGAGCAGGTCGCCAAAATTATCGCGCCGTACTGAGACCGCCGAAGTCTGGATCTACGATCCGGGATCGCATCGCTCAAGTCGGCATCCGGAGATACTTTATGATCGACACGGTCCCCGCTGTCCTGTACAAATATCGTCACTTTGACGAGCGGACGATTGAGCTTTTGTGCGCCGACACCGTCTACTATGCCGACCCCAGCACCTTCAACGATCCGCTGGATACGAAGCCTTGCGTTGAAGCTGACTGCGACGTTCCGACCATGGAACGTACCGTTTATGAATTAGTCCGTCGTCGCGTTGAAGGTGAGATGAAAACTGGCGCGCGCACCGTGAAGTATCGCGGCCCGAAGACCATGGCTCATATTGAGAAGCATAGCCATGCCGCCGCGCAGCAGATGATCGACCGGCTGAAATATGACGCCACGGACCCGGAATATAGCGACGATCCTCCAGGCCCTCTCGCGTTCGTACTCGCTTACGCTATCGAACGCGAACTGCTGAAGCAATATAACAAGGGCATTTTGTCGCTGGCGACGCGATACGATTGTCCGTTGATGTGGAGCCACTACGGAGCTCAGCATCGAGGAATTTGTATCGGATACAGCGTGCCGCCCGAAGCTCGACCACAGCTCCATGAAGTCCAATATGGCGGGAACCGGAATGTGCGCGCGAGCGAGGTCGCCAAGATGGTCCTCGACCATGATGAAAAGGCCCGAGTTTCGGTCGATGAAGCCGTGCTGTTGCGAAAAGCGCCCGACTGGCAGTATGAGAAGGAGTGGCGCCTGCTGGGTTCTCGGGGAGCCATCGATTCGCCACTCGAGATGGTCGAGATTGTGTTTGGCACCAGGTGTACCAGGACCGTCATGCACGCGGTCGTGAGCGCGTTGAACGGCCTGGCTAGGCCCGTACAGTTCTATGAGATGAATGAAGTTCGAGGAACGTTTGAGCTGCGGCGTAGCAATCTGGATGTGGGTGAACTCTCGGTGGCCTATCCGCGGCGCTCTCTCTCGATCTTCGAAGAGTTCGACATGCTCCCGGAAGGCGACCAACCCCACGACTAAGCGACGCAGATCGCGAGCATGATCGGGCAGCTCGAATTGACTCAAAACGGCGCACATCAATTGGCGGCAACTGTCCGGCGCCCGGACCCACCGCGATACAGATCGTGCCGAAAGACTCATCCAACGGTTGACGACAAATCTCCGCGTAGACTGCTGGAATATGGCGATCGGGGGCCGATAAAATGACACGAGACGAGCTATACGACCAGGCGCTGGGGCTAATGGAGAACTACGTCCATCATATTGCCGACCAGCTGGACCCGCCAGAGCTGACGACAATAGCCAAGATTTCGCATGGATACCGTTACGCTGAGAAAGGCGCGATTCAAGCGATGCTACAAAAGATGGCTCGCCTGGTAAGCGCGCTAAGAGCTGCACGTGTACTCCTCGCGCAGGGCTTCATTGCCGAACAGGCCGCCGTATGTCGCATTGTTGACGAGGCCAGCGAAGACATCAATCTTCTCGCGCTAGGTCTAATGTACGAGGAGACCGAACTGCACAAGAAGTTCATCGAAGCCTTCTATCTCGAAGAGTTTGAGGACGGAGAGCGACCGACGCAAACGGCGGTCAAGCGACCCAACATTCCCAGAGACAGGATCCACGCTTATCTGACACAAAACCCCGCGGCGGGCCCGGACCCGAGCACCGGAAAAGCCTCGATGAAGGTCCTTCATAAAGCGTACTCCGGCTATGTGCATGGTGCATCTCCGCACATCATGGAGACGTATGGCGGACAGCCCGCACACTTCCACATGAACGGCATGCTTGATACCCCTCTGTGGCATTCCCACGTTAAGGGGTTCTGGAATTACATGCTCCGGGGATTGATGTCGTTCGTAATGGTGGCAAAGGCGTCGGGCGACGAAGTGAACCGCCCCGGGAGCGGTTCAAAGAGTTCTTCACGTCGATTCGCCAGTATTGCCGAGATTTCGAAGCAAGCGCGCCGAAAAATAGTTGACGACCCGCTTCCGCTTGACGTCACGATGCGGTGCCCCTGTTTTGCGCACTCTTCGCCGCAGAGCGTCCGCGAACGATTGAGAAGGATTTCAACATGGAGGCGCGTGCGCCTGAAGGCCCGCCGTCGACCCACAGCGGACGGTCAACGCAGACCCTTGAAGACTGCTAAGCAATGGTTGCTGCCGGTCTGACTGCTCGACAGCTTAGTTGCCGAGAAAATCGGCATTTGTTCCGAGATACATCGGGTGGTCCTGTCCCTTGTACATCGGTAGCCAGCGCTTATCTTGCGGTCCGGTCGGATGGTCGTACTCCGTCGACGAAAGGATGAGCTGGGCATCCTTTGCCGCGCAAAGGTTCTCAAGCTGGGTCAGGTACTTGGCTAGATCCTCGGTATGGAGCTCCTGCTGTTTCGGGGTATCCAGAATGAGGAACCTGAACGGTCGGGAAGGCTCGGAGACGTATGCCTCGAATAGCGCGGCGTGGATAGCCAACACCAAGCGGATCTTCGTGCTACCCGAGAAGAGGTCCAACGACTCGCCATTGAACTTGAACCGGAGTTCCAAGTCAACTTCAACATTTCTAGACACGTTCTTCGTGTCCAGAATGTCCATCCACTTGACGGCTAGCTCACGGAGCTGGTGACGCAGCTTATTGAACTCAATGTCGGCACGTCCGCTGTTAGAGAGGCTGTCGATGCGGTCCTGAATGCGCAATCGCTCCGTTTCGAATTTGAAAAGCTTTGAGCGCTCTTCTTTGAGCGCTCCAACTCGGCCGATCTCGGACTGAACCTCCACCAGCTGTTTCGTCAGCGCCTGCACTGCGGTCACCAGTTGGTCGACGCCTGTAGATGCCGGCGAGTCCAGTTTTTCAACCAGCACATGGCGCTCCGCGCGCAGGTCCTTCAGAACCTCTTCGAGTTGTTCGATTCGCATCTCCGCCCGCAACGCATTTCGGTCAAGGTCTTTGAGTTGATCGCGAAGGTATAGCAGATTCTTGCCATACGACTCAGTGCTGCCGATGAAGAGGCCGCAGTTTGGGGCATTACAAATCTCACCAAACGAAGAGAACACGCGACGGGCCTCCTCGTTGAGACCGAGTGTCTTGACCTCGCCTTCAATCTCGGTTCGAATGGCGTCAATTCCTGAAACGCGACTTTGAAGGTCAGAAAGTTCGATTTGCTTTGACCTAATCTGCTGCTCCTTTTGCCGAAGGATTTCGGTTAGGGTAGAACTTGCCGTGCCCTTGGCATCGACCGAGTCGCGCAGGGCGGCAATTTGACCGGTCAGGTCCATTGCACGGCGCTCAAGCACCTCCTGGTTGGCAAGGCTATCGTCGACACCTCGAGATTGGTATTCAAATACGCGCTGCGCGGCAACGATCTTTCGGGTCTGCGCCTCCAGCGCCGCCCTTTCTTCAATGAGATTTCTTTTGACGTCGAACGAATGCTTGGGATTCAGGCCAAATACGAAGCGGACCATCTCGACGAACTGGTCCACAATAAACGGGTTGGCTGATTTGTAGGCTGCGGTATAGCCATCACCCTGATTCAGGTAGAAAACAGGCAGGACGGTTGATATGTAGGGTTGTGCAGCCTCCCCTTTGTTCGATACGAGTCGAGGAGGCTCCAAACCAAGGGCTTCAAAGAGCGCTAGCGAGAACGAGCCTTCATCGAAGTGCTCGGACTCCTCGCCTCGATAAGTCAAGGTCGCGTGGAAGTCACGATTGTTGGTTCCGAGAATCCGGTGAACGACGAACGGCTCACCTCCGTTCTCAGCCTCCAGAGTTACCGCCGCGCATTTGCTGAACATTTCATCGCGGAATCGCGGCGGGAATCCAAGGCTAGCAGCTAGCGATTGAATGATCGGTGTCTTGCCGCTGCCGTTCCTTGCAAAGATGAGCGTAGTCCGCCGTCCAAATTCGAGCAGCGGACTTTCCCAGCCGTTCTGTCCGAGCGGCTCAACTTTGAGTGACCTCAATCTCAATTGACTTCCCCCCTGACTCGAGCCTCGTCTCTTATGTACTGGTAGCTGAGTTCAATAGTTTCCATGGACATGGCCAACGGGCTCTCGCCAGCAATGGCGCTTTGGTAGACTTTCTTGCCAAGCTCAGTGGCAGAAATCCGCCGCGTGCGTTTGTCGACGCTGATCTGTCTCGTAGCTTCCAAGAAGGTCAGCGCTTTAATGGTCCGGATGCGCAAATTCCCAGACCAGCCGATGTCTTGCGATGACCCCTTAAAGCCGGGCACAGTACGTTCCAGGCATTCGCCGACCAGTTGGCCAATTTCCGGCAACAGGGGTTTTGCTGCCCCCTTGGTTATTGCCAGAATAGTCATCGCTAAAAGGGGCAACTGAAACAATGCCTCGTTGCTTAACGAATGCGCAGGCACCGACAACTCGGCCGGAAGGTCCAGTCGGAGATTGAGCCTTTTCGCTTCATCAAAGAATTCGACGGTATTCATCGCGTGGCCCTTCGAACAATTGATGCACAAAAACCACCGAGCAAAAGGTCGATGCTTAGCGGCGGAAACTTCCCGGCTAAATCTGATTTGAGCATTTCATCGATCGTTACTCGAAGATCCCCAAGTACGCTGCCGCTCAAAATCCATGCCTTACATCTGGCGTCGATGTCGCTGAGCAGCAGTTCAAGGTCGAACTCAGCAAACGTGTGACGGGCTGTGCGAAGCCAGACATCCCAAGAAACCTTCGCACGAGATGCAATTTCAATCATGCTGTCCGGCGCGCCAGCGTCCTTCAGTTGGCGTTGCAATATGGAAGCCGCCTTGATTGCTCCCGGGTCGCCTCCGCTGAGCAAGTTCCTGTAAACCGCAGTGGAGATGCTCAGCACCTCCAGTAGGTCATCAATCCCAACGCCCGTAACGATGTCGATCTTGTCTTTGGTAAGGCCGCTGATTGGTGCACAGGATTTCGACTCAACCAGCGAAACGAGACTGTTTGCTATCTCGTCGACCTCGTGCTTATGCAGGTCAATCTCACTGTGCTTCCAAATCGCGTTTCGCGCCGCGTCAGCAAACGGTTCGAGGGTTTCACCTAGATGGGAAACCTGCACGAGAGACAGCTTCGACGTTGCAGCCTTTAACTTGTCTTCGGACAGAGGTACGCCAGGCGAGAAAATTTCGCCGAACTTTTCGATGAATTGCGTGATGTACGCGCGATTCGACGCTCCGACCTTAAGGTGATCTTGAACCTCGAAAACGTCATCTTGAAAGTGGACGTTGCTAAGAACGGTCACCTCTCGGCACTCCTCGCCAAACTCAATCGTATGCACGAAAAGCTTGCCTGCGATGCTGTCGCGGATCGCCGTCAGCTTTTCCTCGGTGTCGAGCTTTCCTTTCTTCTTCAGCGAAAAAATCTCGTCAACTTTCCACTGCTGATTGGCTCGGCCTTTAGTCTTGACCTGGAAGAAGTGATATTCGACGGAACCGCCCACGTTGTGCCGCACGACAAAATCATCGTGATAATCGCAATAAACGCGGTCCACATCCCTACCGCTAAGAATCTCCAGAGCTGCGAATGCCGCAGCTTGAAATTGCATTCGAAAACGGTTGGTGGTCTCTCGGCCGACGGTCTCCCGCGGCGTCTTGTCATGGATTATGTTCAAGGCTTCTTCTCTGGTCTGCCTGCCTGCCATGGGGGCTACTTTTAACAGATTCGCGTATGTAGCACCATCCCATTTTCCGTGCCGTCGGGCCGGAAGGAAGGACAGGCGTGAGACGAGCATGTTCCCTCGCCCCCGCTGCGGGAGAAGAGCCTTCAAGAAGATAACAGGATGGATTCTCATGACTGTATAAATATACAGTCATTGGGCTTTGTTGCAGTTGCAATTCCGAACGAATTTGCGCCGTAGACCGACATGTGTTCGGACTCCGCTCTCAGCGACCTTATTTCGGCTCATCTAGGTTCCGACCAAATGCGCGCCAGTGGACCAGCGATGGGCGGCCGCATGGCCGCGGCACGCTGTGGTCGGCGACCGCAGCTCACATTCCGCAATCCGCCTGAAGCGGACATCCAAGTGACGATCCCGGCGGTCTGCTCCTGGCTGCACCGGACTTTAGGTAGTGGGCGACGGTCCGACCTGCTTATGTGCACCGGGGCTGAGCAAAATGTCGTTCTCGACTTGTGCTGCTCAGGCCGCCATTCGGTGTCCGTAGTAAGGGCGATAGCGATCGTCGAGGATCGCGTATTGTGCCGCGAGATTGCGTGGATCGGGATTGAGCCACGCGTCAATATGCTCCGGCTTGATGGGAATGATGCAGCGATCGTGGCCGGCTGCGGCAACTTCAGGGGGCGGCTCATCAGTGATGGCCGCGAAGGAGAGCAGATCAGGCTCGCCGGGGCTTTGCCAGTGCGACCCCAGGCAGGCGATAAGCATGTCCTGAGCAGGCTGCGGCTTGAATTCCAGGACCACGTTTTCCTCCAGTTCGCCTTCAGCGAGCTCGCGTCCTTCCAGGCGATGTCGTTTCACGTTTTCATAGAACGCATTCGCGACGATAAGACCGTGCGAATACTCAAAAAGTCCTTTCCAGAAGCCTTCAAGGTTGTCAAACCTGGCATTGTAAAGTCCGGGATATTTCTTGTCGTAGACCGCAGGCTTGCCAACCGGGCGACAGTGATATCGCATCGGCTTGATGACACGCTTGCCGTCTTCCATGATCATCACCGGAGCATAGTTGCCGGGGAAAATTCTCGAATCGCGGTCTTTCAGTTCGGTGCGCCGGAGATCGTCGATCCCGCGCAGCGCCGCCTCGATCTTGTTAATCGCGATCCGTTTGCTTTCGGTGGCCGCCTTCGTCGTTTTGCCCTGAAGTGTGCGTTCCGCGTCGGCGAGTCGCGCGCGCTGTTTGAACAATTCCTGCTCCAGTCGTGTTGCCTGCTCGACGTTGAACCGGTCGATCGCTTCCTTGATCCGCCGTTCCTCGTCGGTCTGGGGAGCCGAGAACGCGGCGTCCATCGCCTTCGGAATCCTGACATTGCTGCCCTCGGCGCGCTCCCAGTACAGCTGCGCGAACTCCCGGATGCTCATGTGCGCGCCAAACATCCTGACGTACTTGCGGTAGTCCGCCTGGATCTGGGCTGAATAGCACATGGTTGCTCTCCCTGAAGAAAGTTGCGCCAATATGGTACGCTGGTTCCTAATGGAAGTTTCGCGTCGACGTGACGAGCGTGCCCAGTAGGTGTGACATGTCTACCAGCCGCTGTGCAATCAGGTGTCGTACTTCCCCCTGGCATTGCCACGTACCATAGACGGCTAGCAGTGACGCACCCAGCGCTTCCTGCCGCTGTTTTTCAAGCAAACCCGGCCACACGATCACGTTCACGTTACCGGTCTCGTCTTCGAGCGTCACGAACATCACACCCTTGGCCGTGCCCGGACGCTGACGCACGGTGACGAGCCCGCAGCCACGGGCGAGTCGTCCATCGCGATAGGTGCGCAGCGTCGACGCCGGCATCAGCCTGTTCGCGAGGAGTTGCGGCCTGAGCAGTTCAAGTGGGTGCCGGCTAAGCGTCAGGCCCACTGAACGGTAATCAGCAACGATGTCGTTTGCCTCGGTTGGCGCACCGAGAGCTGGCGTCTCGTCCTGAACGGCCGCTGTCGCGAGCATGTCCTTGTCTGGTACCGCTGCAACGGATTGCCACAGCGCTTCACGGCGATTGCCGGCGAGGGAGGTGAGCGCGTTGGCATCGGCCAGTACATGAAGATCCTTGCGGTCCAGTTGCGCGCGGCGTGCAAGATCGTTGACGCTTTCGAAAGGCCGAACCGCGCGTGCATTCTCGATGCGTTCCGCCGCGCCGTCTTTCATGCCTCGCAGTAGCGACATACCGAGCCGGACGGCAGGTCTTCCGGCGCCTTGCAGATTTACCAGTGCGGAGTCCCAGCCACTGATTGTCACGTCGACGGGCAGGACTTTGACACCGTGACGTTGCGCGTCCTGCACCAATTGTGATGGTGAGTAAAAGCCCATCGGCTGTGAATTCAGCATGGCTGCCAGAAACGCCTCCGGCTCGTGGCACTTCAACCAGCTGCTTGCGTACACGAGCAACGCAAAACTGGCCGCGTGACTCTCCGGAAAACCGTATTCACCGAAGCCTTTGATCTGTTCGAAAATGGATTCGGCGAAGGCGAGGGTATAGCCGCGCTCCTGCATGCCATGAACGATCCGGTCGTAATATTTTTCCAGTCCGCCTTTACGTTTCCAGGCGGCCATCGCGCGGCGCAGCTGGTCGGCTTCGCCGGCGGTAAAACCGGCCGCCAGAATCGCGACCTGCATGACCTGCTCCTGAAAGATCGGAACGCCGAGGGTTCGTCCCAGTGCGGTCTTCAGCGCGTCGCTCGGGTACGAGACCGGCTCGAATCCCTGGCGTCGCTGCAGGTAGGGATGCACGGCGCCGCCCTGAATCGGACCTGGGCGGACGATCGCCACCTCGATCACGAGGTCATAGAAAGTCCGGGGCTGCATCCGCGGCAGCATGCTCATCTGGGCCCGGGATTCGATCTGGAAAACACCAACCGTGTCTGCAGCCGAAATCATCTCGTAGGTCTGCGGATCCTCGGCAGGTATGTCCTGCATTTCGAAACGCTCGCCGCGCTGCTCCGACACAATATCAAGCGCGCGCCGGATGGCCGAGAGCATGCCGAGTGCAAGGACGTCGATCTTCAGCAGACCGAGCGCTTCGAGGTCGTCCTTGTCCCACTCGATGACCGACCGGTCCTCCATTGCAGCATTCTCGACAGGCACGAGACGCGTCAGCTTGCCGCGACTGATGACAAAACCACCCGAGTGCTGGGAGAGATGGCGCGGGAAGCCAAGCAATTGCGATGTGAGCTTCGCCCACGCCTGAATCAGCGGCTTTTCCGGATCGAGGCCGGATTCCCTGAATCGCGCAAGCAGATCCTGACTCGTATCAAACCAGTGATGCGACTTTGCGACGACGTCAACGATCTGGGGATCAACGCCAAGCGCCTTCCCCGTTTCGCGCAGCGCACCGCGCGGTCGATAGGTTGAGACCGCCGCCGCAATTGCTGCGCGGTCGCGGCCGTACTTGCGATAGATGTACTGGATGACTTCTTCGCGGCGCTGATGTTCAAAGTCGACATCGATATCCGGCGGCTCGCCACGCTCCTTCGAGATGAAGCGCTCAAAAAGCATGTTGCCGCGAGCCGGGTCCACCTCGGTTACGCCGAGGCAATAGCAGACGGCAGAGTTAGCCGCGGAGCCGCGCCCCTGGCAGAGGATGCTCTGGCTACGTGCAAAGCGCACGATGTCGTACACCGTGAGGAAGTAAGGTTCGTACTGGAGGTCCGCTATCAGTTCAAGCTCATGCTCAATCTGTTCCTGCACCTTGTGCGGAATACCCGACGGAAAGCGTCGTTGTGCGCCGATGTACGTTTCCTGCCGCAGATAGGCGGCAGGGGTGAAGCCGGTCGGAACGAGTTCGTCCGGATACTCGTAGCGCAGTTCATCCAGCGAGAAAGTGCAGCGGCTTGCAATATCAACGGTTGCGGCAAGTGCGTCGTCGGGGTACAGGTTCGCCAGCCGTAGTCTGGAGCGCAGGTGCTGCTCGGCATTCTGTGTCAGGTCATAGCCGCACTCATGCACCGGCCTGCGAACGCGGATCGCGGTCATGGTGTCCTGCAGCGGCTTTCGCGAGCGCACATGCATGACGACGTTGCCCAGCGCGACAACCGGGACGTCGTGATTGCGTGCTACAAATTCGACCGAGCCCCGATGGATGTCATCCATCGCACGCTGGTGCAGCACAAGTCCCACCCAGGCGCGACCCGTGAACGTGTCATCGAGCCATTCGGCCTGTGCTGCCAGCACGTCTTCTTTCGCCGGAAAGTCCGGTACGAGAATGGCCAGGCAGTCGGGCAGGCCGCGCAGGTGCCGGTTTTCCCTGTCGGGCCTCGACAGGTCCTGCGGCGTCAGGCGGTATTCGCCTTTCGGTGCGCGTGTACGGGCCAGCGTAATCAGCTCGGACAGGTTGCCGTATCCCTCGCGGTTTCTGGCGAGGAGAATCAGCCCGAACGCGGGTGATCCGTCAGCGTTCACCAGACGGAAGTAGGACCCCACGATAAACGGCAGCTTTGCCTGCTTCGCTGCAACGTGTGCGCGCACGGCGCCAGCCAGCGAGCACTCGTCGGTGACGGCCAGCGCTGAATAGCGCAGTTGCTCCGCGCGCTCAGCCAGTTCTTCCGCATGGGAGGCGCCGTGCAGAAAAGTGAAGTTGGAAAAGCAGAACAGCTCGGCATAAGCCGGCAGGGTGGAAAAGGTGGCGTCCATGGCGTGTCATCCGAACAGGCCATGCAGGAACCACCGCTGGTCTTCTTCGGCGTCCCGACTGCTGACGCGTTCGCGGTATATCCAGAAGCAGCTCTGGTCTTCGCCCTGGGCGACGAAGTAGTCCCGGGTGACCAGTTCGCCATCAAACCACCCGGCCTCGATGCGCTCGCCCGGAGACACCATGCGTAGCGGCGAGCCGTAAAACGGCCGGTGTTTGCGCATGAGCAGACGCACCGGTTTTGCCAGAAGCCATGTGGGTCGTGGAAGTCCTTCAGGCAGCACGGTGCTTTTCGACGCACTTGCGACAGGCACCCATCGATTGGCAATTTCAGGTCTGTAATCCGCGGTTGGCGCAGGCCGGAGTACGTTCTCCTCGCCGAGTCGTGCAACCAGCAATTCGACAAGACGGGAGTGGTCCTCGGCCGAGCCGCCAGGCTCCGGGAACAGCGTGTCCGAAGCAGGCACTGCGGGTTGCACACTGGACGCATCGAGCCGCAAGGCAATGACTGGTGCAGTCAGCTCGATCCGTCCAAGGCGCTCCCTGATGAGGCGAACAAGATGATCCTCACGCCACGTTGGCTCGCCGAGCGCGATCCCGATCGGGGTCGGCTCAATTGCCTGCCGTCCGCGCTCGTGCTCCAGCAGGAGGGTCGCGCCTGTCAGGGCCAGCTGTTTTGCGCACAGCCAGCCACATAGCTGGACGACGAGACGATGCGCGCCAAAGAGCGCTGCTTCCGCATGCTCGATGCGGTCGGGCATTTCAATGCGGGCGGAGAACGTCGGGGGCAGTTCCAGCCAGTCAAAGAGTTCGGGCGCAGTGCCAAAGGCCCGGTCCAGCGAATCAAGGAGGTGTTCGCCGCAACGGCGCTGCAGACCAGCACGCGGCAACCGTCGTACATCGGCGATCGTTTCGCAGCCCAGTCCCGCGAACCAGTCAGCGAACGGTCGAACCTCCGGCACCGACAGCAATGGCAATGCGGACAGTTGCCGCTCAAGCGATTCCATCTTGAGTACACGCCGGTTCCGGTGTTTCGCGAGCAGCCATGCACCTTGACCTGTGGGCGCGGCACTTATTCGCGCGGTCAGTCCAATTGCGTCGAGTATCGCTTTCGCCTGGCGGCACACCGCAAGCAGACCGCCGAACAGACGCAGGCTCGCACCGATGTCGACGACCACGACGGCCTCGTCGAGCATGGCGACATCTGGCGAGAATCTCATGAGCGCGATCGCCACTTCCCGCTGCACTCCATATTCACGGCCCGGCTCGCGTTCGTACATCTCCACTCCCGGAGTGAGCGTCAGCACACCGCCGCGTTTCATGCCAACCCGCACGCCCGCAGACCTGGCTACCCCGTCTGCGATGAGCACCTTGTCCCTGTCCAGGACCACGCAGCCATGTGCGGGCTCAGGCAGCCACTTTGGTCGGAAGACCTCGAGTTGCAACCGGGGCAAGTGGACGGCGAGAAATACGCGCATGGTGCGAAAACAGAACAGGAGTTGGTTGAAGTGGGATGGACAGAGGTTCCGCGCGTGCTGGACCTCGTCGCTTCGCAATATCGACGGTCAGACCGTCGCGTTCTGGCCTGAGCGCCAGTCGTAAAACGGCAGGGGACGCATCCTGCGCGGCCGCCAGGGGACGAACCATGAAAAAAAGCGTCTCCGAAGACTGCGCGGCCAGATGTAGTCGCCGCAGTGAGGCCGTCTGGACGTACTGCGTCCAGAACAGCAACGCGCCGCAACTTCCGGCACGCAGAATCTGCTCGGCGGACCACAATGCGTCGGCCGTCTTTGCGGCGCGAATCTGCAGCAGCTTTTCCGGAGAAAGACCGATGTACTCGAGACCGAGGCCGTTCGGAACATGCGGCGGCTGAACCATCGCAACTGGCCGTTTGCCCAGTGTGCTGAGCGCAGGGCGAAGCAACCGCATCTCTCCCACGCCGGCCTGCTGGACCAGCAGGTCGATGAGCGCGCCGATCGGCCATCCGCCGCCGGGCAGCTCTGCTGAAAGCGCCGCGTAGCCGGTATCGACCGTCCTGCCACGACCGCGCGCAAGCTGCGCAGCCCGCCACAGGGACGGGTGTATTGCTTCCGGAATGGGGGACGGGACGGTCATTGAATTGCGCAAATACCTGTATGAATGTACAGTATCCTACACGGAAATTCGTAGCGATGAACGGACACTTTTTTCGGGAGAAGCTTCATGGATATGCGAGCTCGCAAAACCCGTCAGCCATCCGATGCCAGAAATTGCGGCGTTTGTCGCCGACATGAAATCTGCGTTTGGCGAGCATGAAATCGATGAAGCCATTCGTCGCGGACGAGCCGGGGAGCCGACGTTCTTTGCGTGCGAAAATGGCCGCTCGGTGGGTACCGCTAGTCCGGTGGAAACGGATGTCTGGCTTGTTGACGGTGCCGTGCGCGACCGCCACTACTGTGACGGCTGCGACGGGTCGTGCGTCGGAGGGGAGGTATCCTGCAGCGACAGATTGAATCGCATCGCCAAGGAGAAACGATAGTGAAACTGGTTGGATGCGGGTTGCTTTTACTGGCGTGTACTTCGCCCGTGTTTGCAGGTGAGCGCTACATAGAAATCTGGAATCCGCCCGAAACTCGAGGTGGATTGCTTCAGGGAGCGGGCGCGACGAATTCGCTTACGCACAAGCGGCGTGTGCCCCATTTGTTAAAAGCACGGGCGCATCGCACGCCGACCACCGCCGCCAGGCTCGCCGTGAAGCAGGGAGCTGCCGGTGCAGGTACGCGACGCGTTACGCCTGACGTCTCGGAAATCCCCCGTCTGATCACGCCCGAGGGAAATGTACTGCGTGTTGACGCTCACGACTCGTATGTTGAGGTTGTGCGCTGATGGAATCGGGAAGCTACAACGGATACCGCATCTTCGGTCACGCCATACTTCAGCAAGAGGACGTCCTTTCACCTGAGCAATACGCAGGCAGCGGAACCATCACCCGCGACACAAAGATAGTTGAAGCCTCGGGGGTACTCGGTGTTTTTGATACGGAAGAAGAGGCTCAGTTCGCCGGACTTGGTTGGGCACGTGCGTGGGTCGATAGCCACGGCTAGTACCTCGCTGGCGTCGGTCCGCGGCAACCTATGCAGGGACGAAATCAGTGCTCCAACGTCGGCGACGTGCGTGAAGCTCGTGCTCAAAAACACAGTGCTCCACTCCCAGCTGCTTCTGCTCCACGGCCAGCAGGTCGATGTGCGATCGCTGTTGCCCCCGTCTACACTCGATGTCAAACCGTAGGTCAGCGCGTGCGCTCCTTGAACTGCGGAGAGTTTCTTTCGGGGCCGGTCGTCTCGCAAACCGCATGGCCAACAGACTTTACAAGGTCTTCATCATGCATACGGCACTCGCCGGACAGAGTTGCGCAAACTGCATACTCGCCTGCAGTCCAGAGGACGCGCGGCCACGATTCACCGCTGCATATGCGGCTTGCGGGAAAAAGTCCGTAATCGTCGTTGTAAGCAACCGCAACTCCGATATGCCGGACGCGCTCGCCAGGTCTTCCGCGTGAGTCAGCAGCGGTGACAGACGTGCCCAGTAGGGCTTGCCAGAGAGGCAAGGGGTTCGTACCATGCCTGCACTCGACCGGTTGTCTGGATGGCGTAGAGAAAATTCGTTGTACGCCAAAAATTACAAGGCAGGTGGGCATGTACCGATTCGAAGATTACGACCTCATCATCGACGCGCGCAGCGAACGCGAATACGCCGTGGATCACATCCCTGGCGCAATCAACCTCCCCGTGGTCAGCAATGACGAATACGCCGAGGTCGGCACCTTGCATCGGACCGACAAAATGCGGGCATATCTGATCGGCGTGTCCTATTCGCTGAAAAACATTTCGCGTCACCTTGACACCGTAATTGCGGGCCGCCCACGTCATGGCAGGGTGCTTGTGTATTGCTTTCGCGGCGGAAAGCGCAGTCGACTTTGGTTTGATGCTCTCGATACGGTCGGCTATAAGGTGGACCGTCTACCTGGTGGCTGGAAGGGCTATCGACGGTGGGTCAATGAGCAACTGACAAAGCTACCGCGCGAGTTCTCGTATGTGGTCCTGTCAGGCTCGACTGGTTGTGGAAAGACTCGATTGCTCGATCAACTCGAAGCCGTCGGTGCGCAGGTCTTGAACCTGGAGGCGCTCGCGTCTCACCGGGGCTCGGTTATTGGTGCGATACCTGGTACCCCGCAGCCGACGCAGAAATACTTTGATAGCCTGCTGCAACAAAAGCTTAGTACTTTCTCGCCCGGCCGCACGGTGTGGGTGGAAGCAGAGAGTAAGAAGATTGGCAACGTGCAGTTACCGCAAGCGCTGCTCGAAACGATGCATACGAAGGGCAAGCCAGTCTGCGTGAATGCGCCGATGGTCCAGCGAGTCATATTGTGGCGAGAGGACTATCACCATTTCGAGCAAGATCCGGACGCCTTCGTATCGAAACTCGCCTCTCTGCGGAGCCTTATCGGAGGCAAAGAGTTCGAGGTGTGGCAGGAAATGGCCAGAACACGGCAAATACCCGAGTTGTTCGAGCGGGTTATGGTCGCGCACTACGATCCCGCCTATGCACGTTCGACACGGCGCAGTTATCCCGCACTTGCAGACGCACCAGTCGTTGACTTGCAGGAACTGTCGCCAGACAGTCTCCGCGCCGTGGCGCTTGCGCTCATTCAGCGCTTCGGCTAAACGACCCTTATCTCAATCTCACTAAAACCGTGTCATTGCCCATCGCCCCAGCGATACGGGTGGAATAGGGCATATTTGCCATGTCGTCTATGCGAGAAGCATATGGACGCAGAGAAATTTCCACCTTGTAGCAGTGGGTACCTTTCTTCGTGTTTCCGTTTGTAACTAAATTGGTGGAGGGGAAGGGAGGGCGGGTATGGTCATATCTTATGAATTGATCTAATCGGGACAGATTGACTGATTGGGATTGCTTCAAATATGACCACGACGATCGAAGACCGCATGATCTTGCTCCTGAATGAGCAGGCACGCCTCGCGCCAAGTGAAGACGAAAGGCCAAAGGGCGCACTTCGCAGGGCGTTCGGTACACTCCCGAGGCCCGAGCCTGGCCGGGGTTACTTGGAGCGGCTGACGGAATACACCCGTATTTCCATTCAGCGCTGGCGTAAGGTGTTTCATCGTCGACAACGACCCACGCCAGACATGATCGAGGCGCTGGCACGTCTTTTCCCGCACTATGCTTTCTGGCTTGTCACGGGCATTACAGACGCGGCCAATGGCCATGTTGCACCGGATAACGCGCAAACATTTCCGGAGCGCCTGTATGCGCAGTCAGATGGCGCATCCCACTATTTCCGCAAATCACTGGTTCTATTTCGTCGCCTGTTCGAGGAGTCGGGCGTCAATCTGCAAGATGACCATCAGCGCATGTATGCAGCGGAGCGCACCAGACCGCTCGCTCACTGGCACGACAGCCCGCTTGTCGATGCGGCTTACCGGATTTCTCAATCCTGGGAGTACTGCGAGCTGCATGAGATCTGGGAATCCCGCGAGAAGTACCGGGCTGATGACCTGAAACGCATCTGGCCAACATCCCCTAATGATCGGCCGTGGGTGCAGCGTGCGAAGGAAGCAAAGGAGCAGGGCCTTTCGTTTCCCATACTGGGCTTCGATCCCCGCACATCGCACCAGGACCACTGCGATCTTTACTACGTCCCGCGAGCGCGCTGTCCAACGCGCTTCGCATTGAGCGTTCTAAACATATCGCCGGCGGATCTGACTGACGAGGAGTTGAAGCGCCTGCGAACATGGTTGGAGCAGTTGCAGGACGATGACCTGTTCGTGTTCTTTCAGTATCTCGAGCATCACGGCATCGACCGCGAGTTAATTTTCCCGTTGGAGCCCGGAACCATACGATTCGCATGGCTCGGGATGGCCGACGCCGAGATAGAAAAGTTCGTTAATTACGTGCAAAGCCAGCGTTTGAGTGGACCGCGCGATAAGTATCCAGCGCGGATGGGCAGAAGGCTGGCGTAGCACTCGGGTGCATGACGTGGCCCGGCGATTCGCCGGAGTGAAGATGATTGTTGTATTGGAAACTATGAGCGACTGTATCAGCATTGTGTGCCCTTCTTGTGGGGCCGATCACGGTGATGATGGATGGGAAGTCTTGCAGGAAAACGAAGTCCATCAAATGAAGTGCGAAGTCTGCCGCGTGGAATTTTTCGTATCGATCTTCGAGTGCGAAAGATGCGTGGCCGACAATGTGATTTCGTCTCTGTCTGAGCATGAAGTCAAGAATCGGACGTGTCGAGCGTGCGGACATCGCCCCGAGATCGAAGGCGAGGATTATGAAGAACCTTGTCTATGAACGAGCCGTTAGTGCCGATGTTGAGCAGGTGGGCATTCGTCTCTATCAGGTGCCAGGCGGTTTCATTGCGGAAAGGTATTTGATTCAGGGTGACGAACTTATGCTGGTTCAGATTATGCCGATCTCATCAAAAGGCGAGTTTGAAAAGTTCGCGCTTTCGGACCCACATCATTCGGTGATGCGGGCGATTTATATGGAAGTGCGAAACATTGTCTGGGCGGATGGAATTGGTGAAGTAATCTAGATGGGTCGACCGTAATGGAACTGAGCTTTGATGCCGTTATAAACGCAGCGGATGAATTGGAGTTGATACCGCTTGTTAGCGACGCAATTCGATCGAAGGGAGCGGAATGGTTTGTGTTCGTTTCGTTGCATCCTACCGATCATTCAGCCAGTCGCTCCACTCATCGATTCCTGATCGGTTGTCGCCCTGAATGGTGCCAACTGTACAACGCGAACCGATGGTATTTGACGGACCCTTGTCTCGATTACGCACGATCGAACACTGCGCCGGTGTTGGGCTCGGAGTTGCCAGTCCGGACTGCTGGGCAAAAGCGGATGCTTGAGGTTGCCGCGGAACACGGATTTCTCAGCACGTTCCTCATTCCTGCGCACGCTAGCGAGAAAGGCCGGATCGGAGCTCTCTACCTCGGTTCGAGCGTGAAGCCCGAGGAAGGTGAGCCGAAACTCAGAGAGGGGAGGGCATTTTTCCGGGCCCTGGCGTTGGAGCTCCTCGATTGGTCATCGCGGGGAGTGCGAGAAGATGCGATCAGAAAGTGTGGCCTTTCACAACAGGACGTGCAGCTGATTGGATTCGTAAGATCTGGCTTCAATGCAGGTGCGATCGCCGATGAGCTGAAGGTGTCTTCGACGACTGTCTACAGGCAGTTCCAACGGATCAACGAAAAGATTGGCGTTTCGCACATTACCGCGGCGGTGCGGTTCGCGGAAGAAAATGACATCTTTGCGCAGCAATAAGGGCGGGTTCTGGCTGTCGACGCTATTACCAGCGACCGCGACGGCATTCTTCATTTACCGGCATCCCTGGCTGTTTTTGCTGTTCTTGGTTGCGGTGGTTCCGGCCGCTGACGCGCTTATCGGGCAGGACGTGGAGGTCACAAACCAGAGGGCGAGCCGAGCGCCGAGCGGTCCTGTAGTCCCGGTCACTTACATTTGCGTGTGGGGCGCTGCGGTGCTTGTTGCCCTCGAAAGAGCGATGACCGCGAGGACGCTGGAGTTTGCCGGCCTCGTTATTGCCTCGGGGGTGGTGAGTGCTTTCGCGATGGCGCACATTCACGAGGTAATGCACCGGGGCGGGCGTGTATCCAGGTTGATCTCCGACGTAGCGCTAGCAGTCGCTGGATACCCTCACTACCGAGTCGTACATCAACTCCACCACGGACATGTCGGCGATCCGCGATTTGGCTCAACGGCCCATGTTGACCTGTCGGTTTGGTGTCACGTCGGCCGCTCCTTCTTCTCGGCGCTGAGATCCGCTATTGCTTACGAGCTAAGTCAGGCCCGCAGTTGGAGGGGAAGCCGGCTCCTGCAGATCGTCCCGGTCAGCGTAGCCGTCGTGAGTCTTTTCGCGTGGTTTGGTGGGTGGCGTGGGGCGGTCTTCTACGCGGGGCAGGGCATAGTCTCTGTCTTCGTCGTAGAGGCGGTTGGCTACCTGCAGCACTATGGCCTGTGTGGTAGTCCTGACGACCTGGGCGATCAGATTGCGTGGGACGTTAATTTCTGGTTGTCCAATCGCCTATTCGTAAATAACGGGCTTCACACCCACCATCATCTTGAGCAAACGCAGGCCTATGATCGTCTGGTTCACGCCGGGAGAGCGCTTCCTGGCGGCTATCTGCACATGTTTGGCCTGGCGTTAATTCCACCGCTGTGGTTCTCAGTCATGAACCATAGGCTACCAAAGACAAGCGACTAGCATAAAACACTTGCGGCCGCAAGGCTAAGTGGGCCTCTTGAATTCGTCACATCATCTGTTGGAAAGTGTCACTACGGTGTTGTCTTGGTAGTGCGCTTGCGTGCGACAAGAGCGAGCATGCGTTCGGCGAACATCGTTATCTCATCTGGGGTCATGAGCTCGGCGAGAGACATCGTAGTGACGGTTTCGCGTAATTCGTCGACATCGGTATCGTCGCGGACACTGAGCTGGGGATAGGTCGACTCCAAACGCGCGACCAGCTCAGCGTTGAGTGAGCGCTGATTCTTCGTGGCGGATTCGTTCAACTGGTGGTAGAGGGACCACGGTAGCCGGAATTGTGAGCGGTAGCTGTCTTTCATAGTGACATTTGACACTACGTTGGCGCTGGAATATAGTGACAGTGTGTCACTGAATCGTAGTGACTATAAAGCACCAGAGGAGAGAGAATGGGTGACATCGTTCGCTCGCAGTGTCGACTCCCCCGAGAGCTAAATGAGTGGCTCATCGATCGGGCAAAGCACGAGGCACGGTCAAAAAATGCGCAGCTGATTGTTGAGCTTCGTACTCGTCGGGCCGAACTGGAAGATGAGGCAGTCTGCAAGGAGTGCGCGTCGGATGCGCCCCCCGCATCGCCAACGTCGCGACAGGAGGAGGTGTCAGAAGGAGATTAAGTTGGTTCGCATCGTGTGGGCCGGATCTTGGCGAGGTAACGCCAGACAGGGAAGGGCAGGCGTGGAGGTACGGGTAGTAGAAGCGGTCAGCGTCGATATTGCGAGCATTGACGCCGACCTGACCAGTTGCTGAAACCTGAGAGGTCGACAGTGGCTAAAGCCATTATATCGTTCGGGCGCAGCCAACGATCGAGCGTTGGTGAAGGGGGAAGTCATGCTTGATTTCAACTCCCTGGCCCAGCAATGCGCACCGAACGTCCACCCCACGACACTTCAGGCGGTCGTGAGAACTGAATCCGGCTTCAACCCATACGCGATCGGCGTCGTTGGTGGCCACCTTGTTCGCCAGCCGCGCGATCGCGCTGAAGCGGTGGTGACGGCGAAAGCGCTCAATGCACAAGGCATTAATTTCAGCATGGGGCTTGGACAGGTCAACAAGGCCAATCTTGCCCGCTACGGATTGACCTACGAAACGGCCTTCGATCCGTGTGCGAACCTGCGCGCGGGCAGCGCGATACTGCGCGACTGTTATGAGCGTGCGATTGCGGCATTGGGGCAGGGTGCGCCGGCATTGCGTGCTGCGATCAGCTGCTACTACAGCGGCAATTTCACGCGCGGCGAGTCAGCCGACGCTGGCGGCACCAGTTACGTACAGCGAGTTGTTGCCAACGCCCAGATGGCGGCAGGTTCAACCAACGTCGTTCCTGCGATTCCTGTTGTGATGGACAGTCAGTCCGACAGACCAGCACGCGCAGCAGCGCCCGATGCCAAAACATCTTCCGCGCACCGCAGTGGCGCAAAACAACGGCAGGACATACCGCACCCGTCATGGGACGCATTCGGCGATTCCGCTTGTGACAACGACTGCAACTGACCTGAGCCGCGACGACGCGGCCTGATCTCAACCACGTGAAAGGAGAAGACATGTATCGCAATACGAAGCCCACGACCGTGAAATTAGTACAACTGAAAGGTTATTCATATCGCATATCAATGCGGCGAATCGCAACCCATATGCGCCAGACGATAGCCTTCGGCATCGCAATCGGTCCGGAACTTGCATTCGCGGGTGGTGGGCTCGATTCGGCGACGCAGGGCGCGAACACCTTCAAGATCTGGCTCTACTCGTTCCTTGGCGTCGTCGCGGCCTGCGTGCTGATGTGGAAAGGGGCGGAGTGCTGGGCCGATCGCGCGCACTGGAGCGAGTTTGTGACGATGTGCGGCAAGGTGGCGGCGGTGGGCTCGGTGGTCGGCGTGCTCGCACCGTATCTGTGGAACATGTTCAGCTGAGCACGCCATGTCGGACGAAAAAACCCGCTATCCTGGATTCAACGGCCTTGGCCGCACGGCTGCCATCTGGGGCGTCCCCTATATGGCGATGCTGGTTGTCGTCGTCGCGTCGATGTTTGTCGGCGTGCTGATTTCCTTCTTCGTGGGACCAGGCGGTCTGCTATTCGTTTTCCTGGGCTTTCCGGTGCTGCTGTATTTCAAGCACATCTGCGAAACCGACGACCAAGGCCTGCGGATCATGTGGCTGGAATTGCGTTGCCGCTTCTACTTCTGGCAGCTGCGGGTCCGCGCGCGGCTAAATGCCGGGCGAGCCGCCCCACGCTTCGGCAATACCGCTACGCTCGCGCCGCTGCGATACGGACGGCAGCGCCGCGTCTATCGCGATTTTTTCAAACAGTTGTCCAAGGGTGAGCGCCGGCTGCGTGAGCCCGATTCGGAGGCCTGATGCAAAGCAGACCCGCCGTCACCAGCGAAATCCTCGGCGCGATCGGCGCCGTGGAAGACTGGATTCCGAAGTACGGGCATCCGGTCACGAAACACGTACAGCACCTTGAGGGCAACCGGTTCATGGTGACGCTGGCCATGCGCGGCGTGCCGTTCGAGGTGCACGAGAACGTCGCGATGGAGCGTATGTTCGATCGCGATACGGAAGCGTACAGCAAGCTTGGTCGCGACCTGGGTGGCCGCCTTGGCTATCACGCAACGTTCGTGCGACAGCGCGTGAGTTTTGATCGTGTGTACCGGTTCAAACAACGCTTCCTGCAGTGGTTCGTACGCGAGTACATCGGGCGACGTTTCGGAGACGAAAAGTTCTTTGAGAACCGATACTACCTGTCGCTGATCCTGAAATACGAGGAGTTCGACGACGGGCTGAAAGAAGTCGGGTCTCTCGCACAACAGGCGCTGCTGCAGTTCGCCGAGTATGAAGCCGAGTTGCTTGAAGTGTACGAGCGCAGGCACATGAACGGCACGAAGATGCTGTTCTCGCCCTTGTATGGGCTCGTCAGTTATCTCGTCAATGGAAAGTCTGGCGATCTGCCGGTCGCAGCGGAACCCGGCACCGATGTCATCCTGTCGAGCCATCTGCACTTTGGGTACAACACGCTCGAGATCGGGGCGAGCGACGTGCCGCCGTACCGGCGCGTTGCAACCTGCCTCGACCTTCGCAGTTGCCCGGAGAAACCGGGCTGGGGCCAGCTCGACCCGTTGATCACGTTGAACATGGAATTCACGATTACGCATACGTTCAACTGCATGACGGGCTTCGAGTCCAACCGGACCATCGATTCGGCAATCAACAAGCTGGAGTCGGCCGGTGACAAGGCGAAGCATCAGGTCAAGGAATTGCGCGACGCACAGGGTTATGTGAACACGGGTGAACTCTCGTTCGGCGAATATCACGGCGCGGCAGTTATCTACGGCGAAACAGCGAAAGAGGCACTGGAGAACGCCGACAGGTTTGCATCGCGCTCACGCAACGAGTGTGGGGTTGAATGGTCGCCCGCGACGGGTTCTGCTCCGTTCACGTACTTCTCGCAGGTCCCGGGCGCTGCGGTCAAACCGCGTCCGAAAGTGCAGTCCTCGCGCAATTTTGCGGCGATGTACACCTGCCATGACTACTCGTCGGGCAAGGCGGAAGGTAACCCGATCGGTGACGGGTCAGCCGTCATCCCGTTTCGCTCGGATTCGGGCGTGTACAACTACAGCTCGCACGCGAGCCGGCTGGGGGACATCAACGTCTCGGAGAAAGTGGCCGGGCATTTTGAAGCGAAAGGCACGACCGGCAGCGGGAAATCTACGGTCATCGTAGCGGCGACCGGCATGCTGTCCCGCTTCGATCCGATGCTGTACGTGCTGGACAAGGGGCGGGGCTGGGAAGTGTTCATCCGGGCGATGGGCGGCGCCTATGTCTATCTGGAGAAAGGCAAGCCGACCGAATGGGCGCCGTTCGAGCTCGCCGACACACCAGACAATCGCGAATTCCTGTACGGGCTCGTCGAACTGTGCGGCCGCAAGAACGGTTTCGACCATCAGGGTAAGCCAATCAGGATTGACCTGACGGCCGGCGAGAAGATTCACTGCCGCAACGCCGTCGATGCGGTAATGGGGGTCGATGACGTTCGGCTGCGCCGCTTCAGCCTGCTACTGGACAGCATTCCCGACGAAGGCGACGACGGCCTGCGCGCACGTCTGTCGATCTGGTGCAAGTCGGAGGGCGGCCGGTTCTGGTGGGTGTTCGATAACCCGCCCAATCTCTCATTGAACATGAGCGAGCAACGCTGGATCGGGTTCGATGTTGAGGCGTTTCTTGTCGAAAACTATGAGCCGTCGGAGCCCGCGTTTGCATATCTGTTCCATCTCAAAAAACTGATGCGTCGGGAAGGCACCCTGATGCTGACGGTGATCGAAGAGTACTGGCTGCCGCTGCGCTTTCGCACGATCCGCGAGCAGATCGAGGAAACGCTGGCTAGCGGGCGTAAGGAAGGTGAATTTATGGGACTGATCACGCAACAGCCGGAGCAGGCGCAGCGTGCGGCAGACCTGTTTCCCGCGCTGCGCAGTCTGGTCGCGACGAAGATCTGGCTGGCCGATCCGGCGGCCGAAGAAGAGGCTTATCTGCGTGACGGCATGACCCGCAAGGAGTTCAAGGAATTCAAAAAACTCACGCCACAGTCGCGCCGATTCCTGATCAAGCAGGGCACCCAGTCGGCGTTCGCCAGTTTCGACCTTAACGGGTTTGGGGACGCGATTGCGGTGTTCTCTGGCGATCGCGAGAACGCACTGATCTGCGACGGGGTGCGCGCCGAGTTTGGCGACGATCCGGACGTCTGGCTGCCCGTCTATCTGGAACGCGTGTTCGAACGCAAGCTGCGCACGCGGCTCGCGGCGAAGCACGGCGCCGATGAGTGCTTGTGGTCCGCCGAGCTGCAGCGCGGCCTCGAGCGCAAGCGTGCCGAGCTTGCGCAGATTTATCCACCGGGTAATCAGCCGGTTGACGACGAAGTTTTTGCCTGATGTGCTGCAACCCAAGGAGGGAACGATGAACAGCACCGATGTCTATCCGGCCGTGCGCCGGCCGGTTGACCCAGCGATCTGGAACCTTCGCGAGGCGCTGCGGGCACGATCAACGCGCGCCGGCATGAGCGCCTTTGCCTACCTGCCGGGAATGACGCTTTGGCCTCGTCGGATTCTGGTCGCGTTGTTGTGCGCGTGTGCGTTTTCACAGGCTCACGCGCAGGGTGTGCCGACCATCTCGCCGGCGGAGCTCGCGCAACAGATGATGCAGGTCGAGCAGCTGGGGCAGCAGATCCAGAATCAGGAAGACCAGTACCGTGCGCTGACTGGCAACAGCAGTTTCGGCAACATCATGAACGATGCGTCGCTGCGTAACTACCTTCCGGAACAGTGGCAAAACATTTACGACCAGGCGAAAAACGGCGGTCTCTCGGGTATCAGTTCGTCGATGCGGTCGATCGAGCAGCAGGAAAGCATGACCGGCGCCAGCACGCCCGGTCAGCAGCGCTATTACGACACGCTCGCGGCCAACAAGGCGATGAACGAGCAGGCGTACAGCGCGACGATGGCGCGCCTGAACAACATCCAGGCGCTCATGCAGCAGTCCAACATGACGCAGGATCCGGCGCAAAAGGCTGATCTGCAGAACCGGATGGCGGCCGAAGAGGCGATGGTCACAAATGACCAGACGCGCCTGCAGCTCACCGCGCAGTTGCAGAAAACAGAGCTGCAGCTTGCCGAACAGCAGCGCGACCGTGAATTCGACAACGCATTCCTGGGGAAAACCAATGGTCAATAAGACACTTCTAGGCTCAATCATCGCTTTGCTGGTCGCGATCGCCGGCTACCTCGGATACCTCGCGTGGGATCGTCACCAGCACAACCTGCAGGAAGAGCAACAGCGGCAGCAGGATCTGAAGTTCGATGCGGCGTTTCTCGGCACGACGCCTGAGAAACTTGCCGCTGAGCGTAAGGCGAAGGGTATCAACGCTGCAAGCGACGATGCCGAAGCCCGCGCGGCCGGGCTGAAGTAATCCGGCTCGTCCATCAATCACTGACCGAAGCAGGAGATATCCGTGGCAGACGTCCAGCTTTTCACCTCAATGACCAATTCGTTCGACAAGAACGTTTTGAACACGATCTCGACCGGTTCGAGCAACATCATTGCGCTGATCTCGCCATTGATGGCCACCTGCTTCAGCATCTATGTCCTGTTGATTCTCTGGACGTACTGGCAGGGGCGCAACGACGAGCCGATCAACGATTTCCTGATGCGCATGGCAACCTGGGCGCTCATCCTGACCTGCGGGATGAACATCCGGTTCTACAGTGAGTACGTCGTTCCATTCTTCAATGGTTTTGGCGAACAGATGGCCGGCGCGTTGACCAACGGTAGCAACCCGGTGTCCGGCCTCGACAACCTGCTCAATGCGTACATCAACGCAGCGCAGGCGATCTATGCACAGGCGTCCGGCCTGAAGGTTATTGCGGCCATCTGGACGATCGCGCTGATGATCGTTTTCGGTGGCCCGTTCATGGCGATAGCCATTGCGTACATCATTCTGGCGAAGTTTGCGCTTGGGCTTCTGCTCGCACTCGGTCCGTTGTTCATCTCAGCGGCGCTCTTCCCACCATCGCGACAGTTCTTCTGGAACTGGGTCGGCCAATGCATGAACTACACCCTGCTGGTCGCGCTCTTCGCGGCTGCATGTGCACTCGAAGTCAATTTCGCGATGGGCGTGGTGCCGCTGAATGGATCTCCCTCTATCGCGC
The DNA here is from genome assembly GCF_040812055.1 of Paraburkholderia suaedae. NCBI lineage: Bacteria > Pseudomonadati > Pseudomonadota > Betaproteobacteria > Burkholderiales > Burkholderiaceae > Paraburkholderia > Paraburkholderia suaedae. The sequence continues at coordinate 33,689 of NZ_JBFOAH010000023.1, read as the reverse complement.
AGGTTATTGACCTCGACATCATGGGGCTGGCCTTTTGGGTTATCTCGCTGAACCTGCCGGGTTTGGCTTCGTCTCTCGCGGGCGGTGTCGGTATCTCGACGATGGTGGGCAAGCTGGGTAGCGTCGCGAGATTTGCCGGCTCGCTTGGAAAAATGGGCGGCGGCGGATCGCCGAAGACCGGCGGTCGCTTGAGTGAGGCGTAAAAGATGATCAGGTTATTCAGGACGATCGCACGTTGGTGGCTTATCGCGGCGGTTGTGGCAACGATCGGCGCGATGGTATCGATCAAGCTGTTTTACTAGATGCCACGCAAAACGCCTGTTTTGCTCAATCCAAAGGAGAAACGGAGACCATGAAATCTCCTGTCGCTATTTTACTGATGGCCTGCGCGCTGCAGGCGTGCAGCGCGGCGCCAAAGCCACCCGAGCCGACTGGTCAGTGGGTACCGGTCAATCAACCGTTGGCCCAGCAGTCGGGCCATACGGAACCGAAGTGAGGAACAGGATGGCATCGACTATCAGGCAATGGTTTGCGTCGGGAGCGAACGCGTGCAAACGTAAGGGAAGCCCGGGCGGGTCGACCACGCGCGCAGACGAGCCGGTGAGCGGTGTTGAGTCAGGTGAGCGCGATGTGGTCAGCTGGTACCTGAAACAGGCACAGGCCTTCGAGAAGTCGAAGGTCGAAGCAGCCGAAGAGAAGGCCCGTATTGCGGACAGGCGCTCGGTGTTATCGGGCGTTGTCGCTCTCGCCGCTGTTTCTGGTATGGGGGCTTTAGGACTCCTAAAGCGGCCGAATCCGCCGGCTGTGCTGCGCGTGGACTCGTCGACCGGTAAGGTCGACGTGCTGCCGACAACCGCGAACGGACACGTTACGTTTTCTGAGAAGACCGATCGCGCGGATTTGCATCGTTACGTCGAACTGCGCGAGAGCTACGACTGGGAGACGATTTCGGACACGCACGCCGCGGTGATGTTCATGAGCGACGACCACGAGAAGGAAGCCTATGACGGGCTGGTGCGCGGCCCGGTGGGCCCGCTCAAGCTTCTGAAGGATCAGGCGCGTGTCATCGCACACGTCGGCTCGATCACGTTCGCGCCCGCCGCACAGGTATTTTTCTCGCGCCAGCTGGTTCCGCTGAATCCCGCAGCGAAACGGTCTGATCCGACGTACTGGATTGCGACGGTCGCATTCGAGCGTGTGAATGTTCCGGAAAAGCAGGATCAGCAGGATCTCAACGCGGACGGTTTTCGCTGCACGAGCTACGAGGTCACGCGAGACTGGACCCGGGCGCCCGCTGATGCTGCGCCGGCGTCGAGCTCTGCGGCAGCCGGAGGTGGAACATGAAAGGACGAACGATCCGGATGTCAGCGAGCGCAGCGGCGGTCGCACTGGGCTTCGCGTTGGTGCCGATTCGCGCGCGAGCGCTCGAAACGCCGCGCAGCTGCGGTTCAGACCCGCACATCCAGTGCGCGACCTACGATCCGGACCAGGCCTATCGTGTGGCTACCATGCCGGGGCGTGCGGTAATGATCCAGTTCGAGCCAGGTGAACACATCATCAACAGCGGCGAGGGCATCGGAGACGGCAAGGCCTGGCACGTGGCCATCAACGACAGTGGCGCGATGCTCAAACCGGGTGCGCCGCAGCCGGAAACCAATCTTCTGCTGGTCACCAACCGGCGCACCTATCCGCTCTCGCTTGTTGACGTGTCGGCCGCACAGCCGGCGACATGGATACTGCGTTTCGACTATCCGGACACGCGTGCCAAAGCGGCGAGCGCGCAGCTGCGCCGTCAGCAGGCGGTAAGCGCTGCACTGGGCAGTCAACAGGACAATGGGCCGGCTATTCCCGCATCGATCGTGAGCGTGGGAGTGGCGAAATCCACGCCTGTGGCGTCGGTTCCCGCAGCCAATATCCAGTACATGATGCGCGGCGATCGTGCACTCGCGCCGACCGCGCTGTGGGACGACGGCCGATTCACGTTCTTCAAGTACTCAACCGCGCGTGACCTGCCGACGATCTTCACGAAGCTTCCCGACGGTGGCGAGGCGACGGCGAACTTCCATATGGAGGGCGATACGGTCGTCGTGCACGAAGTGTCGAAGTCGTTTGTCATCCGCTACGGTCAGTCGGTGCTGGGTATCCGCAACGACGGCTATTCGCCTGATGGCCATTACAACCGTGCGGGCTCGTCGGTGCCGGGCAGCGCGCGCATCGCACGTGACCATACCGATGCATCGACGAACTGATCAGGGAGCAAACAGGGTATGACTGAACGAAACGAAATGGAACATGCGGGGGCGACCGACGTCGGCCCGCAGCCTTCGCTCGACCTGCCGGGCCGTCGCAAAACGCGCGTGGGCAAGCTGCGTCTGGTGCTGGTCGCGCTCGCCGTTATTGCGCTGGGTGCATCGGGCGTGACGATCTATCTGCAGCGCCTGTTCCAGCAGCATCAGGACGCGAAACAGGCGGAGCTGACAAAACCGAAAGACAGCGGCGCGAGTGACGCCGGTGCGGAACTGGAGACGCAGAAGGAACGTATCAAACGCGCGGAAGACCAGGCCCGTGCAGCGTCGGAGGCTGCGGCCGCCGCTGCCGCGAATTCCCACCTCGCGACGCCAGCCGGCGCGGCATCGCAGACGAACGGGCAGGCGGTGGCCGTGAGCAACCAGCCGCGGCCGCTCACGCCGGCCGAGCGCCGCCTGCAGGGCAGCGTGCTCGTCGCGAGCGGCAACAACGATTCCGGCCAGAGCAAAGATGGTCCCGTGGCATCAAATGAAGCCGCTGGCGACGGCGACAGTGGCAGCACTGGAGCCGTCGGCCACGATGCCGGTGGTCTGGCAGGTCTGGCGAAGTCGATGGGCATGTCAGCGCTGCGCGGCGGCAGTGCAGGCGGTGCGCCCAGCTCAACCAGCAAGGCGGACGCGGGCGACGGTAAGGGCTCCGCGATCGACCAGTCGTTGCAGCCATCGAAGCTGCAGCCGATGCAGGCCTCGTTCCGACCGAACAGGCATTACCTGCTCGGTCGCAACACGATGATCCGCTGTGGTCAATCGACGGCGATCCGTACAGACCGGCCGGGCCTGATCGGGTGCCCGATCGCGCAGGACGTGTGGTCCGACGATGGCACGACGCTGCTCGTTCGCAAGGGTGCGATGGCGAAGGGCGAGCAGCGCGATGCGGTCCTGCAGGGGCAGGGCGTGATCGGCGCGATCTGGGATGAGATCGACGACGGCGACGTGCACATTCCACTGAACTCGCCCGCTACCGATCCGCTCGGTGCCGCTGGTATTCCGGCCTACGTCGACGAGCACTTCTGGCAGCGCTTCAAAGGAGCGCTGATGGTTAGCCTTATCGGTGACTTCGGCCAGGCGCTCGCGAACAAGGCAACCGGGTCCGGCCAGCAGATCACGTTCTCCAACAGTTCGAACGCCACCCAGGACGTGGCCGCGGAGACGTTGCGTAACACCATCAACATCCCGCCGACGGCGTACTCGAACCAGGGCTCGGTCATCAATATCTTTGTAGCGCGCGACATTGACCTGAGCAGCGTGTATGAAAACGTCGACGCGCAGGGCAACCCGGTTAGCCAGAACCGGGAGCAATGAGGAGCGGACCCATGAACCTGAAGATCACCTACCCGGACGATTTCCCGCTGCATGGCCTCGATCGCGACATGTTCGAGACAAAGCTACGCAACGCCCTGCGTTTCTGTTTCTACGGCAACACGGTCCGCCAGCTGGCCGAGCGGGTGGATGCACGGCGCGCGCGCGAGGTTCCCGATGCGTTGCCACTGCGTCAGATCGCCGACGAGCACGCGTTCGAAGAGTGCATGGCGCTCGATGGGTGCCGGATCGACGACATGTCAGCGCCGCTGCGACGCAACCTGTTGCGTAACGTCGGGGCGCGTTTCGGGCTGACGATCTCGGAGTGGGGCGACAGCGCATTGCCGTCGCTCGATGAGCCAGTCAATCACGCGGCCGATCACGCAATGGAAACGCGCGCAACTAACCGTCAACCCGTCGAGATCCCGGCAATTTACGATCGCCAGGCGCCACGCACATCGCGCGTCCTGCTTGCAGCGGGGTTCTGCGCAGTGGCGATCGGCGGTGCGGCCTGGAAATTGACCCGGCCGGCCGCGCCTCTGAGCGCAACCGTGGTTTCCACGTCGCCGGCGCAAACGCTCCGCGAGCTTGCCAGCAGCGTGCCGGACGATCGACGCCCGTATCGCGTGTCAGTGCAGATCGAGCCGCAGGATACGGGCACCACGCCTCGCTGAACCTGCGCGGCACTTTGATTAACTGATGGGACCCTAAATCATAAAGGAGTGCGAATGAGCGCAGCCGTAATCGATGTGATCGAGAAGGGCACGATCGCCCGCAGCTTTCTCAAACAGATGGGTATCTCGAACTTCTTCGACGGGGGCCTCACCGAGGTGGCGATCAACCGTCCGGGTGAGATCTGGACAAAAGGCGGTGCCGGATGGCGACGACACGACGCGCCTGCCTGCTCGCTCGACGCGTGCTTCAAGCTCGCGAACGCCCTGACGGTGATGAAGGGCGGCAAGTTCTCGACGAAGGAGCCCATTCACCCGGTGGTGCTGCCCGATGGGCAACGCGGGCACGTTCTGATGCAGCCGGCCTGCGAGCAGGACACTATCTCGATCACCATCCGTATCCCGTCGAATGTGCGCTTTACGGCTGAAGAGTATGAGACCAACGGATGGTTTGAGGGATATCGCGACGTCTCGCCGCGCCGCGACATGCCACCGGGGCTCGACCTGCAGCCGTTCGAGCTCGGGATGCTTGAGGCGCAGGGTCAGCGCAACGTCAGGCGCATGCTCGAGCTGGCGGTCACCAACCGGTTGAACATTGCGCTCGTCGGCGGCACCGACTCGGGCAAGACGACACTGAACAAGGCGCTCTCCGACCTCGTGCCGTCCGATGAGCGGATTGGCACGATCGAGGACACGCCGGAGCTATCGCTGCCGAATCACCCGAACCGCGTGCATATGTTCTTCAGCGACACGCTGCCGGCGAAGGAGCTGGTGCGCTCCACCCTGCGCATGACGTTCGATCGTGTTTTTCTCGCCGAACTGCGAGGTGACGAAACATGGGACTACCTGACGCTGCTGAACACGGGCAAACCCGGCGGCATCACGACGGTGCATTGCAACGATGCACGTTCGACCCATTCGCGCATCGCGACGCTGGTCAAGCAGAGCGCGGTCGGCCAGACGCTCGACTGGCAATTCATTATGGACCAGGTGCGGGTCACGGTGGATCTCGTCCTGTTCATGCGCAACAGGCGACTGGCCGAGATCTGGTACGACCCGATCGGCAAGGCGCAGCTGCTGGGTTGTGTCTCATGAGCGCCGATGCAGCGGCGCAGATGATCGAACAGATCGCGATCAGCCTGTGCGGCGCGCTCGCCGTGTTTCTGTCGCAGGACCGGCGTGCGCACTGGCGGCGCTGGGCCTGCATCTTCGGGCTGGCCGCGCAGCCGTTCTGGTTCGACATGGCGTGGCGAGCACATCAGTACGGCGTGCTCGCGCTGTGCTTTGTCTATGCGGCGTCATGGGCGCGCGGTTTTATGGCGCACTGGCTCGTCCGCAGGGAGGACCGTGTATGAACTTCGCGATCAGCGATATCGAGGCGGCGATCGAGGGATGGCGCGTGCGGTCGCCGTCGGACGAAGCATTTGCTGCCAGCACAGAGGTCCGCGCGCTGGCGCGGCTCTACGGCGCCGTGATCGTGCACGGCCGTAAGGGTATCACCGACGCCGGGCTGGACGACGCGCAGCGCGACGCCTTGCGGATCCTGTCCGCCGATCCACTCGGAGAGTTCCCGCAATGAAGGCAGATCTTCCGGTTCCCGCGATTGCCGATGCCGCGGGGTCGTACGATGACAGCCAGTGCAAATGGCGACCGTCCGGCGACTTTGCGCTGGTCCACCCGTCGGGCTGGACGATCGCGCGGTACTCAGTCTATGACGAGTGGCACTACCTGCTGTGGGAGCCGATCAATCGCTGTACGGCGGACAACAGCAACCAGTTCCTTGGACCCTTCGGTAACGTGCGCGACGCGATGCGCCTGCATCGCGACCTGAGCGCGCATCTGCGACAACAGGAGATGGCCGCATGACAACGCATCTGAAATTCCAGGCCGCTATCGACGCGGCCGCGCACTGAGGACCGACCATGCCAAAACCGCTTCGAATTCTGATCCCCGTCGTGGTCTTCCTGCTGATCCTGTGCGGCTTCGCGTTCCTCGGGCAGTTCGCCGGTGGCCAGCTCTTCGCGAAGATACAGAAGCTGCCGGAGGGCAGCGCGGGCGTGTTCACGCTGTACGACTACTGGCATGCCTACGGTGACGTGCCTGCGGTGGTGCGCGCGCTCAAGGTGTGCACGCTGCTGTCAGTGGTCATCACCGGCCTGCCGGTGGCCGTGATCACGATGGCGCTCGTGTCGGGCCGCAAGCGCCTCGCGCAGTTTGGCGAGGCACGCTTCGCAAGCCGTAACGACATCGTCAAGGCTGGCCTGCTGGAGAGGAAATAGCCATGACCACTTCACAACATCTGTATCCGCCGTTCATTGTTGGCAAGTACAAGGGTGAATACCTGAAGTATTACGGCCAGGATTTCCTGATGACGGCCGCCGGCACCCGGTCCGGCAAGGGCACGTCGCTCGTGATCCCGAATCTTCTCACCTATCCCGATTCCGTCGTGGTCGAGGACATCAAGGAAGAGAACTACCACTATACGTCCGGCTATCGGCGGGCATGCGGCCATGAAACCTATCTGTGGGCGCCGTTCTCGGAAGACGGACGCTCTCACGCGTACAACCCGCTCGAATACATTGCAGGCCGACCCGCATATGCGCGCGTGGGCGACGTGATGACGATCGGCGAACACCTGTATCCATCCAACGTCGACGCGCGCCTGAAGTACTGGAACGACAACGCCCGCAACCTGTTCATCGGGATCGTGCTGTATCTGCTGGAAACGCCCTCGCTGCCGTGCACGTTCGGCGAGGTGCTGCGGCAGGCCTCCGGCAAGGGCAGGGCGATCCGTGAACACATCTCGTCGATCGTCAGCACGCGCGTGAACGCGACCGGCGTGCTGCCAGCGCTCACCTTCGAATGTCTCGACGCGCTGAACCGCTTCCTGTCGCAGTCGAAGGAAGCCTTCGCGAACATCGTATCGACGATGACTGCGCCGCTGAACGTCTTCAGCAATCCGGTGGTCGACGCGGCAACCAGCCGCTCGGACTTCGATCTGGCCGATGTGCGCAAAAAGCGCATCTCGATCTATGTGGGCATCAAGCCGGGCGACCTGAAGGCCGGTGCGCTGCTGGTCAATCTCTTTTTCTCGCAGCTGATCGACCTGAACACGCGCGAGCTGCCTGCCGAGAATCCTGCGCTCAAATACCAGTGCGCGTTGATTCTGGACGAGTTTGCAGCGCCCGGCAAGATCGACATCATCGATACGGCCAACCCGTTCATCGCGGGCTACAACCTCCGGCTGATGCTGATCTTTCAGGGCATGTCCCAGCTCGAGGATCCGAAGCTGTACGGCAAGCACGGCACTGAAACGCTCGCCATCAATTGCAAGATGCGCAGCCTGTATGCGCCGCGCACGGTCAAGGAGTCGGAAGAGTATTCGAAGATGCTGGGGACCTTCACGCTGATGGCGCGCTCGCGCAGCCGCAGTCGCGGCCGCAGTTCGTCGATCAGCACCAATGAGTCGGAGCACGGCAGGGCACTGATGATGCCGCAGGAGCTGCGTGCGCTGAAGCACAACAAACAGATCATCACGATGGAGGGGTGCGAGCCGATCCTGTGCGAGAAGGCGTTTTTTTATGAAGACGCCGAACTCGTCGACCGGCTCGTGCGGCAAAGCCCCTACCTGCAGGGTGTGATGGCGAAGCTGGAGAAGAGCAACCGTCGTCGCGCATGGTTCGGTTTCGGTTCGAAGTTTCCGGACGAAACGCAGATGAAACATGCTGCGTTCGTCGCGCGCGAGCTATGCGCGCCCGTGCCAAAGATCGACGTCGAGCGGTGGTGGCAGGCACAGAACGCGGCCCGACGTGCGCAGCAGGCAGCGGCGGCCGCAGACGCCGCCAGACAGTCGGCCGGTCAGGGGCGTGACGTCCGGGAGCACGAAATCGGAGTGCTCGCGCCTGTCCACCTGGCCAACCGTAACAGCATCCGCGCATCGCTGTTCCAGTTGATGCCTTATCTGCGAAAAGTCCTGCCGGACGCGGCGGCCGCCGTGTCGGCGCAAACCGCAGCAACTCAATCACAACCTGAACCGCAAGGAGTGACCGTATGAACGAGATCGAATTTCCCGCTGACGGGATCGACTACCGCGAACGCGACGCGGCAAACGCCGACGATGCGTCGACCATTCGCGCGCGCGTCACGCCGCCGGCGAACGAGCCGGACGCGGGCGCTGTGCCCGGCGCTCCAGAAACGTCGGTCGATGACGCAACCGAAGAGCGCCTGAAGAAGATCCGCGCGGCCGATCGGGAGAAGGTCGAGAAGCTGCTCAAGCGCGACTCATCGACCGACGCAGCGACCAGCACAGCCACCGACGAGGCGGTGAAGCCGGCCGCCGGCACCGGCAAACCGCTCGGGAAGAAGGGCGAGCAGCCGGAGAACACCATTCGCCCGAAGCCGGTTTTCGAGAAGACTGGCTATGAAGTGCCGAAGTCGGTCACTAACCGGTACGTGGCGCATGAGGGCAAGTTTCTCGATCGCAAAAGCGAGACGGTGCACTTCGAGGACAAGGGCCGCTCTCTGTCGACGGCCAGCGAGGACCGCGACGTGATCGCGCACATGGTCGAAGTCGCGAAGGCAAAGAACTGGGGTGAACTGCAGCTTAAGGGCAGCGAAGAGTTTCGTCGGCAGGCTTGGATCGCGGCCGAACTCGCCGGTGTACCGTCGCGTGGCTTCAAGCCTGGTGCGCAGGATCGGGCGGCACTGACCGCTGCGCGCGAGGCGATGCGCATCGGGGCCGGGGACAAATCCAATGATACGGACAAGGCGCGCACGAATGAGATGGAGGCACCAGATGCAGCGGGGCAAAAGCAACCCGCAGCGCCGGGGTCGGCGAAAACGGCCACAACAGGGCGTGAAAACGCCGCGCCCGGAGGCAACCCGACGACCGCCGCGCAACCATCTGCGGCTGCGCCGGCGAGTCCCGTTCAGGGCACGCCAACGCCGGCCGGTGTCACGGCGGGGGTGCTGGTGGCGCACGGTCCCGCCCCGTTCAACCACGATGAAAAGCAGAACGCCAGCTACTACGCGACGGTGCGGACAGAGGATGGCGAGCGCACCGTCTGGGGACTGGACATCGAGCGCGCGATCGGCGAAACCGGTGTGCAGCCCGGTCAGCGGATCGAGCTGGAAAAGGGCGGCAGCAAGACGGTAACAGCGCAGCAGCGCCAGTTCGACGAGAAGGGTACCGAACTCGCGCCAAAGTCAGTCGAGAGCCGGCGTAACGAATGGCTGGTGTTCTCGCCCGATGTGCCGGGTCTGCCCACGCGCGAGCAGCGCGAAGCGCTGACCAGCGCGCGGCGCGAAGCTGATGAGCGCCGACAGATCAATGAGGCGCGTGAGCGGTTCCTGAGCGGAGACTGGAAATTCTCGAAGGAACAGCAGAAGACGCTCGATGAGGCACGCGAGCGCATCAAGGCGCAGGCCGCGCGCGAGGTGCTGCGTGACGAGATCAAGGGTCTGCCGGAGCAGCAGCAGGAGAAGCTAATGGGGGAGTTCGAAAGCGCCGTGGCCGAGGCGCGCGAAACTAACCGGCCACTGGACGTGCCCATGCCACAGGTAAACGAAGCAACGATCGCGGCCGTGCGCGAGCAGATCGAGCGGGAGCAACGGGGCCAAACTCCCGCAGCACAGCAGACCACCCGACAGGCGACGCCGGAGCGCGGACAGGACCCGCAGTCGCAGACCGCCGAACACGACGGGCCGACGCTCGACATGGAACCATAAAGCGGCGCAGAACAACGTGCGGCCGCGATCACTTCGCGACCGTCATCGTCAATTCGAACAACAGGAGCAAACCATCATGAAGATCGCTGTAATCAACTTCTCAGGCAATGTTGGCAAGAGTACCGTTGCACATCATCTTCTCGCGCCACGGCTGGAAGGTGCCCAGGTGATTCCTGTCGAGTCGATCAACTCAGACGACAGCGAAAAAGGATCGGCGATGCGTGGGAAGGAGTTCGGGGAACTGCAGGACAAACTCATGACCTTGCGGCATGCCGTGGTCGATATCGGGGCATCGAATGTCGAAGACTTTGTCTCGCTGATGCGTGACTATCAAGGTTCTCATGAAGACTTCGATGCCTTTGTGGTACCGACCGTTCCTGCGCTTAAACAACAGGTCGACACAATTTCGACATTGCGCGCACTCACCGGAGAAATCGGTGTACCGGCAAACCGCATTCGCGTCGTGTTTAACACAGTCACCCCGAAAGACGACGTGTCAAAGATTTTCTCGAAAATTTTCGACTACTACGCGGAAAACCGCAATTTCGTCTTGAATCGTGATGCGGTGATGTATGAGAACCCTATCTACGAAAAGATCAAGGCTTTCGATCGCTCCATCATCGATATTCGCAACGATCCGACCGACTATGTCGCGATGAACGCCAAAGCAATGGAGAGCGGGGAGCCCGAGGAACATCTTGCACAGATTCGCCAACTGGTTGCAATCAAACGTCTGGCCACACGGGTAACCACCGAATTGGACGCAGTCTTCAAACTCGTGGTGCATTGATGGGCGCATCGGACGATTCGATCCGCGAGGAACTGATCGGCGCAGTACTGGGTGAGCTATCGCTGCTGCGACGGGACGTGAAGGGCCTGTCCCAGCTGCTCGATACCACGGGCAAGCAGTTCAAGGACGACGGTGAACTTACGCTGCTGCGCTTCACGTCCCGCTACGAGCAGTTCCTCGACCAGTTCGCAACATCGAGCACCGATGTGCTGGCCGAAGCGGGACGGTTTTCGGAAGCCCGGGATCAACTGCTTGGCGAGATCTCGCTCAGGCAGTACGACGAAGCCAACGGCCGAAGTCGCGATCTGCTACGCGACGTCTTGCGCGAAGAGCGCATCCGCGGCATCGGCCGAATCGAACTAGCCGTATGGACCGCGTGCGCCATGCTTGGCTCAGCGGTGCTCACGGTCGGGGCCCTTGCGGCGCTGCGACTGCTGTCCATCTGACTGGAGATCTCATGAAACTATTGATCGCTGCATTGATCTGCAGCGCGGCGGCCATCCCGAAAATGGTGACGGCCGACGACGACAACACCTCGGCCTGCGGTGTGGTGCTGTGCCTGGCAGGGCTCATGGACGGTGGCAATGGCGGCGGCCAATGCAATCAGTATGAGCGTGACTATTTTTCGATTGTGCGCTATCACCGCGGGCATTTTGATCTGAGTGGCACGTCGAGCGCCCGAGGAGATTTTTTGAATCAATGCAAATCCGTCGGGAGTGACCAGAAGAGTTCCGTGAATTCGAAATACGGTGGTGTCGAGAACGGCCCCTGAAGTGCGTCTCTCAGCCCGGCACGTCTGCCCTCGTGGATGCCGGGATTTCACCGTCGTTGGCACCGTCGGCGACGGCGTTTTTTTTGCAGCACATGATGTACGAACATTATTCGCCGAATACAACCAACCCTGCACGAATCGCAGGTCAAAGATCGATCAAAGGGCTGGACACGACGCGCCCCGTATGAATCCGCTCATCCAGAGGGTGGACGATCGCAAACCCCATGGTTAGTGGCAAGTCGTCGTGGGGGCTCTCATGCGGCGGCAACCAGTTTGGCAGCTTCGCTACACCCGAAGACGCAATGCATGCATCATGCAGCGCTGTGGGGCGTTGGGGGAAACGGCGAATAAGAAACGCGCGGTAAACTGCGTGTTGATGTTTAGGAAACCTCGATGAAACTCACTTCCGGGAGCCTGCTCCGGCTTATGGAGCCAGCGGAGACCTACCAGGCAAACGAACTCGCGGTCCGCTTCGACGCGTCGACGGCCCAGGTTGCGCAACCGGCGCCTCGTTCACGCAACCTGACGCAACTGCAGATGTCCATCCTTGCGTGGCCTGTGCCGCGGGCCGAGACAGAATCCATGACAGGGATTCGCTATAATTTCCCGCGTCCCCTAAAGCCATAACTTCAAAAATGTCATCCAGGCAGAACAAGTCGAGCCGCGGTCAAGGTCATCGATCCCTGACAAAAGCGCATCTGTTGCCGATGGACCGGTCTTCTGCCCTTGAACGTTCACTAGCCTGCCATCTGGCGCTGGTTGCATGCCGCGACGGCCACGGCAACACCCATCTGATCAATGAGCTCATGCGTGCGGTGTACCTCGGCTGGTACCTGCAGGGGGCCGGCTATGGGAATCTGCCGGCCGAGCAGTTCAAAATCGCGGAATATGCCGTCGAGAACACGTTGGCTCACGCTCACGAAACTGGCGAATGGCGGCTCGAGCCTGACGTCATCAGCGACTTTGAAGCGCTGCTGTGCCTGCATGACGCCCAGATCGCGAAAGCGCGACTTCACGAAGTGCAGGACGCTGAGCGCCAGTTGCTGCATTTCTTGAAGGGGAAGAGCGACTCTCCGATTCCGGGGTCGCCGTAGCAGAGTCTCTGACGAGTTAATTGTCGTCCGATGTATAGATAGGACCGCTAAATTTTACATAAAAGAAATTATCACCAGGACTGGTGTTAGTCCAAAGTTCATCTATGGCCAGCCCGAATTTTTCTATGGCCAGCCCGAATTTTGCAACCGACGCTGCCTTCGACATCGAAAAATTTAGCGTCATCGGGAAGGGAAACCATAAAGATGAACGGACGGTTCACCCGTGGGCTGACCAACTGGAGCACCGCAAAAGAGACGGCACATCCTGGGGCAGATTACGGGTTCTCCTGCCCGAAGGAGTATTTCTTTCCCTTCCGGCCATTGGACCGATCGTCGTGCTTGGGCATCTCGGCGCGATGCTTGTTTCTGTGACAGAAACAACCTCAGAAGACGCGGTCTTTCACAAAAGCCTTTCAGCGCTTGGAGCGGCACTTTTCTACTACGGGGCTCGCTGGGACATTGCAATCGAGTGTGAAGCGGCCGTAAAAGGTAACCGCTTCCTACTCATCGGGTATGGCACCACAGATGAAATGGTTCGGGCGAAGACAGTCGTGGACGCTGTTGCTCCTCGGAGCGTTGTTATGCAGGAGGGCGTATAGCGCTTAATCGTGCGCGTGACCGGTTCAGATAGAGAGGGCCCAGCCAAAGGTTGTCGTTTTATCGGAGCCTGAGGCGATCGACCTGTTGCCGTGGAAAGGGCGGCCGCAAACCGCGCGACACCTGTCCTGTGGGCCGCGCGCTGGGGAAGTAAATGCCCACCTCCCTCTACGTGACGGGCCCCGGCTTGTCTTGCACAAACTGTGTCCCGGGGTTATCCGGCGTTACTCCAAGAAGACTCATCGTTCTCGCTGCGATGTCCGAGAAAGTGGGTCCTGCTACGGCCCCTCCGAAATGCGACCCTTTCCGGGGGCGGTCAATCGAGACTGCAATGATCACCCTCGGATGCAACGCCGGGACGATCCCTACGAACGAAGCCCGGTACTCACTACGGTCGTAGCCTCGCGCGGTCCAGCGATATGCTGTTCCGGTCTTGCCTGCAGCCGTATAGCCGGGCACGGCCGCCTGCGGCGCCGTACCGTCCTCCGACACCACGGACTCAAGCATGGCGAGAACTTCCGCGGCAACGCGTGGCGAATAAATGCGTCGACCAGGTAGTGGCATTCCGACTCCCGCACGAATCGTTGCGGGTACAAATACCCCGTCATTGCTAAACACCGTGTACATCTGGGCGAGTTGCAGCAGCGAAGCGGATAGACCGTAGCCGTACGCCATGGTCGCCTGTTCGATGCGCCGCCAATTCCGGTAAGGACGTAGCGTGCCCGCTGCCGCGCCCGGCAGCCCCGCGGGCGGCTTTCGTCCAATGCCGACATCGTGGAAATTGATCCACATTTGGCGCGGCTTCATTAGCAGCGCAATTTTCGCCGTGCCCACGTTGCTCGATTTTTGCACAACCGCACTAACGGTGAGCGTGCCGAAATTCCTGTCATCGTGAATTACAGCACCGTCGAGCCGCAGCGTCCCGCCGTTGGTTGGTACCATGGAGCCTGGCGATACGGCATTGCGTTGCAGCGCAAGCGCGACCGTCACTGGCTTCATTACTGAACCTGGTTCGAATACATCGGTGGCAGCGTGATTGCGGACGTCATCACCCGCTCTCCGGCGCCTGCTATTCGGATCGAAACTTGGCCAGTTCGCCATGGCGAGAATCTCGCCCGTGTGCGCATCCAGAACGACTGCCGAACCTGAATGCGCATCGACTCGTTCAACGGTGTCCTGCAGCGCCTTGAACGTCGCAAACTGGATCGGCTGATCGATGGTCAGCGTTACGTCCTTGCCGGCAACGGCATGCTGCAGCGCGAGCGTATCGACCACCTGGCCGCGAGCGTTTCGCAACACACGGCGGCTGCCATCCAAACCGGTCAACAGCCGGTCGCCAGCTTTTTCAATGCCCTCCAGGCCCAAGCCATCGACGCTTGCGAAACCTGTAACGGGTGCCACAATATTGCCTTCCGGATAGTATCGACGATAGTCAGGTTGGGCATGGACGCCGGGCACATCGAGCAGCAATGCCTGCTTCGCGACATCAAGGGGGACCTGCCGCTTAAGGTAGACAAATGATCTGTGAGATGCCGCAATCGCGTCGATCCGGCCAGAGTCAACGTCGAGTAATTCCGCCAGCGCCATTGCCTGGCTGGACGAGACACGGTTCACACCTTCCGCATCCATCCAAACGGAACGCGTAGGGAGGCTGAGTGCCAGCACGCGTCCATCACGATCGAGAATTCGTCCGCGCATCGCGTGAATGCCAAACTCGCGCACCTGACGCAGTTCACCCTGCCTCTGATAAAACCCGTCGTTGATGCCTTGCACCCACACTGCCCGGCCGGCAATGACGACAAATCCCAATGAGAAAGCCGCCCCTAGCAGGCGCGAACGCCATCTAGGCAGGCCGCGTGGAGCGTTCGGGAATGGAGCAAACCTGAAAGGCTTTGAGCGAAAACGCATTCGGTAATTTCCGGAGAAGGAGATTTTTGCCACCTTCAGGAGAACAGACGCCGCTTTTTGCGACAAAAAAACATCAGCATCCACGAATCAGATGCTAGCCCGTAGATCGCGCGGCAGATGACCTACAGACAGCCCTTGATAAACGACATATAGATGTGGTCAGTGGAGCGCTCCTGAAAGAACTGAACATGGGTATGCCCGGCCATTCGAAACACTCTGGCACCGATGGATACGCCCCGAAAGAACGTTTCACCCTGCAAACGCACACTCGTACCAGCCTCCGAACGACGCAGGCTTCGGGTACTGCGTTTCCAGCGATCCGCAATACATTCGACCACGGCCGGCACGCCCTGCCGCGTCACGCCCGAATAAACCGGCGCGCCTTCAAATACACCCTGCGACCGCGAGCACGACGCGAGCGCCGCGCACCCGATTGCCACGCAGAGTGTCAAGCGCTTTGGACTCCATCGTTGAGGATCAACTCGCGTCGTTGCATATAAGGGAGCCCGTGAGCCAACCTCACGCCGAACGCGAAGAAAAAAGATCAACGCACGTTGCGTACAGAACCGATCGAACACGGCGTGTATACTCATAGCCCTTTGCCCCACGAATCAATTGCCCACGTCGACCCTGCTAGCGAATGAAGGTTACCACCACTCTCTTTTTTCTCCTCATATCTTGCTGGACTTATCATCGGGCGCACGCGCAGGCAGAGTCCGCACCGTTGACCGACTATGCCTTTCTCAGGCGCATCCATGTTCGCGAAGCGGTTGTCAATTGCATTGCGGCCTTCGACCAGTGGGTACGAACCGAGCCCCGTTACGATTCGTTCGTCGTGTCAGAACGGAATGCTCTACGCGCAAAGGTGCTTCCTGTCACGCTCACGCAAGGCCCTGACGAGTTGCCTGCGGTCGATGCAAATGTGCGTATGCTGGCGTTCGCGAAGCTGCGCCAGAAATACGTCTGGATCCCTGTTACGGCTTCGTGCGGTCTCTGGCACAAACACGTTGTCTCCTTCTCAGTAAAATCCAAAGGCCCACGCCCGTAAGGTAGGGACGCGCTGATTCCGCACTCAATGCCGACGGGCGACCGCGCGGATAGTCATGCCCCGTTCCAGAGCGCCTCATTTAGGGCGCAAAGACATCTACAGCAAAACGAACGCCACACACGCGGTCGCAGTCGGAAGAATGGCACTTGCCAAACGGGGCGAGCGCGCTGACGGACTCATCGGAGAATCCCCGACGCACGATGGCGAGCCCTGCGGGATTTGGCGCATTGGCGATGACCGTTAGTCCTCCCCCCGTCACCGCACCAGCGACCAGCAGATACTTTGCTTCATTGGACAGACCTTCTATCAGGGATCCGAGGTAGGTGATCGCAGCGTTATCCATGATCGCAGTCAGGCCTGTCGCTCCAATATAGAGCACCTGCGCGTCCATTGAACGGACAACGGGCTGAAGCCACCATTGCTGTAAGCCGCCCAACACGACCAGTCCGCTCAGGAAGAATGCGACGAGAAGGCTCTCACGCAACAACAGCGGCGTCTGATACCGTTCGTAAGCCTGCGTGAAACCCAAGAAAAAAAGAAAGGCCGCGACAAACATGATCGCGTGATGGGCGTTGAGAATGACGAATATCAGAAAAAACAGATGTGCCAACGTTACGCCCAGCGGTATCGGCTCGTTTTCAGGTAACTCAGGAGAGGCACTGTCGCCTACTGGAATCTGCCGTGCAATGGCAAGCAGGAGCACTGTCGCATTGATCACTACTGCGATCGCCGCTTTCCATCCAAAAGTCGCCGCCATGAACGCCGTGTTCCAGCCCCATGCTGAAGCAACCATCAGCACCGGTGGCGCAGCGTACGCTGTCAACGTACCGCCGATCGAAACATTAACGAATAGTACAGCGAGAGCACTGTATTTGGATGGCTCCCTGACAGACAGCAGAAAGAGACGATCACGCAGCAAGAGGGCCGCAAGGGTCATTGCCGCCGGCTCCGTGATAAATGATCCGAGAAGGGGTACGACGCTGACCGACAGCCAGACAATCACCAGTTCGGCGCGCAATGGTAGTAACTTTGCGACGCCTAACAGCAGTCTGGTGACAGACTGAAGGACTGGCTTGCTTGCCGCAATAACCATGACGACAAAGACGAATGCGGGTTCAGTGAACTCACGAGCTTCAAGGTAATCAACTACAGCCCCTTTGCCTGCCGCAGCCCAGATAACCACGCAGAGGACAAGCGCCCAGAATCCAAAAACTACCTCTACCTCGCCGAGAAAATGAAACAGCCCCGAGTGCGCCGGATATCGGGTTGCCAACGCCTCGATCCGTTTGCCCGCGAACGTATGAATTAAAGCAAGCGAAAAAATGCAGGCGGCGGCGACTTCGATGGCGTGGGACATCCGTCAGGCGGTCCTTACAATGCAGGGAGGAAAAAATGTAGCGCGCCATTCATAGGCGAAACGGTCGGCGGACGGCACAGGTCTCATCGTTGCAATCGACGGGCACCCACGATCAGCGCTGCTTTGCGGCGCCGCCGGTATATCTCTCCGACAAGGCTTCGTACAAAGGCGGCGCAAAAAGCCGTGAAACCTGGCTCGCGATCAACGCGGTCGCCATCAGCGAGATAACGAGCGCATGCCCGTTGATCATCTCGATCACAATGACGAACGATGTAATTGGACTCTGCGTCACGGCCGCTAGATAACCGACCATGCCGAGGGCAATCAGCATTGGCAATTGCATCTGGGAAAACACGAGGTGAAGCGCATTACCGATCCCCGCGCCTATTGCAAGAGAAGGTGCAAACAGACCGCCCGGAGCCCCGGGCAAATACGAGCCGATCATCGAGGCCATCTTGAAGACCGGATACAGAATCGTAAGATGGGCGTTCCCCTCGAGCATGTCCCTCGCCTCCGCGTAGCCACTGCCAAAGGTGTGGCCACCCGAGAACACGCCGATAGCCGCTATGACGAGTCCGCATCCTGCGCCAAACAGGATCGGGCTCCGCGTGCGGCAGTCCAGAACAACAGACGGCATCCATCGCCGGGTATTGAGCAGTAACCAGCAGAAGATGCCACCCGCGCTCCCCGCAATAACCCCGATGAGGACGACCGCAACGGCAAGCAGATCCGGGAAGCGGGTTCCGACGTCGATTGTTCCGAAATAGGTGTAGTTACCCTGTATGCCCAACGCAACGATACCTGCAAAAATGATTGCGGTGATGAGCACACCGCTCGTTCGCTGCTCGAAGCTGCGGGTCAATTCCTCAATGGCGAAGACTACTCCCGCCAGCGGCGCATTGAATGCCGCTGACAGGCCGGCCGCCGCCCCGGCTAACGCCAGCCTGCGCTCCAGCGCACCTCCTCGCATGGCACGAAATCGTTTTGGATAAAACGCACGCAGATTGAACATGAGCGCCGCACCAACGTGAATCGTCGGCCCCTCGCGTCCGATAGTGAATCCGCCGAGTATGGCGAGAAATGAGACCAGTATCTTGCCGACGAGAATTCCGGGCGTAAGAAGGCGCTCACCGAGTCCGCTCCGGTCGTGCAAGGTTGCGATGACCTGGGGGATACCGCTACCCTCCGAACCGGGGAAGAAACGTAGCGTCAGCCAGACACAGGTCGCGCTAACAGCAGGCGTGACCAGTAACGGCAGCCAACGGTATCGCGTGGCGTACTGGAGGAATTCTCCATAGCCGAAATCGATGAGCCGCGCGTAGGCGACCGCAAGAAGCCCGACCGCCACCGCACCGAGCCAGAAAACACCGTAGTGAAGCCATAACCGATGCGCACGCTGCAGGGTTCGTCTATCAACAAATGAGCGCAGGAGCATGGCAGCAAAGGGAAAGAAAACTGTGAGTATAAAGGCCGAAAAAGGGTCTGGCGAACAGTGCTGACGAAATCAGATACGCGGATCTCCCGGGCGAGTGGGAGGTAGCCTTCCATTTTCGAAATCACATTTTCTCCTTGATTCCTTTCCGGATAAGCCACCAGTTGACCGGATACGTTGTCAGGAAGCCCACGACCATCGCCACCTGCATCATCAACCAGTACGCCCAATCTGTTGGCTTCAGATGCGGATAAAACGCGGCTCGAAACGTCATCCACGCGAACATCCCAACTTCGTATGCGACAAGCGAAAGCGTGTCGATCTTCACTGCAGTCACGATGCCCTTCATCAAGCTCAAACCACGCATTGGTGCGACCGAGAAGTACTGAAAGACAATGCCGAAGAGGTACGCAAGCACGAATCCAATGAGTATTTTTCCCAGCAAGTCGGAGCCGAAAACCGTGAGCGACAGGCCAAACGCCAGCCAGTCCCCCACGAAATCTCCCAGCGCACAACCTGCGCCACAATGGGACGCTCCAGAAAACGTCGCCTGCCACATGGGACGATCGCCATGACCAAGGCCGCTCGCCGGGCCTGCTCGCCCGAACCAGTAATAAAAAATGAGCCCAACCGGACCCCAGTAAAGCATTGTCAGCGGCCAGACAGTCTCCATGATTTTCATGTGCTGCCGGTGTCCGCGAATGAAGATGTCGACGACGACCGCAACCGCCGACGCAATCGACAATGCGATGTAAAGCTTCGCAACCGTATCCAGCGTGTCGTGTGTCATAGGCAACCCGAAAACTTGAGCTCGTGCGAGCAACGCTCGTTCCAGACAGCTTTGTTGAGCCATGAATAAGCGCCCGACGCAACGGCCCCGAAGAGCCAGATCGCCTCGTCGAGGCGCACAACGTCACGGTCGTGTGCAACTTTTGGACGCGTTACGCATGTGCCAGACATCTTGCTGGTTCGGATAAAAGCCGCGGCGATCCGGGTTACTTTCTGCGGTCCAATCCTGCGCGGAATACTGCTGATGCTTCTACGTCCACTTTCCTATACCCGGCGTCACGGTTTCGATCCGCGTCGCATCCGATCTCCCTCAAATGCTGCGCTTTGAGCATCGTGCGACGGTCCCATCACGAAGCGGTTTCACGCAAACAGCCCAAGCGCGACATGCTTGAGAAAGGATGCGGTAGCGCCTCACCAGTCGCTGCAGCGTCCTGTGCACGACCGACGACCTTGAAGCCATACTGTGACCCGGATATATCGTGACGCAAGAGGAGCGGATGAAAGTCAGCCTGCACATGCTGGCCTGTGTACAATTTGCCTCAGGGCATCCCTCCTGTTACCCCAGAACGGAACGTGATTGTCAGCGAGCCACCACCGTCCCCGGCGGATAGGGAAATTGTCCAATGCCCGCCCCGGCGAAACATTAGAGAGACCCTACGCGTGCCGTTAAGCCGGAGTAGATACCGAGGAGCATCCGATATGAGTATTCAAAGCGCCTCGTAAGCCTGGCCGAATGGAACGATTGATGCGCCCGAAAACCCTGTGGTCGTTGAGCCCGAAAAACGCTACGGCGCATATCGGGAACTGAAAATAATTGCACATCTGGTCATCTGTTCATTCATAAAATGCCCGGGTGCAATTCAGTGTCATCCTGCAGACACCAGGCCATGTCGTCTGCAGGAGACCCGCGCGATGATTCGACCTGGCCAGAAGTCGGTGGTGCCCACTCGAGCATGAGCCATGCGGTCGGCGCTCCCACATATAGACAGTGAAATCCGCCAGCCGTCCGGTAATCAATCTTCCACGCCTGCTCCTGGCAGGAGCCCATGGTCGCCGCCCGGCCTTCGAGACGGAACAGGAACAGATTCAGTACGCATTCCGCACGGAGAGGTAAATTATGAAGAACGGATAGCAATTTCATGCACCTTTCCCGTCGCGGTACCTACCACCGAATTGTACGAATGATGTTACTGGCCGACAGTCCGATGAGGCCGGCGTCGAGACTCCCCCGATACAGACCGCTTTCACTGGATGGACGACTTCTTCAAGTCGCGCGAAAAGCGGCCCTCCGAATTCTCCGGCGAAACTGGGCAGGCACTTAGCGTGGCGCTGGCGATGAAGAGTGCGCTCGCCGATCAACGCGCGGCCACTACCTCAAAGGGCCCAACTGAGCACGGCATGTCCTTTGCGGCTGGCGCCTCGACAGTAAATAATCGCCGCAGAACTTCCTCGCGCCCAGCCTGTCAGCGCGCTCTACACTCTGTCGCACGGGGTCCACACATCGATCCAGTTGCGCGAAACCAAGGTCCTCTATCACCTCGTCACAACGGGCTGTGGCCCGCTCAAGCGACGCCGCAGTGCGTCACGCGCACGGTCTAACGCCTGGTCCAGCGCGATCCGTTCCATCACATCCGACTGACCCGACCCGGTGAACGGTTCAATGCAGGCGTACACCGTTTCACCCGATACCGCATGCCTTGCCAGCGTATCCACCCACACACAACCGATGGAACATTCTTCCGGTGTTGTCTCGCTGATAATTTCAAAATCAGCATAGACGGCTGAGTCTTTCATGTAACCCTCATCCCGAAGCCGTTGACCCGGCTACCGGCACGAATTCCATTCAGTCGGTCTGCAACGTGCATCAGATCTCCCTGTTAATCAGATCGTGCCGCACTCGAGGATTCTGCGCGGACCACTGTCGCGAAACTGCGCCAACGGCCATGTCAATGCAGCAGGCGATCTAATATCGGCAGCCGCCGGGGCTGGCGCAGTCTGTTACAAATACCTGACGTGAATCATTATATGTCACTATGTGAAGTAATTTCGAACGCGCCTGAAGTTTTCTCGTTTTTCGCGTGCGATCAACGAAGGTGGCTTCGAGCGGACGGCATTCGATCGGTGCGCCGAAGCCGAGCTAGCGTACCCTTCTCCCGCAGAAAAGGGACGCGAAGCGCGCATGCCCCCGATCAGCGCCAGTTTGACCACGCGGTACAGCCATAGAAGCCAACTTTGCGTTCCGCGTGCTCCTCGCCTCCTGCATGATTCTGTTTGCCGGAGTTTGGCCTTGCGCCACCGCTATCGCATGGCCGTTAGCCGCACCCTCCTGCACCGCGCGAACGGTCCGCCGGTGGACGAATGACTTCCACGACTGCGGTCATCTCCATCTATGCGAAAGCACGTGGCGCAACATCGGTCCGATCAACCTTTGATCCAATGAGGGGTCGATGTTCTGGCAACCTAAAACTCGCGCAACCGATCAGACAGGCGAGTCTTGGCTTCCCGCGTTCCAGAGCCCAACCCCATCGGCCCATAGATGCAACGCAATCGACGGGAACTTTTCGGGACGTAATCCACCAGACAGGTGGTTGTAACAATTTGCGACACCGATCCGTTCCGACGATGTGAGGAGCATTTGGATGAAAAAGTGGCTGGATTTGAACGCGTTTCTCGGCGTACCTGCGACGGCGTGGCTTTCTGCCGTCGTCGCGCTGATCGCATGCTACTTCATACTGACAATCGTGTTGCGCTTCGTGACGGCCCGCGTGGAAGCGCTGGCTGGAAAGACTTCGACGAAGCTTGATGACATGATCGTGGAGGTGCTGAAAAGCACACGGCGCGCGACAATACTGATCTCAGCCCTACTGTTCGGCGCTGGATTTCTTGGTTTGAACGAAAAATGGGACGCACGAATCAATCACGTCTGGTTTCTCGTGATCGGTATTCAGCTCGCGATCTGGATTAACCGTGGCGTGACCGCCTGGACAGCCGGACGACTTACAAGTCAGGGTGCTTCCGCACACAACCCCGTCATTACGACGATGCTGTCCTGGATGCTCAGGGGGTTATTGTGGTCCGTTCTGCTACTCGCAGTGCTGGCAAATATGGGCGTCAATATCACCGCCTTCGTAGCGAGCCTGGGCGTCGGCGGTGTGGCCGTTGCGCTTGCAGTACAGAGCATTCTGAGCGCCCTGTTCGCCTCGCTCGCAATCGGTCTGGATAAGCCGTTTGAAATTGGCGATTTCATCGTGTTCGGAGACATTGCCGGGAGCATTGAACATATTGGCCTCAAGACGACCCGCATCCGAAGTCTGAGTGGCGAAGAAATTGTCTGCAGCAATACCGAACTGCTCAAGAATACGATCCACAACTATAAACGCATGTCCGAACGGCGAATCGTTTTCGGATTTGGCGTGACTTACGACGCGCCCCCTGAACAGCTTCGTCTCATACCGGACAAGGTCAGGCAGGCGGTAGACGACGCCGGCGATACGCGGTTCGATCGGGCTCACTTCAAACAGTTTGGCGAAAGCTCGCTCGACTTCGAAGTCGTCTATTACGTGACCGATCCTGGATTTAACCTCTACATGGACATCCAGCAAAAAATCAACCTGGCGCTGATGACCGAATTTGCTGAGGCCGGCGTTGAATTTGCGTTTCCGACTCAAACGCTTCACGTCGCAAGCGCGCCCCAGGAATCCTTTCGCGCAGCCGGCCAACCTGCAGCGCACCGTGTTGCGTTCCAGAACTGACGCTGTCCCGGCAGTTTCCCAGGAAACCCCTGGCGAAAGTTGGCGGGACGGCAATAGCGATGGCTGCGAAAGGAAATTCTCAATACCCGAGACCGCAAAAAAAGCCCGGCATTTCTGCCGGGCCATAAAAAGGTCGCCCCGCAGCTTCGGAGCGGGGCTGCCCTGACGTGATTCACGAATGCGGCGTCGTGCAGAGGTAACGTAACGTCATTCACTTAAGCGCAGCTTAAGTAGCACCCGATTCCGCTTTAAAAGCTGGCATTTGCCGCGTTGCCTGCCGTCGACAACTGCGCGTCTCATTCTGTCGCTATAGGCCGATGAAATAAGGTTGCACCTCCATTTCTTCGGACCATATCTGGACGTCAAGCATCTCCTCAAACTCCACCGCGACATCGCGATACATGCAGCAGAAACCCCGCGCCGTCCGATAGACGATCACCCACTCTGACCGCACGTCGGCCTCTGCCCCCGAGTGCATCTCGAATGCGTGCCTGATCGTGTCGAGATGCAACACCTTGCCGAGGCGCCTGCATGCCACATCCACATCGTGTATCAGTTTCACCGGTTCCTCCTTCAACTACGGGGCATTCGGGCCACGGCAAATGATCACCATGCATCATCGCGCCAAGACTCACCCAGGAAATATCCGGATGCTCCCCGCGACGGAGTCCGCAATGTGCTCTTTCGCGATCACACCCAGCACACGAACCGGACCGGGTCCTTCATTCTGCCCGACCACGATGGCCATTACCGCGTGCTGCTTCCAGAGTCGCGATATGACGCTGAAAGCGGCATCCTTCTCCCGCACCACGATGAAGTTACGCTGCGCAAGGGTGCCGAGTTCAATGTCCGACTCGCCCTGACTTACCGCGCGGCGCAGCCCGGTGTTGATACGCAAAACGCCGTAGATTTCATTCTCCCTGGTGACGACGACATGCCGGAATGCCGGCCCGTCAACGCGGGTCATCAATTCACGAAAAGGGACCCGCGTGTCCAGGACCAGCACATCAGTCTCCATGATCTGGGCCGCGTTCTGGACCAGAAACATATTGGCGTGCAGGGCATTGGGAATCGGATGACCACGCCGCACAAGCTTGAGCGTATAGATGCTTTCGGCAGAAAGAAGCCGGCGCGCTCCCAGACTGACTGCAACGGCGATGATCATCGGCAACACAATGTCGTAGTCGCGCGTCATTTCGAAGATCATGGCTACGGCAGTCATGGCCGCGCCCGTGCCGCCACCTACCATCGCGCCCATGCCGACCATCGCAAAGGCAGGCGCGCTGACGGGCGCGCCCGGTACGGCCATTGCAATGAAAGAAGCAAAGGCGGCACCCAGCGCGGCGCCAATGAAAAGCGACGGCGAGAACACTCCGCCCGACGAACCAGATCCGAGGCTGACCGACGTCGCGAGCGTCTTGCACAAGGCAAGCAGCAGCAGGAATCCCCCACTTTGAAGTTGGCCATAAAGGGTCGCCTGGATGGCGGCATAGCCCACACCTTCGACGTAGTAATGTCCCGCGTATCGCCAAAGCAGATACATCGTCAGGCCGACGATCAGCATGCCGAGCGCGTGGCGGCCATAAGGCCCCGGAATCCGGTCGAACGCGTCTTCCGCCCAATGGAGTGAGCGAATCAGTAGTGCGGCGGCCGCGCCGGTCAGCGCGCCTAACAGCGCATAGAGAACCAGCGTAAGAACACTGCCTGGCTCGTTCGGAATTGCGCCAAGTTGCGCCGGCACTAAAAACGCCGGCGCGGCGCCGAAAAACAGACGGCCGAGGAACGTTGCCGTTCCAGTGGCCAGCGCGACTGGCAAAAAAGTGTTGACGCTGATCTCCGGCATCATCAGTTCAGTGGCGAATAACACTCCGCCAATGGGAGTATTGAACGTCGCGGCGATCCCCGCACCTGCACCAGCCGCGACAAGCGTGATGCGCTGACCCGCAGTCATTCTGACCAGTTGTCCAAGCGTCGAACCAAGCGCGGAACCAATCTGGATGATGGGGCCTTCACGACCGACGGCAGCCCCTGACCCGATCGCGAGAGCAGACGCAATGGATTTCACAACCGCGACGACCGGCCTGATGACGCCACGCTTGTAGTAAATCGCGTCCATCACCTCCGGTACGCCATGCCCTTTCGCTTCGGGTGCGAACGTACCCACAATCCACGTGACAGCCGAGCCACCTACCACAGGTACCAGAATGACAAACACGCCCCACGGCGACGCGGGCGTGAAATGGCTTGCATCGTAAGCAAACGAGAGGTGCCCAAGGAAAAACGCATTGTGGACAAGCCCGATCAGGCTGCGAAATACCACGGCTCCCAGTCCCGTCACGATTCCCACAACGACGGCAAGCACACACAGCCAGCGCAGACCGAGCGGAGCGATGGAATCATCTTCGTGCTGCACTGCCGGCTGAGGTTGCACCGGCGATACCTTGACGTGGCGCGGATTGATGGTAGCCGTGCTCTCAGGCCGAGCCGATCCGTCGTTCATGACTTGCCCCTATCGAAGCGCCAGATCGTCTGTGCGTCACGAAAAGCCGCTGCCTCATTGACCCTTCAGACGAGGCGCGCCGACTACAGAAGCGAGAGCCACAACAGCGGTAAGTTCGCTTCGTTCATTCGCGTCGCCGCAGCAGATCGGATCGCGCTCGCGTCTCGCATTGCCACAGTACCACTGCCATTACACCCCACTACGCCATTGCACCAGCCGTCAGGTGCGCCTCTACCGATTCGCATTTGAGGGCCTTCGTGTGACGCAGTTGTACTGCATAGTGTAGAGCACGAAACTGATTGCTACCGGAGGCAGAACTCAGCCCGGTTGCGATCGGCACGCCTACCTCCGCTCCCCAGCAATTTCCTGACCTGTGGGCGGGCCGTAAGGACACTGCGTCAAGGCTCGTCAGTTTCAGCCTTGAAGGCCCACCCAAACGACTGGACTTCAGTTTTATGCAGCAGCGCAAGCCGGGCTAGGCATCGCTCTCCCTTTTTCAACAGGTGTACTTCAACTTGCCGCCGATCTTCATCGCTGGGCCTCCGGGCAACAAGGCCTGCCGCTTCGCAGCGTGAAACCAGAGCGACCGTGCCATGCGGTGAGGCTTGCAGCCGCTCGGCCAGTTCACCCACGGTCGCCCAGTCCCGTCCCGGAAATCCTCCGATATGAAGAAGCAACATGTATTGCAGCGGCGTAATGCCCTCAGCGTGGACTATTTCTTCCGAAAAATGCAAAAACCGACGCAACCGATAGCGGAACTCGGACAACTCCTCCAGTTCCGGCTTCGTTAGTTGTTCAGTCTCCGCGCGTCTTCTGGAAACCATCGCCTCATTCTCCTGTGTTGCCATCGAAAACTGGAAATGTGTCACTCCGTGACCTAATATACGGTGACCTCTTCTACATTTCGACCACCTTATCTGTGAACGGTACGGAACGGAAGAGGCGTTGCGCCCCGGCGGCAAGCACAACAGGATTCATAAAGCGAACGACCGCATTCCAGATGGCGCGACGCTAGCGATGAACCTGGAATCAAATGATGAAATCCCTGATTATCGCCTTGGCTGCCGCGCTCTCAGCGCCAGCCACCATCACTACCACCGCGGCAGAGCCGGGACACGTCATGCTGGTCGGGATGGCCGACCCCGCGACCGAGGGTCCCGACTCGCCGGCCAGCGCCTCTGCCACCTCGGCCGCGATATCGCCTGTCACGTACAGCGTGCCGCCCTTGCCGAAACGCAGTCTTGTCCCCGCTTCGCTGAGAAAGCTGGACTTCCACGGCGCGCATCCCGCCCGGCAGCTTGATGGACAAGGATTTGATTGGGAACCGGCTGCAGTCGGCAAATGATACCCGGTCCGGAGAGGTTTCCAGGCCACCGCGATGCCTAGGCAGATCCGACACGAATCCGCATAAATCGTGTGTTGGGCATGTTTCCTCACGAGAGGGACAGTCCGAGCTGTCCTGGGGCCGGCTTGGCCCGTGTCAATCCGATCCTCGCAAGAGTCCAGACCGTTAAAAACTGGCTTCAGTAGGCGATCATGCCAATGCCACTGCATCAAACTGCGTCGACTATCGTTTACATTGGTCACGATGTGACATAAAGTGGAGGTGAGGCTTTCTCTGACTGGTCCTGAAGCGAGTTGATGCGAGCCAGCACACAACGATGGCTGGCCGCATGCTGGGCACTCATGGGGGAGCGGCCCTCTTCTTCGCGGATTGTCGCCGGCCATGCAGAAGGCCTCGTGATCATTGGTGGCCAGCGGGTTTTGCCGAACGGCCGCGGGTGCAGTGGCTCAGTCGACGGTCGTGGTAGCGGGCGACACATACAAGTGGCGCGGACAGGCGTCGTACTGCTATCCGGTCCTAGTCTTAAGGAGACTTCATCATGCTGATCACTTTCCGGTCACCTGCCGCACCCGACGTGGTCATGCTCAAGAACCTCGCTCAATACCTGCTCAGCCTTATTGGCAAGCATCTCGGACCAAGGGGCGTCATTCAGCACAATGAGCTACCAGGCGCGATTGTCCGTCTCGAAACAGCGATCTCCGAAGAAGCGCAGGCGGACGTTGCACTCGAATCGCTGTACCACGTACCCGACGCACGTGGCCGCACCGTAGACGAAGATCATCGCGGGCTCGCACAACGGGCGTGGCCGCTGCTGGATATGATGCGTGAAGCACGCAAAAAGGACGCGGACATTATCTGGGGAATATAGGCAGCGCAATACCCATCAACCCGAAATGAAAAACTCGCGAGCCGCAGTTCTTCTCTTTGCGGTAGCGGCAATCAGATTTGTAGGGCTTGCACGTCAGTTTTCGCTCTGTCGGTGCCGCGACTTATCACGGATTTCAAAATGCCTGCCGGAACCCTTGCACGCGCTATGACTGCCATTGCTTTCTTCGGCGTGGTCATTTACACAGGTGCTTCCACCGCGCGTGCGGGCCCACAAGCCAACCTCACGGCACCTGCGCCGAACGGAGCGACGGCTGCCGGGCACTTGCGTGTACACGCAAAGCCCGCTGAACAAGGCATCGATGCGGTTCTGAAATATTCGACTGACATCACGGCGGTCGTGACGGACGCATACGGTCTCGGTGCTCTGGGCGTACTCCCGGTTGGTCCTTTTATTTTCACCAGAAGGCAGATGGGATGTCGTTCCGAAACGGATGGACGAAGTTCCGCGAACTGCGGTCAAACCAGCCCTGCAAACGCCTTGCATGTCACGTTTGTCTGGCCTGCGACCTGAATTGCCGTAACCGCGTCGCCACGCTGGCGGCGTATCCGGCTTCTAGCCGACCATCTCAAAGAGGACGCCACAGGACACACGATCCAGCAACTCGAGGTGACTTCCGCCCGCCAGCCAGCGAGTCACAAAACCGCCTTGGCGATGACCAATAACAATCAGATCGGCCTGCAGGGAGTTTGCGAGCTTTGCGATCTGTTCCGTGGCGCTTCCTACTGAGAAATGGCCGGTCGCAGTAATGCCCCATGACTCGAGCTTCGCGATTCCTTCCTCGAGTATTTCTTTCGCAGCCTCCTCGTCGACATCGAATTTCATCGACGAGAAGGCGTCGTAACCGGCCGGCCACCATGCCAGACGAAGAACTGACAGAAGATGCGTCTCGGCGCCCAGCTGTTTTGACAATGCGGCGCCGCAACGCAATGCATGCTGTCCTTCAGGTGTTGCGTCGTAGCACAGAAGAATGCGTTCGAATGGCGCCGTCATCGGTTTCTCGGGAAGAGTGTCTGCAGACCGTGTTGCCGTGCCAACATTTCGAAATGGCTACGTGAACATCGGCACCGCCTCAATCAGTGCCACCCCCAGAATGACCCCCACCACTGCGCCGATCAGCTTCGGATGCCATCTATCAAGGTGCAGCGCGGCAAGGAGGCTACCGAGCAGAATGACCCCGAGAAATGCAAACGCAATCACCAGATAGCCGAATTCGAAGTCGTTGTTGATGACCATGACTCTCCTCCATTTGCCAACCGTAGCGCTCGCTGACTCATGACAGGACATAGCGCTACATCGATTTGGAATCGCACTGGGTATGCTGGCAGCGGCGCTATTACATTATATGTCACTCCGTGATATATGTCAGCTCGCGTGACTACTTCGACTCCGACCGTTGCCAGCCATTTTCATATCGACGATCGATCCCGCCGGCAAGCCCTTCAGCAGCGCCCATTCTTGAGATTTAAGGGCTAATTAAGAGACGCGGACTAACTTTGTATCGGCAGTGACGTATCGCCGCCCGACGGTCCAATGACGACAGATATCCCCAGGTTCTCGCCTCGCTTCGCGACCTCACACGCAGGAATCTTCTCCACCGTCGTCCTTAAAGGAGATGCAAAATGTTCAATCCAGGCATGAAGAAAAGTACGGCGTTGTTCGCCGCCGTGGTCACAACCTGCGTCTGCAGTATGGGGAGCGCGATCGGCGCGCAGTCGCCCGCGAGCCAGACGGCGGATATGGGAAGACTATCGTCCAGTGGCAGCCAGGCCTTTGACGAAATCCAGCAGCCGCGGCTTGCAATTTTCGGCGGCCGGCCCGCCCTGGCGACAAAGCTGGTCAAGGAGGCACAGCAATCGATGAAAGCTGCACAGGCAGACAACACCGCATTCATGAAAGCAGAGTCAGATCTCAAGATTCCGCCGTCAATGACCTATCAATCCAGTTCCACAAAAAGTACGACACCGATTTCCTGGCTGCCCGTCGGTGCCGATGTGACCGTAACCGACGACTTTGCCGCCAGGCCGTCTCACGCCAAGGCGGTAGCGTCCGCAAACGAACAGTTGAAGAAAGGTAAGCCCAGTGCTGCAATGCAGCTGCTCAAACTTGCCGACGTAGATGTGTCCTACACGATGGAGGTCGTCCCTCTCAGGGAGACCGTTTCGGACGTAGACAAGGCAGCCGGATTGCTTTCTGCGGAAAAATATTACGAAGCCAATCAGATGTTGAAGCAGGTACAGGACAGCGTTCGCTATGACTGGGTCAACCTGAAGGCATTGCCGCAAACGGGGAATGTCGTTGAAAAAAATGCGAGTGGCACCGCGGCTGCCGGAACAATGGCAAGATGAGAACCTGCCCCGCAGGCGGCCCAACTGGCGCGGCGAGGGCAGCCTGAGGCGCTCGCGCTGCGCTTCCGCCACGGGTCGTGCTTTTGAACGCGAGCCTTAGCGGCTACACTGCGGCTTTCGGATGGCATCACGTCCTCAGCGGGTCGCTCCACAGTCCGCGAAGGAGAGTGTGCTCAGGGCTCCTGGATTGACAGATCAACATCGACATCCCATTCGCGCGGTCAGAGTTGCAGCGCTGCTTGTGCTTGCGCAACTGCCTTTTGCAGTGGCCTCGTACGCCGGGCAGCCGGCGTGGCTAGACGCGCGTGTTTCCCAGGAGACAATCAATTCGACAATCTGCCACCGAGGGCACATCGCTCAGGTGATGCCATCGATTGACGACCAGATCCGACTGAAAGTCCAACTTCTTGAACAGCGCGGCATCGACCCTTCGTCGGCCTCCGACTATGCGCTTGATTTCCGCATGCCGGTGCTGCTGGGTGGTTTGCCTGATGCACAGGAGAACCTTGACGTACTTCCATGGGAGGGTGACGGCGGTGAGCGCAGAAAACGCCGGCTTACGGTCTTCCTGCGGCATTGTGTCTGCGCAGGTGAACTCTCCCTGAAACGTGCCCGGACCGCCATTTCCGGTGACTGGTCGCGTACGTATCCCAATCTCTGGGCATTGACCTGTAGGGACATTCAGTGACGCAGGCCACCACGCCACAGATTCATGTAAGTGCAGATGGGATCTCAAGCTGAATTTTCACACTGGATACGTTGCCCGCCGCGTCGTAACGCAGGCCCACGGAAAGCAGGTGCAGCGTTGAATGCGGCAAGATGAGTCAACGCCTGCGGGAAATTGCTGGCCAGGTGGCAACCCGGCACGTTGCGCTATTCGGCGAGCAGGCCCAGATGGTTAGCGACTGCAAGCGGGCCCTCGAACAGTTCCCGAGCCTCCTGATCACAGTCCCTGCAAGGAACACCCCCTCATTTCGCCCATCTGCCCTCTGCCTCTTGCGGCGAATCGGTCCGCCTTCTGAGATTTCGCGCTCGATCGTCGCATTTGTCGAGGCCATCCGCGGATTGTCAACTGGGAAGAAGCCGCAAGCGGCAGGAGTAGAAGGCCTGCATCCAGTGTTTCACAGTGTTGCGTGAGCGTGGCAAGACCTTCGCACGAGCCCTCCCGATAGATCTCGTCCGGCATAGTCTGGCGAGCGCCGTGATCTGGGCTAACAGATCGCGATTAGCCAGACCACTTGTCGCGCACCGGTTGACAAAGCGGTCGGACGCTACCCACACCATGACTTTCGAACAGGTCTAGTGGCGAGGTTCGGCTCGAGACTCCCAAACGCAGGAAACTTTCGTTTGCGAGATCGTTTCGAGATACCCGATGAGTGCCGGATAGATTAAAACGCGACGACAGGGCCGCGGTATCCCAACGGTTTGGCAACCGATAGAATTGCCATGCCGGTCAACGCATTGCTGAGCGGCGGAGCGAGGCAGGTATCTCGCATCGATTAGTCAACGCGCCGTTCGAAAAGCCTATACCGACCTATGCCTGCTTCCGACACGCCGCGTCACGAACCGCACACACCGACCTCGTCGTCGCATGATTCAGGTCCAAACATTGAGACCCGCGGCGGCTGGTTGCCCTCGCTGATATGGTTAATTCCACTGATTGCGGCGCTGATCGGTATCGGACTTGTGATCCAGGCGGTAACAGCCCGAGGGCCGATCATTACGATCACCTTTGTAGGTGCTGAAGGTCTCGCGCCCGGCAAGACAAAAGTCAAATACAAGGACGTCGAGATCGGATCAGTCAAGTCTGTCAATCTTTCGAAAGATTTGTCGCATGTACTTGTGAGGGTTGAGCTGACCAGAGACGCGCGAAACTTCGCCGTCAAAGATACCCGGTTCTGGGTGGTGCGACCGCGAATCGGAGCAGGCGGCGTTTCAGAACTGGGGACGCTTCTGTCGGGCGCATATATCGGTGCGGACGCGGGACACTCCCCCGATGCAAAGCAAAGTTTTGTTGGGCTCGAGACACCTCCCATCGTCGTGGGCGAAGAGAAAGGGCACCGATATACGCTTCATGGTGGCTCGCTTGGTTCGCTCGATATCGGCTCGCCGGTTTTCTACCGCCGAGTACAGGTGGGACGGGTGGTGAGCTTTTCGCTCAACAAGGACGGCACCGGCGTAACGATAGGCGTGTTCATTGCGGCGCCATTCGACCAGTATGTCGGCACCAACTCGCGCTGGTGGCATGCGAGCGGCGTGCACTTCCAGCTGGATTCAGGCGGCTTCAAACTCAGTACACAATCGCTGGCAAGCGTCATCGTGGGAGGTATTTCGTTCCGGGCACCTCCGGGCGAATCCGCCGGGAGGCCCGCACCTGAAAAAGAGACCTTCCGTCTTGATTCAGACGAAGCTCGCGCCATGCGGAAGCCGGATGGAGTCCCATTGCACGTCGTTATGAACTTCAGCCGGACAGTGCGTGGGCTGTCGATCGGCGCGCCGGTCGATTTCCGTGGGATCGTGGTGGGTGAAGTGACGCATATTGGCATCGACTACGACCCACGCACCCGCAGTTTTACGATGCCGGTAATGATGCGTCTATATCCAGGGCGCCTCGGCAACCGGTTCAGGGAGAATCTCCCCACGCCGGGCAGCGCCATCGATCAGGAACTACTCGCGCAACTCGTTAAACGGGGGTTGCGGGGACAGTTGCGCACAGGCAACCTTCTCACGGGCCAACTCTATGTCGCGCTCGACGTTTTTCCCAAGGCGCCTGCCGCGAGGCTGGATCTCTCGGGTGATCCGATCGAATTGCCAACGGCCCCGAACACGCTGGACGAGTTACAGACGCAGATTGCGGACATCGCGCGAAAACTCGACAGGATCCCACTCGACCAGATTGGAGACAACCTCAGCAATTCACTGAATGACGCCGATCGCCTGTTTCAGCGTAAGCGGCTCGGCCGGACCGTCTCCCGATGCTGATTTTTCCAACGCATGATGGGCGCGTTTAGATTGACGGAGCCAGTCAGCCATGTCGAACGCAGGGAACCGTGCCCATTCCCATCGCA
>NZ_JBFOAH010000022.1:0-150701 GCF_040812055.1 Paraburkholderia suaedae | reverse complement strand
CTGTTCTGATAGCCGATACCCGTATCGACGATACCGTACAACGTCACGGTGCTTTGTGCATGCGCGCCCATGGCGACCAACCCCATGGCCGAAGTGACCAGTGCCTTTTTCATTGCTACTCCTGTGAATCTTTGTGAATGTTTTTCGTCGAACTGCGTCACTAGTGATCGTTCGGCAATTCAACCTGCGCCGTGCATGGCCGACGAGCATGCCGTGCCAGTGCCCAAAAAGGCGCACAAAGTCGCGCTCAGTATTGACGACAGGCAGAAGTGTCGATGAAACGCAATCCGGCGTCTTTCGGGGTTTATACGTATTTTGTACGATCTAGTTAGTTCTTTCTGTTTTAAACGATGATGGGGGACCATCGCCCACGGGCCGATTCGAGGGCGCGACGCCGCAGGCAGAGCCGATGCGGCGCTGCGCGGCCCAGGCGCGATCGCCGCTAGGGATCGGTGCTGTCATGCCGGACAAGCGATGCGTTCGGGACAGCGAACAAATCTGTCTCATTGGCGACACAGTCGGCAGGCTGGCATAGCGAAGGGACTTGCCATGCCTGGTTCGCAAACGACGCCGCAACTGCGATTTGTCTAATAAGGCAGCCTGCGCGTGCTGCCTGTGTTGGATTGCTCGCAGGAGCCACCCGGCACGCTTATCGAAACATCCGGTTGATCTCGACATGAGCGTGGACTACAAATCTAGCTGAGCGTCGTTGCGCCAGACAAGGAGAGTCCATCATGGGTATGCGCCCAGATCCCACGTTCCACGCGTCGCCGAAACTTGCAATGGACGCGCCCGCGGAAGACTACGCGTACACGCTGCTGCTCAGCCCCGATTTCTCGCAGCCCGACGCGCTGGCGGTCGTAGACGTGAAACCGGGCTCACCGACGTACAGCCAGGTGGTGCACACCGTTGCGGTGCCAAACAAGGGCGACGAGTTCCATCACTTCGGATGGAATGCCTGTTCGTCCGCGCTCTCGCCGCTAACCGGCCATGCGTTCCTCGAACGGCGCTATCTGATCATTCCGGGCATGCGTTCATCGCGCATTTACATTGTCGATACGAAGCCTCATCCAACTCAGGCGCGCATTCACAAGATCATCGAACCCGCGGAAATCTTCCGCAAGACGGGTTACTCGCGTCCGCATACGGTTCATTGCGGACCCGAGGGTATCTACGTGAGCACGCTGGGCGGCAGTGGGAAAGACGGCACCGACGGGCCGCCCGGGATTTTCATCATGGACTGCGAGACGTTCGATGTGCTCGGCCGCTGGGAAATCGACCGTGGTCCGCAGGAGAAGCACTACGATTTCTGGTGGAACCTGCCGCGCGACTACATGGTGTCGAGCGAATGGGCGTTGCCGCCGCAATTCGAAAACGGGATCGTGGCGTCGGACCTTCTGTCCAACAAGTACGGCCACCACATCCACTTCTGGGACCTGCGCGCACGGCGCAACGTGCAGACGATCGACCTCGGCGCGAATCACCAGATGGCGCTCGAAGTGCGGCCTGCGCACGATCCGAGCCGTGAGTACGGGTTCATTGGCGTGGTGGTCGACACGACCAATCTGGAAGGGTCCATCTGGACCTGGTGGCGCGAGGACGGGAAGTTCCACATCGAAAAGACCGCGACCATTGCGCCCGAGCCCGCCGCGGCGGATGAATTGCCAGCGTTGCTGCAGGGTTTCGGCGCAGTGCCGCCGCTCGTCACGGATATCGATCTCTCGCTCGACGACAGATTTCTCTACGTCGCCTGCTGGGGAACCGGCGAAATGCGGCAATACGACGTGACGGAGCCCCGCAAGCCCAGGCTGACGGGTTCGGTCCACGTCGGCGGAATCGCGCGGCGCGCGCGTCATCCGAACGGTGAAGCCTTCGCGGGCGGGCCGCAGATGGTCGAGATCAGCCGCGACGGCAAGCGCGTCTATTGGACCAACTCGCTCTACTCGAGCTGGGACGACCAGTTCTATCCAGAGGGGGTGCCCGCGGCGCAGGTGATGGCGCGGGCCGAACCCGGCGGCGGCCTCACGCTCGCCGACGATTTCTGGGTGAGCTTTCCCGAAGGCTACCGCGCTCATCAGATCCGGCTCGAAGGTGGCGATTGCTCGACCGATTCGTTCTGCTATCCGTCGGTGGGCATTTGATCGGCGAAGGCTGGTCGCGAATCGGCCTTTGGTCAGCGATCTTTGCGAGCGGTATTTATCACGGGATCAACCCGGCCATGGGATGGCCGCTCGCGGTCTCCAGCGGCTTGATACAGCGGCGCGCGCAGGCGCTGCTTGCCGCGCTGCTGTATCTGGCGGCGGGGCACGTGCTCGCGATGTTCGTCGTCATGCTGCCGTTCGCGATGCTGGCGATTCTGCTCGAATGGCAGCGCCAGATCCAGATGGGCGCGAGCGTGCTCGTCATCGGTTTCGGCGCGTGGCTGCTCGTCTGGCGACGCCATCCGCGTATGCTTGCGCGAATTGCGCCGTCGCGTCTTGCGCTGTGGTCGTTCGCGATTGCGATTGCGCACGGCGCGGGACTGATGCTGGTGCCGGTCTACCTCGGACTGTGCCGCGCTTATGGAATGGATCGCGCGCATCAGGCTGCGCTGGCGCTCGTCGGTGACGACCTGCGCATGGCCGTGTTGGTCGCCGCCGCGCATGGCGCTGCGATGATCGTCGCGGGAGGCCTCCTCGCATGGTTGGTCTATCGCTATCTGGGGCTCAAGCTCGTAGCGCGAAGCTGGTTCAATCTGGATAGGGTGTGGGCGTGCAGCCTCATCGTCGTGGGCGCAATTTCGTTGGCGAATGCTTTGGCTGACTGATCGCTCAGCCGTGCGTCGCCGGCGCAGATCTAGCGTAATTCCAGCCACATCGGCTGATGATCGGACGAACGGCTGTGCGGATCGACATCGCACGATACGATGCGCGGCTTCAGATCTTCCGTGACGAAAAGGAAATCGCACGCGAAGGGTCCCTCGGCCCATTGCTCATGATCGTACAGGCCGACCGTCGCCGCGCGCGGCTCGCCAGGATGCGCGCAAGCCCATGCGTCGACGAAGGCGGGCGCGTCCGCAATCGGTTCGAGCATTCGGCAATATGCCGCACCCTCGAATGCGCTGTTGAAGTCGCCGCAGACTATGGCGCTCATGGGGCGACCCGTGTCGGCGAACGGGCTGTCCGGCTTTTCGGCGCGAGCGGGAAAGCGCGCGTGATCGCACGCTTCCTGATGCAACTCCCGCAGTCGTGCCACTTGCGCAAGCCGCTGCTTTTCCGAATAGAACTCGAGATGCGTGCAGATCACGCGTAGTGGTCCGACGTCGGTGTCGAGCACGGCTTCGAGCGCGACGCGCAGCATCGAGGGTTTGGCGGGATCTGCAGGCCATGGAAGCGAATGGCGAAGTATCTGCCGGACCGGCAAGCGGGTCGCGATCGCGTTGCCGAATTGTCGACGATGCCCGCTATGCTGGCCATTGCCCGGCGATGGCAGATCGGAGCCGATCGCGTCGATCACGATCATCCCGGGCAGCAAACCGCGAAGCTCGGTGAATTGATCCGGCGAGGGCGAGCCCTTCAGTCCACCGGCCGCCGGCTCTTCGTTGAAGCCGCGCGTCACTTCCTGCATGCACAGCACATCGAAGTCGCACAAGCCGCGCGCTTCCCGCACGATGCGGGGGAGGTCGACGCGGCCGTCGACGCCGCATCCCCATTGAACGTTCCAGTCGACGAGCCTCATGACGTTCTCCTTCGAAAAACACAGCATCAGTCTATCGCTGCGCCATTGATGCGTTGCGGCGAAACAGCAAGCGCGGGTGGGCATGCCGCTTGCGGGTTCCTGTTATGCGCACTTTCAACTGCGTTTAGTGCGACGCGGCATCCTCGACTGCGCCGCCGTTTTTATCCCCACGGAGAACGACGCATGGCCTCACCCGCTTCGGCCCTCGCTGATGCTGCACAGCGACTCGTGCTCGGCCTCTATGAAGCCGGCCTGCTGTCGCCCGCGGTGCTCGAGCGGGTCATTGCTTCGGTCGGCGGGGCGCCGATGGACTGGGACGCCATCGGCGGGGTTCGCGCCGCAGACGGGCGTTCGATACGCGAGATCATGGTCGCGGTCATGATGCCGGGCAATCCGCTCGACAACGTGGACCGGGATTTTGCTGCCGTGATCGAACACATCACGGGTCTTGCTGCCGCTGGCAAGCCCGCTGGCCGCGCGGGTGCCCAAGCTGCTCCGACCAGGAAGAAGCGGCCAGCGAATGCGGCTGCTTCGCCCAAAGCAAGCGAAGCCGAGGATGACGATGCGCTCCTCGCGCAACTCTCAGGCGCGAAGGAATCCGGGCGAATGCGCGCGAGTTCGCCGCCTTCGGGCAAAAAGTCGGGTTTCAATCTGTCCAATAACGCCGTGCCGCCCAAGCGAAGCAAAGCGCATTGACGCGCGACGGGTGGATCCGCTCGCCGGCTGGCAGTTGCAAGTGCGCGACGCAAGGCCGCGCAAAACCACGGGGCTTTCCTCGATGATTGCGTGAGATAAGCCTTATCATCTTTCGTATGTACTCGCGGAGAACGCGCCATGCACATCACCGACCCGCGCAACGATGCGCCGGCACGTCACCTGTATCGGGAGCAGGATTGTTCGTTGGAGGACTTCATTGCTGCGCTGAAGGCCCGGCCCGAGGATAGCGCTCTTCAATTCGCCGCCTGCATACGCGAGCACGTTCCGATCTACGACTGTAGCGAACTTCGCCATGATCTGGACAACCCGCTGCGTCGCGCCGACTTGCAAGCGGAGTGGGCCAATGTCTTGAGTCGTGGGGCGGGCGTGCTGGTGCTCAAGCGGGTCTATGCGGACATCACGCCCGTTGACGACGCCACTGAAGTTTTCGAATCGATCATCCGCGAAGAACACGAAGCGGGCGCCCCAGCCGCGGACCACTTTGCGAAAGCGGGCGCGAATGACCGGATCTGGAACGCGCAGGAAAAGCTGTGCCTGCGCGCTCCGTCGGTGTTCGCCCGCTACTATGCGAGCGCGGCGATTGTCGCGGTGGCCGAGGCGTGGCTCGGTCCTCGCTTTCAGGTCACGTCGCAGGTGAATGTGGTGCGTCCCGGCGGAGAGGCGCAGCAGGCCCATCGGGACTACCATCTCGGCTTCCAGACGGTAGCGCAAGCGGAACGTTACCCGGCCCATGTGCATGCGATGTCGGCTTTTCTCACGCTGCAAGGCGCGATCGCTCATAGCGACATGCCGGTGGAAAGCGGGCCGACCAGGCTTCTGCCGTTCTCGCAACGATATGCCGAAGGCTATCTTGCATGGCGTCGCCAGGATTTCCGCGATTACTTCGAGGCGCACTTCGTGCAATTGCCGCTGGAGAAAGGCGATGCGCTCTTCTTCAATCCCGCGCTCTTTCACGCTGCCGGTCGGAACCGGACTGCGTCGGTGCAGCGGATGGCGAACCTTCTGCAGATCTCATCGGCGTATGGACGGGCAATGGAGTCGTTGAACCGCACGAAGATGTGCGAGGCGCTGTATCCAATCCTGCTCGAATGCCTCGCGACATCGGGCATGACGCGAGCTCAAGCCGACGCCGTGGTCGCTTCGTGCGCCGAGGGCTACCCCTTCCCAACCAACCTCGACCGCGACCCGCCGCTCGGCGGTCTCGCGCCGCAGAGCCAGCACGAGTTGTTCTGCCGCGCACTCGATGAATCGTGGAGCGTTGAGCGATTTCGTGCGGCGATCCGCGAGCAGGCGTCGCGCCGGCAAGCGTAGGCGCCGGGACCGCAGCCGTGGGCGCGGGCAACCGGCCGCGGCAATTGGCTGCCCCCGCTACGCACCCACGCCGCCAATCCAGCTTTGCGTCGTGGGCGCGCCAACGCCAGGCAATTACTGCGAGACGGGTTGCGTCACGTCGGTGCCGAACCAATGAACGGATATCTTTTTCAGCGTACCGTCCTGCTTCAACTCGGTCAGAGCATCATTGATCGCTTTCGCAAACTTCGGGTTGTTCTGGCGGAACGGGATGCCCATTTCCTGATCGGCACCCTTGAGCACGGCGCCCGGACGAAGCGGCAGTTGCGAGGTCTTGATCATGTACGGCAGCATCAGCCGGTCGTCGATCGTCGCATCAATACGTTTGCTCGAGAGATCACGCAGCTTTTCCGGCGCACCCGGGTAGGTCTGCACGTTGATGCCCGGCACGGCTCGCGCCATCTGGTCATAGTTGGTGCCGAGCGTCACGCCCAGTTTCTTGTCGCCCTTGAACTCATCTAGCGACTTGAACTCGCGCTTGTCGTCTACCCGCTGGATCAACTGCGCAGCCGAGTACGTGTAAGGCTGGCTGAAGTCGAGCACCTGTTTGCGTTGAGGGGTGATCGTGACCTGGTTGACGATCACGTCGAACTTCCCGGTTTGAAGCGCCGCGATGATGCCGCTCCACTCGGTGGGAATGAATTCCGGCTTGACCCCGAGCTTGGCTGCGACCGCCTTCGCCACGTCGACGTCGAAACCTTCGAGTTCTCCCGCGCTGTTGCGCGAGTCGAATGGAGGATAGGTGCCCTCCAGACCGATCCTGAGTACGCCGGCGTGTTTTACCGAGTCCAGCAGATCTTCCGCATGCGCGGCCACGGCAGTCAAGCCGATGGCCGATAAGGCAAACACGTTCATGAGCAGGAGCTTCGACAATTTCATTAGATGTCTCCTCTTCGATTGAGTATCGGGCTGCACAACCATTCCACTACCAGGGAAGTGATTCGGTCCTTTGGAAGGCTGGTTAACCCGGTCAGTAGTCTCCATGATGACCCATAGCCACCGGTGCTGTTTTGCGAAGATACGCCATTCGCAGGCGTCATCCTAGCACTCGCGGTGCACTCTGAAAGCGGTTTCCAAAAAACGTGGCTGGCGCAATGCGACGTGCCGTTCGCGCGCAAGTCAGCTACCGATCGAAAGATACAGCAGCACCATCGGCGCTTTCGATCCACCCGGGGTGGGCGCGCGCAATGGCACGCCATACGTGCAGCGAAAGTCGACGAATCGCGACCACTGAAAGCGCAGGCCCGCACCGGCGCTGGCGAGGGTACCGCTACTCGTTTCCGCCGGCTCATCGATGCGATTCCACACGTGCCCCGCATCGAAGAAGACAAAAGCTTGCACGACCGCGCTGCTCGTGCCGAACGGTAGTCCCGGCGCGCGCAATTCCGTCTGTATGTTCCAGCCGCGATCGCCCAGTGCGACGTACGGCGTATACCCTCGCACACTGGACTCTCCGCCAAGTCCCATTTCTTCGCTGGGCAGCAAGGTGTTTGCGGTCCACTGGAACGCGCCGTTTGCGCTCAGCGTGAAGCCGCCGCCCAGCGAGAACGCGCGCAGCGCGGCCAGTTGCAGATACAGGTAACGCGGGCTCGCGCCTTGTCGCGCTGCGTTGAACGCGGCCTCGTTGTTCGCACTGTCGAGTCTCCCCGGACTGCCGACGAGCGTCGCGGATGCGTGCGCGGCGCCCGCGTCGTTCGGCTTGCTCACCGCGTAGGTCAACAGAAATTGATGCAGGTGGGTGTTCGAGTTGAACACCTGGAAGCCGCCGAATTCCAGATCGTTATTGCTGCGCTTGAAGTCGTAGCCGAACTGGATCTGCTGCGCGGTATCGGTCGTGCTCGGCAGACGCCAGTCGTAACGCACGCTCATTTGGGCGGAGATGCCTGTCTGTCCAAAACTTTCGGGCAGCCGCGGCGTGCTCTGCGCATAGACCCCGAACAGTTCGATGCTGTCGCCCCACGGCAGTGGCGCCACGTAGTTCAGCGCATGCGCGGTAAAGCGCGCGCGATCAGGCCGTCCTTCGATGTCCGGATTGCCGCTGAAGAAGTCGTTGCTGGCGGTGAATTGATACGCGATCTGCTGGTCGAGTCCGAACAGGTTGCCATAGCCGATGCCCGCGAAGAAGCGATCGCGGCCGAGCTGCGGCACGCCTGCGTTGTCGTAGCCCGCGTTCACGCGCAGCGGCAGGCGATCCTCCGTTTGCAGTATCACGTCGGTCGAGTTCGGCGCGTCGCCCGGTGCAAAGACCGCGTCCACTCGCCGATAAGGGTTCGCGTTGAGCACCGCCAGTCCCGACGACACCGCCGACTGCAAAATGGCGCCGCCAGGTTTGAGCGGCATCTCGCGTTCGAGTAACGCGTCGGAAAAGTAGCGGTTGCCGCGAGCGCGAACCTGGCCCAGGCGAAATTCGGCGACGGCGATATGCACGACGCCCGGGGTCACGTCCTGCTCGGGCACGTAGACATCCACCAGCGGTTTGCCCGCCGCGCGATAACGCTCGATGACCGCGCGCCGGATTTCGGCGAGACGCCCGAAGCTGAGCGGCTTGCCGAGATCCGCGTCGAAGGTGTCGAGAAAGGGGGCGTCGAGTACGGGCAGATCGATGGCCGCGATGCGTTGCGGCGGCGCAGGCTCTGCGGCAGCATGGGTACCCGCGGGTTCGAAGATCAGTCCTTCGAGTCTCGTCACCGCGATCTGCGAGGACTGCGTCCCGGCTTCGGGAGACTGCGGCGGCGCAGTGCTGCGCGGGGTCGGCGGGGCAGGCTGCGGCGCGAGGTCGCGCCACGCCTGCGCCAAGGCTGGCGAGCACTGAACGGCAGCTGCAATGCCTAGCGCAATCAGTGCATGACGCACAGGCTCGACCCCGCGTCGCATCGCGCACGCTTTCCAGTGATGCAGCAAAGCATGGCGGCGGCACAGGGAAGCCACGCGACTTGCGCGTTGCGGCGGCGCGCATCAGGTTCGGCATCCCATACCGGCGCAACAGGGTCCATCACGTCTCCTCGTCGCCTAGGGTCGGCGTCGCTTGTCACGCTAGCCGTGTGCTGACCGGCGCTGGCGGCTTGCCGCTGTCATGGATCCCGCCGCCCGGATATTGATGACGGGATTATCTATGAGGAAGGGGAACGCCAAAGAGCGGCATGCAGCTCCAATATCAACCTTTTCTGCCTAAACATCTGCGGAATAGGACATGCATCGCATTGCGGGGGAGCCGTTCGGAAAGCATGCCACGGAAGCTCGCGACATTGAATTGCGCGCATAAGTACTCAAGGGACTCTGCCGCAAAAAAAGCCGCAGTCGTCGCCGCGGCCCGAAGCACACACGTCGCGCGAGGGGCGCCGACGTTGGTTCAATCGTACAGATTCACATTTTCCGGAGCACTTGCGAACGGTCACTTGAACATCGTTGCGCTTGAATAAAGTCATCGGTGTCCGCGCTGCCGACCTTATCTTCGCGCGCGTCGACCCACTCGATGGCCCATTGCCGTGCAAGCTCGATTGCCTCGTCCTGGTCGTCGAACCAGGCAAGGTTGCGCTCAATGTGCATTTCCGGTTCTACATCGTCACCGGATGACGCACGGACCAACCGCGCGTGCGCAAAGAACTGACCAAGCGAGAATTCCGGGGTTGCGTCAATCACCCAGCCTCTGTACTCGAACTCCATCATTACCTCCGATAGCCGGTAGTCGAGAGTCGAACAGGCAAAGCAGGGATTCGTCAGACTGTTTCCGCTAAACCTCCGAAGTCGAATTGCCGGCGTCATGGCCGGCGAGCAAGCGGCATGTGGGACTCAAGCCGCAATACTGTTATAGAACTCAACCTGTGCTTCTGCACATCGATATTCAAACGATAGTTTTCGCGGCGGAGGTGGCCGAAGCCGTCCCGGCGCCGTTCCTTATGCGAGCACGACGCGGCGTGCTGCCAGAGGCGGCGCCAACGGTGCGCGGCCGCCCCCATCGGCGTCGTCCAGCTGGAAGGCCGCGGCCGCGCGTTGCAGGCTCATTGCCTGTTCCTTGAGCGACTGCGCGGCGGCCGCCGCCTGCTCGACCAGTGCCGCATTCTGCTGCGTCATGCTGTCCATCTGCGTGACCGCAAGGTTCACCTGGTCGATGCCGGCGCTTTGCTCGGTCGCGGCGGCGGCGATCTCCTGCACGACGCCTGTCACCCGCATGATCGCGTCGCGCGCCTCGCCAATCGTCGCGCCAGTCTGTTCGACCAGCGTTGCGCCGCAGCCCACGTTGCGCACCGCGCGACTGATCAGCTCGTGGATTTCCTTGGCCGCGGTCGCGCTGCGCTGCGCGAGGCTGCGCACTTCGCCGGCGACCACCGCGAAGCCGCGCCCCTGTTCGCCCGCGCGCGCCGCTTCGACCGCCGCATTGAGCGCCAGGATATTGGTCTGGAATGCGATGCCCTCGATCGTCGCGATAATGTCGACCATGCGGCCGGATTCGCTGGAGATGTCCTTCATCGCCGCGACGGCCTGCGTGATCATCTCGCCGCCGCGGTGGGCGACATGCGCGGCGCCCGCCGCCAACTCGCTCGCGGTTCGCGCGTTGTCCGCGGTCTGGCGCACCATCGACGTCATCTGTTCCATGCTGGACGCCGTTTCCTGCAACGAAGCCGCCTGACTCTCGGTGCGCGAGGACAGGTCCGCATTGCCGTTGGCGATCTCGTTCGCGCCGCACGCGACGTTGTCGGACGCGTGCTTGATCTGGCAGATGGTGCCGGTCAGCGCGTCGCGCATGCGCTGCATCACGTGCAGCAGGCTCGACGTGTCGCCGTCGCGCGTGTGGATCGCCACCGTGAGGTCACCCGATGCAATCGCATCGGCCACGTCGGTCGCGTAGGCAGGATCGCCGCCGACCGTGCGCGCGATACTGCGATTGGTCACCGCAACGAACGCCACGAGCAGCGCCGACACCGTCACGAACATCGCGCCGATCAGCCACAACGATTGCATAAATGCACCGTCGATGTCGTCGACGTACGCGCCAGTCGCAATGATCCAGTCCCACGGCGCATAGCGCAGCACATAGCCGATTTTGCCGACCGCCTGCGCCGATGCGGCGCCCGGATGGGGGAACACGTAGTCGACGAAGCCGCCCTCTGGCGCCTGCGCGGTCGACGCGAACGTCACGTAATGGTGGCGCCCGTCGGTGTCCGCGTTCTCCGCAAGGCCCTTGCCTTCGAGTGCGG
The DNA here is from genome assembly GCF_040812055.1 of Paraburkholderia suaedae. NCBI lineage: Bacteria > Pseudomonadati > Pseudomonadota > Betaproteobacteria > Burkholderiales > Burkholderiaceae > Paraburkholderia > Paraburkholderia suaedae. Next base: position 139,722 of record NZ_JBFOAH010000022.1, on the reverse strand, counting down.
GCTTGATCGGATGCATCACCATCTGCGGCTTCGAGTTGATCACGAGGAGGTAGCCGTCTTCGCCGTAGCGGATGCCGCGCAGGCGCTCGAGCGCCTGCTTGCGCGCGTCCGCCTCCGGCAGAGCGCCGCTTTGCGCGAGCGCCGCATATTCCGTCACGATGCTCAGACCGACGTGCGCTACATTCGAGAGATCGTGCTTACGTTCCTCGATGCGCATCGCGCGTGACTGCCACGCCGCCAGAATTGAGATCGAGAGCAATGCGACAAGGCTGACGATCAGCGGTAGCCACAGTTTCTGAGTAAAACTGAGTTTGTGCATCCTGAGTCCTCGTCGCAACGAATAAAGATCGTGCAAATGCGGTGGGCGGCGGCACACGAGCGAGGTGCAGGGCGGCAGCGGTGGACTGCGCCGCGTCAAGGTGCTTCCTCCCCGGGTTATCGGCGCATAAGAGCGAAGCCTTATCCTGTGAAACCCTTGGTCCATCTACAGGCCCAGTTCACCGCCGAGATCTTCTCCATCTGCAATGCTGCTCAGGCAGTCCCACGTCAATGAGTACTGTCCGGCGTGGCATACGTCGACTCCCACCCGCCACCGAGCACCTTGCATAACGTGATCAGATTGGCGGCTGCTTCGCCCTTGCTTTGCTCGAGCTTGCTCTGTACATCGAGTAACTGCTTCTGCACGTTGAGTACTTCGAGAAAGTCGACCGCACCGGCCTTGTACCGCTGCCGCGCGACCGACAGCGCGCGCTGATTCAGGCTGACCACCGCCGTCAGGCGATCGCGCCGCCGTTGCTCGGCGTCGTAGACGACGAGCGCATTGTCCACCTCCCGCCACGCCTCGAGGACGGTGCGTTTGTAGACGATCGCGGCCTCCTGCTGCTGCGCCTCCCTCAGATGCAGTGTGCCCTTCAGGCGTCCGCCTTCGAATATCGGCAGCGTGATGGACGGTCCGACGACGAACTACCCGGACGCCCAATCAGCGAGGCTCGAAAGCTGAAGGGTCTGGAACCCCGCACTGCCGTTCAGCGAGATGCGCGGGTAGAAGTCGGCCTTCGCCATGCCGATCGTCGCGGTGGCCGCATGCAATTGAGCCTCCGCTTTCCTGATGTCGGGCCGCCGCTGCACCAGCTCCGACGGAACGCCGATCGGCACCTGCGCGGGAAGCGACACGTCATGCGGCTCGCTCAGCGCTGGGCGCAGCGCGCCCGGTTCCATGCCCAGCAGTTCGAGTTCGCCTGTCGCGTTGAAGCATTGGGCGAACTGGAGGACAAGCTGAAGGCCTTTGTCGCGTTTGAAGGACCGGCTTTTCTGGAAGTCATGGTTGACCGCGACGCCGATGTGTTCCCGATGGTGGGTCCCGGTCAAAGCTACGCGAATATGATCACCGGTCCGTTCATTGCGTCCCGAGCCGGGCGAGAACCGGCAAGCAACAGCGTTCATCCCCAAGCGGCCGCCGATATGTTCTGATCCATGCCGATATTGAGGCGAGCCACCCAACGATGCTCAGATCACCTCCTTCAGGTGCCTCGCAATCGCCGCGGTCACGGCCATCTTGCCGTGTTCCGCGCGCTCCAGCATGCCCATGTTGCGCTTCGCTTCCGGAGGCAGGGGTATCACGCGCAGCGCGTCGTCGCGCTTCCACGACGAACGCCGCAGCAGCGGCACGATAGCAACGCCGATGCCCTGACGCACCAGTTCGACGATACCTTCCAGCGAGTTGAGTTCGAGAAATTCGTTGACCTTCAGACGCTGCTTGCGGATCGCGCGATCGATCACGGCGCCGGTTCGCTGCGTCCGGTCAAAGCGCAGGAATCGGTGCGAACCGAGCAACTCCGGCACCGATGCGGGCGCCATGTTCGCATTGGCTAGCAGCACGAGCGGTTCCGAATAGACCGGTGTCCATTGCACGCTGGCTGGCCGTCGCCCAGGGCTGTCGATGATCACCGCCGCGTCGATCTCGCCCGCGTCGACACGCGCGGCCAGGTCGACGGATTTCGCCGCCATGATTCTCAGGTCGAGATTCGGCCGCGCGATCTTCAAATGCGCCGCAGCCTCGGCGAGGGCGCCCACCACCGACTCGACCGCGCCGACGCAGACCGGCCCGACGTCTTCCTCCAAGCCCCCCGCGATCGTCCTCATGGCCTCGTACAGCGACAGCAACTGCTGCGCGTGCGGCAACAGGCTTTTACCCATCGCATTAAGCATCACCTTGCGCCCGCAGCGGTCGAAGAGTTCATGTTTGAACTCGGTTTCGAGTGCGCGCATCTGCATGCTGACCGCGGATTGAGTGAGCGCCATCTGTTCGGCGGCGACTGCAAACGAGCCGTGTCGCGCGACGGCCGCGAAGGTACGAAGAAAGCGTAACGTGCTCAAGGCAACCTCGAAGACATCGCAAACGAATGCGCCGGCGACTGTGCGGGCGCGGTTCATACATCAAAATGCTTGAAGCGAATCACAAGAAATTTTAGCTTTCTCTGATGATAACGGCTATGGACAATGAGCTGTTGAAAGACAAACCGGCGCACTTGTTAAACGTGTCACGCTAAAACGTGCAACTCCTGCCAAAAACGAAGAAGGAACCCGTATGAAACTCATTCCAGAGATTGCCCAGGCGCAAGCCGGCATCCAGGCGATTCGTCGCGACATCCACGCGCATCCGGAACTTTGCTATGAAGAGAACCGCACGGCGGACGTGGTCGCGCAGAAGCTCGCGTCCTGGGGCATCGAAGTCACACGCGGGCTCGGCAAGACGGGCGTCGTCGGTGTGCTGCGCCAAGGCGCCGGCCGCAAGGCGATTGGCTTGCGTGCCGACATGGACGCACTGCCGATTCAGGAACTCAACACCTTTGCGCATGCGTCACAGCACGCCGGCAAGATGCATGCATGCGGCCATGATGGGCATACGGCCATGTTGCTCGGCGCGGCGCAATACCTTTCGCAGCACCGCAATTTCGACGGCACCGTTGTGTTCATCTTTCAGCCGGCCGAGGAGGGCGGTGGCGGCGCAAAGGCCATGATCGAAGATGGACTGTTCGAACGTTTTCCGGTGGACGCCGTGTTCGCGCTGCATAACTGGCCGGGTATGGCTGCCGGGGAGTTCGGCGCGCGTGTCGGCGCGACGCAGGCGTCGAGCAACGAATTTCGCATTCACGTGAAGGGTGTCGGCGCACACGCGGCCATTCCGCACAACGGCATCGATCCGGTATTCACCGCGATGCAGATCGGCACCGGCCTGCAAAGCATCATGACGCGCAACAAGCGTCCGATCGACTCGGCGGTCCTGTCGATTACACAGATCCACGCAGGCGAAGCCGTCAACGTCATTCCCGATACGGCGACGCTTGCCGGTACGGTGCGCACCTTCTCCGTGGACGTGCTGGACCTGATCGAAACCCGCATGAAGCAGCTTGCCGAAGCGACGGCGCTCGCGTACGGCTGCAGCGTGGAGTTTTCGTTCAAGCGCAACTATCCGCCGACCGTCAATACGGAAAAGGAGACGCACTTTGCGTTGGACGTGATGCAGGACATCGTCGGCAAGGACCATGTCGAGACGAACATCGATCCGACCATGGGCGCGGAAGACTTCTCTTTCATGTTGCTCGAAAAGCCGGGCTGCTACGCGTACATCGGCAACGGTCACGGCGATCACCGGGACCATGGTCATGGTCTTGGCCCCTGCATGCTGCACAACACGAGCTATGACTTCAACGACGATGTGCTGTCGCTCGGTTCCACGTACTGGGTGCGCCTCACCGAATCGTTCCTCACGCACGCGTAGCGCTCGGGCTGCTCGCAAAAAAATCGCACCCTGAGGAGACGCCATGAACCGGGCATCCTATTTCCAGTCGTCCTATGCGAATGCGCGGCAAGAGTACCGGCGGGCTGCTGCGGCTATTCAGGCGCAGGTGGAAACGCATGTGATAACGGGCTGCCAAGGTCTCGAAGGAGAGGACCTGTCAACCGACGTAGTGCGACTCGGCCCCGCAACGGCGGCGAATGCTGGTGCTGACGTCTGGCACGCATGGTGTGGAGGGCTTTTGCGGCTCCGCGGCGCAGATCGCGCTGTTGCGTGACCGCCCTTTGCAGGCTTTGCTCGACAGACTGAACGTCGCGATCCTCGTGGTTCATGCGATCAATCCGTACAGCTTCTCGCATTTGAGCCGCACCAACGAGGACAATGTCGACCTGAACCGCAATAGCATCGATTTCTCGTTGCCGCTGCCGGTCAATCCCGCCTACGACGATCTGCATGCGTTGCTGGTGCCGTCGACCTGGCCGCCGTCGGACGCAAACGCGGCGGCCATTGCCGACTACATCGCGCAACGCGGTGAACAGGCGTATCAGCAGGCGCTGACCATCGGTCAATATCGGCATGCCGACGGTATGTTCTTCGGCGGCCATCGCCCCGTGTGGAGCACGCGGCTCTTGCAGATGCTGTTCGAATGCCATGGGGCGGCCTGCGACAGCATTGGCTGGATCGATTTCCACACGGGACTTGGCCCGTACGGACACGGCGAGAAAATCTGCGTGGGACAGCTTGGCAACGGCGAGCTGCAGCGCGCCCGCAGCTGGTGGGATGCGGATGTGACGAGTCCGCTCGACGACACCTCGGTGGCGGCAAATGTCGCGGGACCGGTGCTCGACACGCTGCGCCACACGTGCAAGCACGCTGACAGCACGGCGATCGCAATCGAATACGGCACGATTCCACTGGTCGATATGCTCCACATGCTGCGTGCCGACGCCTGGCTGCGCCAGCATCCCGAGGCGCAGAAGCAGCACATCGGAGCCCTCCGCCATGCTGTTCGCGAAGCGTTCTACTGTGACGACGACGCATGGCGGGGCATGATTCTCGGACAGGCGCGCGCGGCCATTCTGCAGGCGGTAGTCGGGCTGTCGCGGGAATAGGCGGGTGTCGCGTCGACGGAAGCGGCGTGTCGCGACGCGGTGGTTCATCTCTTGCGCCGCGATCCGCAGACGCCAGCGCGCCAGGTAGGGCATCGACGCAGTGCGTCGGCAGCTGGCCGAGCCGCTGCGTAAAACGCTGCGCCAGCGCGGACCGTGAGACGGCTGCAATGAGCAGCCCCAAAAGAAAAGCACGAGGGCAACCCGCTCCCGATCAGCCGCGGCACCTCGCCGTCCCGGCTCGTGCCTGCATTCATCGCCACTGCGAGCAGTCCCGGCGCTCGATGACCGCGACCGGCTGTATCATGATCACCGGCTCGCGGAATAATCGGCACGTGCGTCGCGATCCCCGCACCTCGACAAGCCGGCAATCATGACTGTCGCAACAGTTGGCAGCCCACGAATGGACCTTTGGATTCAACCTTGCGCGCTGTGCGCAGACCTCTACGGGCAGCCGTCATCTGTGCCTCCTCACGGCGATCTCACGCTCAACGGCGTCGGGGCGGTCAAGGACGCGCGGGCGGAGGAGCACTACACGTGCGTTCGCTGCCGGGCGGTGTTTGCGCGGATTCTCGGCGGACCGCCGGCGCGGCAGTCCTGGCTGCTACTTAACGCCGGGCAGCATTAAAGCTGGTGATCACCGGCCTATGCTCCGCCGCAGCCGCTCGCGCGTGCTGCGCGCCTCGCGCGCCATGTTCAGAAGCGCGCGAAGGCGCTCACAAGCCGGTTGAAGGCACCCGCATTCGACACATTCATCCCATGCGAGGCGCCGGCAATGGTCTGCCGCTCCGCGTGGTCGATCCATTCTTCGAGCTTTTCGACATTGCTGCGAAACATCCGAGGACTCTTCTGGCCGTCGATCAGCAACGTCCTGCACTTCACGTCGCGCGCCGCTTCCTGGCAATAGGCGGGCAACGGATCGCGCAACTGCTTGGGCAGCGTGCCCGCGTTGTCGATCGCCATCGTGCGAAACGCAAGCGGGCTCCTGCGCCACGATCCCGGCACGCTCACGGAGTCGACGAACAGTTCGAGCCCCGCGTCGATCTGCCCGTTTTCGATCAGTTCGGCCACGCGCGCCCGCAACACATTGGTCGATGCGGGCAGACCCGCATCCGGCGTCCCCGCGATCTGCAATGGCCCGCCGGGGTCCGCGAGCGTCAGCGACTTCACGAGCCGCGGATACTCGCGGGCGACATGAAACGCAACGCAGCCGCCGCGCGAGTGCCCGACCAGGTGCACGGGTGCGAGGCCGATCGCTTCGATGAACTCGGCCAGCTCGGTGACGTGCGTCTGCCAGCCGAACTCGCTCTGGATACACGCTTCGCTCGCCGGCCAGTAGTGGGACAGACTCACCGAAATGCATCGGAAATGCTGCGACAGCGCCGCGGTTTGCGCGCTCCAGAAGCGGTAGTCGCACAGCGACCCATGCACGAAGAGCAGCGGTTCGCCTTCGCCGCACTCGACATACGGCACGCAGATGCCGGATGCGATCGTCGCAAACGACAGTTCGGGCACGGCAAGCAGGGCAAAATCGGTTCGAGCGTTCATGGACTGGCTCCTTTGACGATCACTATGCCCGATGTCGACTTCGTCGAAAATCGCGTAATATTGATCGAATTCATCTATTTTTCTGATACCAACATTGAAAGCGCTCGATCTGGACGTGATGACGATGATCGTCGCGGTGGCCGACACCGGCAACATCAGCCGGGCGGCCGAGCTGGTGCATCGCTCGCAATCGGCGGTGAGCATGCAGATCAAAACGCTCGAAACCGCGCTAGGTAAGCCGCTGTTCGTCCGCAAGCCCAGAAACGTGGTCCCGACCCAGGACGGCGAGGTCCTGCTGACCTACGCCCGGCGCATGCTGGCCTTGCGCGACGAGGCGTGGGCCGCGGTGGTTCGGCCAGACGTGACCGGACGGGTGAGCATCGGCGTGCCGGACGACTACGCGTCCTCGCTGCTGCCGCCGATTCTCAAGAAGTTTTCCGCGACCTATCCGAAAGTGCAGATTCAGGTCGTCGGTTTGCCCAGCGTTGCGCTCGCGCCGATGGTGAAAGACGGTTCCGTCGATCTGGTATGCGCGACGCGCGTCAAAGGCTTGTCGGGAGAATTCATCCGTTTCGAGCCGATGGAATGGGCCGCGGCGCCGAGCGCCGATGAGATCTGGCGCGAGCGGCCGTTGCCAATCGCGGTGTTTTTGCCAGGCAGCGTCGCGCGCGAAAACGCGATTCGCAGCCTCGAGCGCGCGAAGATCACTTACCGGACTTCGTATGAAAGCCCCAGTCTGCTCGGTCTGATTTCGATGGCCGAGGCTGGGCTCGCGGTGGTGTCGCTGGCGCGCTGCGCGGTGCCCTCGCACTTCATGCTGCTCGGCCAGGCTCATGGTCTGCCGAAGATCGACGCGCTCGAAATGGTGCTCGCGCGAAGCACGGGGTCCAGGCGCCCGCCATGTGACTTTCTCGCGGAGAAAATTCTTGCGGATTTGAGGCGCTAGTCGCAGACCCGGGAGCCATGCTGCGAGGCGTGGCAGAGCCATTGCACGCTGCCCGCGAACACCTTCGACCTTATGTGCGTAGCCGCGTCGTTGCTATCATCTCAGCGACGAGCCAGTCGATAACCGCCAACGGACGCGCTGATGACAGTACCTGTTCCTGATCGTGCCAATAGCACCGCGACCGGCCCATGCGTCGGCCGGCCGAGCCTGGGCGAGATCTTCGGTGCGTTCTTCCTGATCGGGCTGACGGGTTTTGGCGGCGTGTTGCCGTGGGCGCGGCGCATGCTGGTTGACAGGCGCCGCTGGCTCACGGACCGCGAGTTCGCCGAGCTGCTGCCGCTCGCGCAACTGTTGCCGGGACCCAATGTGTCGAACCTTGCAACGATACTCGGGCGGCAGTATCGCGGGGCGATGGGGGCGGTGGCCGGGGTCGGCGGCCTGTACCTCGCACCGACGATCATCACCATCGGCCTCGGCTATGCTTACGCGCGTTGGGGGCATGCCGCGGTGACCGCGCATCTTCTGGCGGGCTTGATGCCGGTTGCCACCGGACTCGTGATCGCGACCGTGCTCAAGCTGATCACGAGCTTGCCGCGCGACTTGCGAAATGCCGCACTGGTGGCGGCGACGTTCATCGCCATCGGCGTGCTGAGGCTGCCATTATTGCTCGTGCTTGCCGTTCTCGGCCCTTTCGGCAGCTGGCTGATGTGGCGTGCGGTGCGTCAGGGCCGGGCCGCGGCCCGCAAGGAGTGAGCGCCGTGTGGACGTCGCTCGCCGATCTTGCGGTTCACAGCGCGCTATGGTCGCTGCTCGCGGTAGGCGGGATGAACGCGACGCTAGCCGATATCCAGCGCTATGCAGTCGATACGCGGCACTGGGTGAGCGCCGAGCAGTTCGTGACGTTCTTTTCGATTACACAGGCGGCGCCCGGGCCGAACGGCATGGCAGTGGCGTTGATCGGCTTTCAGGCGGCCGGGCTCGCCGGCGCGCTGGTCACGACGCTGGCGAAGATCGTTCCTTCTGCGCTCGTCGCGTATTACGTGAGCCACTGGGTGGAGCGGCGCAACGATTCCGCGCTCATCACCGCCATCCGCCGGGGGCTGGCACCGGTTACGGTCGGACTGCTCGCTTGCGCCGCATACGTGTTCGCCCGGGAGATCGACATTGCGGCTGGCCGGATCGTACTGACCATCGCCACGGCGGCAATCGCTTATCGGACCCGCTTCAACCCGATCTGGCTCGTGGTGGTCGGTGCGGCGCTGGGATTGGCTCAGCTGGTCCATTGAGGCGCGGCGCAGCCGATCGATGCACGAACAAGGGGCCGGACCGGCGTTCACGGGTGCGTACGTTCACCTGAACGGGGCAGTCGGACGTTGCCGTGCGCCGGAATGCGGAGATTTCCGCTTGGCACGCTTCTCGCTCAACTACGAGAGCAAGGAGCCGGCGCATCCTCCGGTTCAACACACAATCTGGAAATGGACGGCTAGGGTTCCGGCCTGCTTCGCGCAGGTGCTGGTCCGAGAGCCGTCGACCTCAGGCGAGGTTACACGGCGGGACAAAAGCCCGGGAGAGAACGCGATGTTTGCGCTGCTCCCTGCCGTCGCTAACCGTCTCTTCCGAGGTCAACCTCATGCGCAAGCTCGCTCGCTTTCTCGGCATCGCCGCTCTCTGCCTCGCCACCTTCGCCTCCACTTCCGCGCTTGCCGCAGGCCGCACCGACTTCAAGGTCTGCTGGACCATCTACGCGGGCTGGATGCCGTGGGGTCAGGCAAAGACTCAGGGCATCGTCTCCAAGTGGGCCAGGAAATACGGCATCAACGTCGATGTCGTGCAACTGAACGACTACGTCGAGTCCATCAATCAGTACACCGCCGGCAAGTTCGACGGCTGCGCGATGACCAACATGGACGCGCTGACCATTCCGGCCTCGGGCGGTGTCGATTCGACGGCGCTGATCGTCAGCGACTATTCGAACGGCAACGATGGCGTGCTCATCAAGGGCAAGGGCAAGAAGATTGCCGACCTGAAGGGCCAGCAGATCAACCTGGTCCAGTTCTCCGTGTCGCACTACCTGCTTGCACGCGCGCTAGAAAGCGCACATATGAGCGAGCGCGATCTGAAGGTTGTGAACACCTCCGATGCCGATATCGCCGGCGCGTTCGCGACGCCGGCCGTCCAGAACACGGTGACGTGGAACCCGATGCTCGCCGACCTGAAGGCGCAGCCGAACGTCAGCGAGGTGTTCGACTCCAGCAAGATCCCCGGTGAAATCATGGACATGATGGTGGTCAACACCGCAATCCTGCATGACAACCCGGCACTCGGCAAGGCGCTGACCGGCGCATGGTTCGAGATGGTCGCGCTGATGCACGCCGGCAACGCCGACAGCAACGCCGCACTTAGCGCGATGGCCAAATCGTCGGGCACCGACCTCGCGGGCTTCAAGGGACAACTGTCGACCACTGCGCTGTTCTATACGCCGAAAGCCGCGCTCGATTTCGTCACCAGTGCCGACATGCCCAGGATCATGACGCGCGTCGCGAAGTTTTCGTTCGATCACGGTCTGCTCGGACAGGACGCCAAAAGCGCGGACGTCGTCGGCATGTCGTTCGACAAAGGCGTCGTGATCGGCAACAAGAGCAACGTCAAGCTGCGTTTCGATCCCACCTACGTCGGAATGGCGGCGGCCGGCAAGCTGTGAGCCAACGATCCCACGCATTCGACCAAGGCGCGCATCCATGCGACTCATCAATCGACATCCCAGCCGAAGCGGCGGCTTGATGCTGCTGTTGCTGCCGTTCATCGTGCTGATCGTGGTGTACTTCACCGGATCGTCGATGCGGCTCAAGGCCAATCCCGATGACAAGCTGCTGCCGGGCGCAACCCAGATGAGCGAGGCGATCAGGCAGGTCGCTTTTACGGAGGACAAGCGCACCGGCGAGTATCTGCTGTGGGCCGACACCGTTGCGAGCTTGCGGCGGCTCGGCGTCGGGCTCGCCGCGAGCGCCGCGATCGCGGTGGTTGCGGCCATCGCGACCGGCTCGTTTCCGCTGGCAAGCGCCACGTTTTCGCCCTTCATCACGGTGATCTCGATGATTCCGCCACTCGCGGTGCTGCCGATTCTGTTCATCGTGTTCGGGCTCGACGAATTGTCGAAGGTGGTGCTGATCGTGGTCGGCATCACCCCGATGATCATCCGCGACCTGCATTCGAGGGCCCGTGAAATCCCGGCCGAGTTGTGGGTCAAGGCGCAGACGCTCGGCGCAAGCAGCTGGACGTTGATTCTGCGCCTCGTGCTGCCGCAGTTGCTGCCGCGTCTGCTGGTGGCCATGCGTCTGTCGCTCGGCGCGGCGTGGCTTTTTCTGATTGCCGCGGAAGCGATCGCTTCGACGGACGGCCTCGGCTACCGGATCTTTCTGGTGCGACGCTATCTCGCGATGGATGTGATCCTGCCTTACGTGGCGTGGATCACGCTGCTTGCATGGCTTATCGACGAATTGCTGCGCCGCCTGACGCAATGGTCGTTTCCCTGGTACGGAGGCGCGCGATGATCGAAGTTCGCAACGTCTGGAAGGAATACGGCGATCAGGTCGTGCTGGAACGGTTAAACGTGCGCATCGAAGCGGGGGAGTTCTGTTCGATGGTCGGCGCATCGGGCTGCGGAAAGTCCACCTTCCTGCGGCTGCTGCTCGGCCAGGAGCGCGCGACGCGCGGCGAGATCCTGCTGGATGGCGAACCGTTGCCCGCTGAACCCGACGCACATCGCGGCGTGGTGTTTCAGCGCTATTCCGTGTTCGACCACCTCACGGTGATTCGCAATGTCATGCTGGGACTCGAATTGCCGCGAGCCAGATTCACGGGCCGGCTGTTCGGTGCGCGCAGGCGGGCCGCGCGCGACGAAGCGGCTGCGATGCTGGAGCATGTGGGCCTCGGCGCGGCCTTCGACAAATACCCGCAGCAACTGTCGGGCGGTATGCAACAGCGTCTCGCGATTGCGCAGGCGCTGATGATGAAGCCGCGCGTGCTGCTGCTCGATGAGCCGTTCGGCGCGCTCGATCCCGGCATTCGCAAGGACATGCATGAATTGCTGCTGAGCCTGTGGCGCGAATCGAAGCTGACGATCTTCATGGTCACGCACGATCTGAAGGAAGGCTTCACACTCGGCAGCCGCGTGCTGGTGTTCGACAAGGTGCGGGTCGATCCTCAAGCACCTGGCGCGTACGGCGCACGCATCACCTACAACATTCCGCTCGACCACAGCCGCGGCGCGGCGGCGTCCCTCCATCTGGCGCGAGCCGTGGTGGAAGGCGCGGCGCGCGCCGATGTAGTTTCGGCGTAACGGGAGTCCGAACCAAATGAATTTGCTACTCGAAGAAACCGTCCCTGGCGGCGGGCATGCATCGTTGATCGTCAAGCGCGGCCAGTCGTTGCGCATTACCGATCTGCGCGGCGGCGCGAACGTCAGCGTCATGTTGAGCAATGCCGACGAAAAGAGCGAACGGCTCAATTTGCCCGACACGCTCAAATGCCAGCACACGGCGAAACTCACGGCCGGCCATTGCCTGTACTCCGACATGGGCCGCGTGCTTGCCGCGATCGTTGCGGACACCTGTGGCTGGCATGACGCGATCGGCGGCGTATCGAACGCGCAAGAGGTCGAGGAGCGCTACGGTACCGGCCGTTATCAGGAACTGCGCAATGGCTTTTATCGCAACGGCACCGACAATCTGCTCGTCGAGATGGGCAAGTGGGGGCTCGGCCTCCGCGATCTGCTGATGACGCTCAATCTCTTTAGCCGTGTCGACGTCAGTCACGAAGGCGCGCTGAACTTCGTGCCCGGCAATTCAAAGGCGGGCGACTACGTCGATCTCTATGCGCCGATGAACACGCTCGTCGTGCTCACGGCAATCCAGCATCCGCTCGATCCGCATCCCGAATATGCCCCCAAGCCGGTCAAGCTTGCGTTGAGCCAGGCGGCACGCGAAGTCGCCGAGTGTTGCCGGAGCGCATGTGAAGAAAACCTGCGCGGTTTCGTCAACACCGATCGTCTCTTTCTTTGAGCGGAGCCCAACACGATGACAACGACACTGACAGTCAGCGACAAACGACCCGAACACGCGGTGTTTCGCGAGACGCTCGCGGCCGGTGAACCGTGGCTTCACGAACTGAAGGCCGGGCAGACGCTGCGCATTCTCGATCTGGAAGGCAATCAGGCCGTCGATACGCTGTTCTACAGTCTCGCCGATCCGCGCGAGCGCTTTGACCCGCAACGCACGCTGCGCCGGCAGAAAAGCCTGTACCTGACGACCGGCACCGTGCTCTATTCGAACCTGGGCAGGCCGATGCTGACCATCGTCGCCGATACCTGCGGGCGTCACGATACGCTTGGCGGCGCGTGCGCACAGGAGAGCAATACCGTGCGCTATGCGCTGGAAAAGCGCTACATGCACAGCTGCCGCGATAACTATCTGCGCGCCTGTGCGCACGACGGGCGTTTGTCGAAGCAGGATATCGGCGCGAACATCAACTTCTTCATGAACGTGCCGGTGACGTCCGAAGGCGGTCTCACCTTCGAAGACGGTATCTCGGGGCCGGGCAAGTACGTCGAATTGCGCGCGCAGATGGATGTGATCGTGCTGATCTCCAACTGTCCGCAACTGAATAATCCGTGCAATGCCTATAACCCGACGCCTGCGGAGTTGCTGATATGGAACTGAAGCGTATAGGCAACTGGCTTTACTTCGTCATGCTGGTTCGCGCCGGAAGATGCCTCACCTGCACGCGCGAACAACTGACTCACGCAGGCCGCTGATACACCTCTGCCGCGGACGACCGCGGCATGCATTCCCACGTGGCGGGACGGCCCGCCCATGAATCAACATCCCCTCATGTTCGAGAAAATCCTGATCGCCAATCGCGGCGCGATTGCCTGCCGTATTCTCCGAACGCTGCGCGAACTCGACATCACAGGCGTCGCTGTTTACGCGCAAGCGGATCGGGCGAGCCTTCATGTGAGCATGGCGCCCATCGCGCACTGTCTCGGCGATGGTGCGGCGTCGGCTACCTACCTCGACACGGAAAAGATTCTCGCCATTGCTCGCCGCGAGGGCGTGCAGGCGATCCATCCGGGTTATGGGTTCCTGTCGGAAAATGCCGGCTTCGGCGAAGCGTGCGAAGCGGCAGGCATTGCGTTCATCGGACCAACGCCCGCGCAATTGCGGGCCTTCGGTCTGAAACACACGGCGCGCGCAATCGCGGCGCAAGAAGGCGTGCCGATGCTCGAAGGCACGGGCCTGCTCGACGATCTGCCGGCGGCGCTCGAAGCGGCGGCGGCGATCGGCTATCCGGTCATGCTGAAAAGCACGGCGGGCGGCGGCGGCATCGGCATGCGCGTGTGCTGGAGCGTCGACGAATTGAGCGCGCATTTCGAAGTGGTCAAGCGTCTGGGTCAGAACAACTTCAGCGATGCCGGCGTATTCCTCGAAAAGTACATCGAGCGGGCGCGGCATATCGAAGTGCAGATTTTCGGCGACGGTCGCGGCGACGCGATCGCCTTGGGTGTGCGCGATTGCTCGGTGCAGCGGCGCAACCAGAAGGTGCTGGAAGAAACGCCCGCGCCGTGCTTGCCGGAGGGCATGTCGGCCGCCTTGTGCGAGGCTGGCGTGAAGCTCGCAAAAGCGGTGAATTACCGCTCCGCCGGCACGGTCGAATTCGTCTACGACAGTGCCGCGCAGCAATTCTATTTCCTCGAAGTAAATACGCGCCTGCAAGTCGAGCACGGCGTGACCGAGCAGGTTTGGGGCGTGGATCTGGTGCGCTGGATGATCGAACTGGCGGCGGGCACGCTTGCTCCGTTGCCGGACATCGCGGCGCGCTTGCAGCCGCGGGGACACGCGATCCAGGCTCGGCTCTACGCGGAAGACCCAGGCCGCGATTTCAAGCCGAGCCCGGGTTTGCTGACCGATATCGCGTTTCCGCACGCCGATGGCCGCGCGCTGCGCATCGATACGTGGGTGGAAGCGGGCTGCGAAGTGCCGCCTTACTTCGACCCGATGCTGGCAAAGGTGATCGCGTGGTCGCCTACGCGCGACGCGGCGCGCCACGCGCTCAACGACGCGTTGGGAAGCACGCGCATCTATGGGGTGGAGACGAACCGCGACTATCTGCGGCAGATTCTCGACGATCAGCCGTTCGCGTCGGGTGAACCGTGGACGCGCTGTCTCGAACAGCTGAAATATCGGGCGAGCACGCTCGAGGTGATCAGCGGTGGCACGCAGACGACCGTGCAGGATCATCCAGGCCGTCTTGGCTATTGGGCAGTGGGAATTCCGCCGTCCGGGCCGATGGATGACCGTGCGCTTCGGCTCGGCAACCGGCTGCTGGGCAATGTCGCGGACGCTGCCGCGCTCGAAATCACGATGAGTGGCCCAAGCTTGCGCTTCAACACGGATGCCGTCGTCGCAGTGACGGGCGCGCATCTGCCCGTGCTGCTCGACGATGTCGAGCAGCCGTTGAACACCACGCTCTTTATTGCCGCCGGTTCGACGCTCGCGCTCGGCACCATCCGCGGCGCGGGCGCGCGTGCCTACCTGTGCGTGCGCGGCGGCTTCGATGTGGCGGTGTATCTCGGCAGTCGCAGCACCTTCACGCTCGGCCAGTTCGGCGGACATGGCGGCCGGGCGCTGCGTGCGGGCGATGTACTGCATCTTCACCCGCTGCAGGACCCACGCGCGGGCGCGGTGCTTGCCAACATCCCCGAATTGGCAACGGTGCGTACGGTGCGCGTGATCTATGGCCCGCACGGCTCGCCCGAGTACTTCAGTCCGCGTTATATCGAGCGGTTCTTCGACACCGAATGGGAGATCCATTTCAACTCCAGCCGCACCGGTGTGCGTCTGATCGGACCGAAGCCGGAGTGGGCACGCGAGGACGGCGGCGAGGCGGGGCTGCATCCGTCGAACATTCACGACAACCCGTATGCGGTCGGCGCCGTCGATTTCACCGGCGACATGCCCGTGATTCTCGGGCCCGATGGACCGAGCCTTGGCGGTTTCGTTTGCCCCGTGACGATCATCGAAGCGGATCTTTGGCAGATCGGCCAGCTCAAAGCCGGCGACAAGGTGCGCTTCGTGCCGGTGCCGATCGATGCGGCGCGCGAGGCGGCGCGCCAACGTCTGCGTGAACTGGAAACGTTGCAATTGGACGCGCAACCGGCATTCGCACAGGCCGCAGCGCTGATCTCGCCAATCGTGCTCGATACCGGTACGGATCGCGAACGGCTGGTCGCGCGCGTTTCCGGCGACACGCATCTGTTGCTCGAAATCGGCCCGGCGGAACTCGACCTCGTGTTGCGCTTTCGCGGCCATGCGCTGATGCAGTCGCTCGAAGCGATGGCGCTGCGAGGCGTGATCGATCTGACACCCGGCATCCGCTCACTGCAGATTCACTATCAGCCTGAAACCCTGCCGTTGCAGCGGTTGCTCGAAATCGTCGAGCGCGCATGGCAGCACGTGCTGCTGCAGAAGGATTTGCGCGCGCCGTCGCGGATCGTGTATCTGCCGCTGTCATGGGACGACCCCGCGTGCCGGCTCGCGATCGACAAATACATGACCACCGTGCGCAAGGACGCGCCGTGGTGTCCGAGCAATCTCGAGTTCATACGGCGCATCAACGGGCTCGATTCCACTGATGCCGTCAAACAGATTGTCTTCGACGCCAGCTATCTCGTGATGGGGCTGGGCGACGTGTATCTCGGCGCGCCGGTCGCGACGCCGCTCGACCCGCGCCACCGGCTGGTGACGACCAAGTACAACCCGGCGCGCACGTGGACGGCGGAGAACTCGGTCGGCATCGGCGGCGCGTATCTGTGCGTGTATGGGATGGAGGGGCCAGGCGGTTATCAGTTCGTCGGCCGCACGTTGCAGATGTGGAACCGCTAT
Organism: Paraburkholderia suaedae; assembly: GCF_040812055.1. Classification (NCBI taxonomy): domain Bacteria; kingdom Pseudomonadati; phylum Pseudomonadota; class Betaproteobacteria; order Burkholderiales; family Burkholderiaceae; genus Paraburkholderia; species Paraburkholderia suaedae. Next base: position 123,381 of record NZ_JBFOAH010000022.1, on the reverse strand, counting down.
CGGGAAGTCGCCGATTTTGCCGGGCGGCCGTACCTGTTGCGCTTCTTCGACCAGATCCGCTTCTACGAAGTGACCGACGACGAACTGCTGCGCATTCGCGCAGATTTCCCGCTCGGGCGCTATCCGTTGAAGATCGAGGAGACCGAGTTGTCGCTGGCCGACTATCAAACGTTTCTCGCGCGTGAATCCGCCGGCATCGAACAATTCCGCGCGCGGCAGCAGGCTGCGTTCCAGGCCGAACGCGAGCGCTGGCGTTCAGCGGGCACAGTGGACGAGAGTTTCGACGCACCGCTCGCCGAGGACGCCGAACTGGCGCCGCTAAAAGGCACCGAGATAGCGGTGGAAAGCGAGATTGCCGGCAGTCTCTGGCAGGCGCGGGTGAGTTGCGGCGATACGGTGGCAGCAGGCGACGTGCTGCTCGTCATCGAGTCAATGAAGATGGAAATCTCCGTCTATGCGCCGTGTGCGGGGACTATCGGCGCGCTTCACGTGGCGCCCGGCTCTGCGGTGCGCGCGGGGCAGCGCGTTGCCGTCATCGAACGTCTTTGACTTATTGGGGAAACCATCCATGTCTTCATTCGACCTGCGCCTGTCCACGCTGCGCGCTGCCTATCGCGCCGGGACGCTCACGCCGCGCAAGCTGATCGGCGAACTGCTGGCCAAGGCCGCGGCACTGAATCCTGAGTTTCATCTGTTCATCCACATTCTCACTGAAGCGGAAATCGCGCCGTATCTGGACTGGCTGGAAACACAGGATGCCGAAGCATTGCCGCTCTACGGCATTCCATTCGCGATCAAGGACAACATCGACCTGGCCGGTATTCCGACCACGGCCGCCTGTCCGGCGTTCGCCTATACGCCGGCCGAATCGGCGACGCTCGTCGCGCAGTTGATCGCACTGGGCGCCGTGCCGCTCGGCAAGACGAATCTCGACCAGTTCGCCACTGGCCTGAACGGCACGCGTTCACCGTACGGCAAGTGCCGCAATAGCGTGCATCCCGACTATCCGTCGGGCGGCTCGAGCGCAGGCTCTTCATTGGCCGCCGCGCTGGGCGTCGTGAGCTTTGCGCTCGGCACCGACACCGCGGGCTCGGGGCGCGTGCCCGCAGCGCTGAACAACCTGGTCGGACTCAAGGCGACCAAGGGTCTGCTGTCCACTGCCGGCATCGTGCCGGCCTGCCGCACGCTCGATTGCGTGACCTATTTCACTGCGACCGCGAGCGAAGCCAGCGAACTGCTGGCGCTGACTGCGCAAGCCGATCCGCGCGATGCGTACAGCCGCAGGAACCCGCAGTGGAACGACGCGCGCGCGTTCGGCAAACTCGCCGCGTTCCGCTTCGGCGTGCCGGCGCGGCTCGAATTCGCGGGCTGTGCCGAAAGCCCCGCGCTCTTTGCCAAGGCTCGCGCGATGCTCGAAGCCGCAGGCGGCAAGGCGGTCGAAATCGACTTCACGCCGTTCGTGGAGGCGGCGAACCTGCTTTATCAAGGCCCATGGGTCGCGGAGCGCTACAGCGTCGCGGGCGAGTTGATCGAAGCGAACCCGCAGGCCGTGCTGCCGGTCATTCGCGACGTGCTGGCGAAGGCGCCCGGTGCGACAGCCGTCGAACTGTTTCGCGCGCAGTACCGCCTGCAAGCATTGAAGGGCGTCTGCGACGCCGCGCTCGAATCACTGGACTTCGTTCTCACGCCGACTTATCCGCGTCCCGTCACGCTGGCCGAGTTGGCGCGCGACCCCATCGGGCCGAACACGTTGCTCGGCTACTACACCAACTTCATGAATCTGCTCGACTACGCGGCTGTCGCGACGCCGACTGCGTTCATGAAAAATGGCCTGCCGTGGGGCGTGACGGTGTTTGGGCGCGCGTTCACGGATCAGTATCTGCTGAGCGTGGCCGACCTGCTGCAGCGAAGCAGCGGTGTGGCATGCGTCGGAGGCAGCAAGCCCGATGCGAACGAGCGGCCCACGGCGGGCAACGACCGGATACGCGTTGCAGTGTGCGGCGCGCATATGGAAGGTCTGCCGCACAATCGCGATCTGGTCTGCCGTGGCGCACGGCGGGTAGAGGCGACGCATACCGCTGCGCACTACCGGCTGTATGCGCTGGCAGCCACGCGGGACGGCACGAGACGGCCCGGCTTGCGGCGGGTTGCGCACGGCGGCACGACGATCGCAACCGAGGTCTGGGAGATGCCCAGTCTGGAGCTGGGCTCGTTCCTCTCGACGATTCCCTCTCCGCTTGCGCTTGGAAAGATAGAACTGGCGGATGGCACGTGGGTGACCGGCTTCGTGTGTGAAGGATACGGCGTGGAGTCCGGAGCCGACATCACCGAATTTGGCGGCTGGCGAGCGTGGCTCGCCAGCGAGCGTGCATGACGTCCGGCTCTTTTGAACCGTGCCACACGTGTTCGGTTAGAAGCGGCGGGCGGACGATCATGCGTGCGCCGCATTCCGTCGAATCTCTGCATCACTGCGGCTCGTACCACGAATAGGTGGCCAGCGTGCTCACTGGTGTGCCGATTTGCAATGTGATATCGCGCAGCGAGGTCAATTCGATGTCGCGCACATCGCCCATATAGCGGCGCGAATCGCCGTTGTCGTTGATGTACGCGACCACGTTCCCGGTCACGCCAGCCACGTTCGTGCTGCTGAGCGGTTGCCCCCAGATATCGAAGAACTGGCCAAGCGTAAAGCGTTTCAAGCCTGGCGCCTCAACGTGGATGATGCCGGTCTGGTCGTGCGTGTGCATTTCATAGTCGCATTGCGACAGAATGCCGACGTTCGCGGGCAGCGCGAGCCACTGGCCGTCCTTGAAAATGGCGAGGTGTGCATGGACGTGATACAACGCGTTCATGTTGGGCGCACAGATCAGGCCGTCCACTGGCGCACCGGTGCCACCGGTCGACGTGCTGCCCGCCGGCCAGAAGTTGTTCCCCACTACACCGAGGAACGCGAGCGTGACCGGCTTCGGATCGAACGGTGGCGGGTTGGTCCACGTGTACGTCGGAATCTGGGTCAAAGGCGTGCCGATCTCGATCGTCACTTCGCCATGCGCGGGTAGCACGAGGCTCGCAGGATCGCCCGTGTATTGCGTGAGAGCGCCGCCATCGTTCACGTAGATCGTGACGGGCGAGCCGGCCACGCCCGCGACGTTGGACGTGTCGAGCGTTTGTCCCCAGATCGAGAAGAACTGACCGAGGGTATACGGCGTGTGAGTGGTCGAGTCCATGTGAATTTTTCCGCTCGAATCCACGGTGTGCAGAGGATAGGCGCAGCCCGTCTGCACAGCCATGGTCGGCTCGACCACGCCGACGTTCGCCGGCAGCGCGAGCAGGCGGCCGTTGTTATAGATGGACAAATGCGTGTAGGTATAGGCATTGCTGCGCAAGGTGCAGGTCAGTCCGCTGACCGGTTGGCCTTGTCCGCCCGACGACGTGGAGCCCGCAGGCCAGAAGGCATCGCCGAGCGTCGTACCGTCGATCACGGGGGTCGCGGCGGCCATGGTCGGCTTCGTCGCGGTGGGAGACGATGCGCCTGACGCGGGGCTCGCGGCTCCGGTTTGGTCTCCGGCAGCAGCAGGGCCCGCGTCGCTGCCGCCGCCTCCACCGCAAGCGCTCAGAACGAGGACGACCCCAATGACCAGTAACCGTGAACTCGATCGTATCGACATGTCGCCCCCGCGCTGGAAGTCAAGAGAGGAAGAGCCAGCGCCTCGATAAAAGCGTCCCGAGCGGCCTGGAAGGCGTGGACTGTCCCGATCCGCAGAACGGACGCAACACCCGTTTAGCAGATCGCTTCATATCGTCTGACTCATGCGGTTTAGCGTAGCAGAAGCATTGAGAGTCCGAACCAAATGAACCACGTCATTTCGCGCCTTTCCGTCTCCCATTTTGGCGCATCGGAAGGGCTTATTTCCCACTGCTAATGGTGCGAGTAGATAGCGCTTCCAATTGGGCAACCGCCATTGCGAAACGACTACTGGGCACTTCTTTTCATGAAAAAACGACGTTGTCTCGCGAACCTGCTCCGCGCCCGTGCAAGTATTCCTCCGAGTGCCGCACCAGCACTCGGCATACCAGTTCGCGCTGCTAATCATCGCGGAACCTCCTTGCAGAAGTCACGTTGCGAGGGCCGGAACCTCTCCTCGCGGGAACGGTCTTAAGCGAATACCGCCTTTTTGGGGGATCTCAAATGGCCGCCACGCAATCAGGGGCGACGCCCCTCTCCGATGACGAAGCCCGGCGTCAGTTACGCCGCGCCGTCATTGCCAGCACGATCGGCACGACGATCGAATGGTATGACTTCTTTCTCTATAGTACGGTCACGGGCCTGATTTTCGCCAAACTCTATTTCCCCGGATCGGATCCGCTCGTCGGCACCTTGCAGGCGTTTCTGATCTACGCCGTTGGCTTCGTAGCGCGGCCGGTTGGCGCCGCCATCTTCGGCCATTACGGCGACCGTATCGGCCGCAAGGCGACGCTCATCGTAACGCTATTACTGATGGGGCTCGCCACCTTTGCGGTGGCCTTTGTTCCGACCTATGCGACGATCGGCATCTGGGGCGCCGTCGCGCTCACGGTGCTGCGCTTCATTCAGGGCGTGGGCGTCGGCGGCGAATGGGGTGGCTCGGTCCTGATGTCGATGGAATGGGCGCGCACCAACGAGCATCGCGGCTTCGTCGCCTCCTGGCCGCAGTTCGGCGTGCCTGCAGGACTGTTCCTCGCCAACCTGGCGGTGCTAGCCATGAGCGAGATCTCCGGCAGCGGATTCATCACGTGGGGCTGGCGCGTGCCGTTCTTCCTCAGTATTGTGCTGGTCGTGATCGGCCTCTACATTCGCTTGAATATTCTGGAGACGCCGATCTTCGCGCGGCTCCTGGCTGAACGCAAGATCGAGAAGACGCCGATGCTAGAGGTGCTGCGCCGCCAGCCGAAAGACATCCTGCTGTCGGCCTTTGCACGCATGGCCGAACAGGCACCGTTCTATATTTTCACCGCGTTTGTCTTCACCTACGGCATCCGGACACTAGGCGCGAGCCGCGACCTGCTGCTCACAGCGGTGCTGGTTGCTTCGGTGGTGGAATTCGTCACCATTCCGTTGTTCGGGCATGTGTCCGATCGGATTGGGCGGCGGCGGATGTATATGATCGGTGCCGCCGCCGTCGGCGTATTCGGCTTTCTCTACTTTGCGATGATCGACACCGGGCATCCAATGTGGATCTTCATCGCTATCGTGCTGTCGCTGGTACCGCATGCGATGATGTACGGTCCGCAGGCGGCCTTGATCGCTGAAACGTTCACGGGGCGGCTGCGCTACAGCGGTGCGTCCATGGGCTACCAGTTGGCTTCGGTCATTGCCGGCGGCCCTGCGCCGCTCATTGCGACGGCGCTGTTCGCTTACTACGGTTCCGGCTATGCGATCGCGGTCTATATCCTGGCATGCGCGGTGCTCAGCCTGATCGCCGCTTCGCGACTGGGCGACTACACCAACAAGGACATCTCGCGGGAATACGACGACGTCCCGACGAAGGGCGATAGTGGACACGCGTCCCCGACCGCTTGATCAAGCATGCTTTGCTGCGGCCCGAGCCGATATCGGGAGCGAAACGGTCGTGTCGCAGTAGCTTGCGCGAGACGGACGGGAGCGGGCCGTCACCCTCGGTGAAGTTGTAGAGCGTCGTCGTCAGCCTGGGCCGTGCGCTGCCAGGCATAGCACGTGCTGCGTCTCTGTTCTGCTACGGCATTGGCCGGGCAGTCACTGCATCATCGAGGAGATCGGCATGGAAGCGACAAGACAGGACAAGACAGAGACCGGACCCGGCTCGCAGAACGCGCTGGACTTCCTCCAGGCAGATCACCGGTCGGTGGAGAAGTTGTTCGACGCGTTCAAAAAGGCGGCGGACGACGATGTGGAAGCAAAAGCGGCGCTCGCGCAGCGCACATGCGAAGCGCTTTCGATTCATACGATGATCGAGGAGGAACTGCTTTATCCTGCCGCGCGGGAAGCGTTACCCGACGGCGATGCACTCGACGTCGAAGGAGCGTATATCGAGCACTTCCTGGTCAAGACGCTGATTGCGAAGTTCGAAACGATGAAAGTGGGCGATAAAGGCTTCGACGCGACTTTCAAAGTAATGAGCGAGATGGTCCTTCGTCATGTGGAGGAAGAGGAGACTCAACTGTTCCCGGAACTGCGCAACTCGAAATGCGATTTGCGCGCGCTCGGCGACAAGTTGGCCGAACGCAAGACGGAGTTGCAAAGCAAGCTGGACGCGGTGGGAAGCCGATCGGTGGGCGACAAGACCCCCATGCTTTGACTGCTGCGGCGCACGATGACCTTGACCGAGTTCACGTCGCCGACATAAATCGTGTTCGTGCCGGTGATCCCTACGATTCCGTCGGGGCCGGACGCGTCCGTGCTCGCGCCGGCACCTGCGAAGAGCCCTGGAATCTGTGCGGTCAGCGTGTTGGATTGGATGTCGACGACATCGACTGCCTTGTTATTGCGGTCCGCCAGGAAGTACTTGCCGGCCTCGACGTAACCAATATCGAAACTGAATGGCGGGCTCGCAGCATTCTGCCCGGCGATGTTCGTCAATAGCTTGGGCGGGGGCGGTGGGGTGAGGTTGTCTCGCCCTCCGCAACCGGCCAACGTGGCCGCGGCGACAAACGTCCAGCTCATCAGGCGCTTGTTGATCTTTCCGTCTCCTTTCTGTTTATTGGTGTATTTCACGTTCCGTCGGCTAGCAAGGATTCATTTATTAAGGAATCGCAAGAAATGGTCACAAGGAGAAAATAGACACGCCCATGGATGCAACCGCGCATTTCATGGGCTGTGGCCGCGTACCGGTTATTACGTTCACACAATGGCGGCGTCGCGGGAAATCGGAAAGTAAACCTTATTTATGGTCTGCATTGAATCGACGCTATGGTTGTAATGAACTTGAAGCCAGCGTTATGCAGACTGTGAGGTGAAGCACGATGGCTTTTCACATCGACGACGGTCCAGCGGCAGCGTGATCCGACAATCGCATCAGTTGCCAGTCGATGAATTGTTGGCGGCGTTGGTGTCGCCACACGGCGCAACGCGCCAGATAGCATTGCCTACATCGTCCGCCACCAGCAGAGCGCCGCGGGCATCTAGCGCGACGCCGACTGGCCGCCCCACGGCGTGGCCATCCGGTGTCAGGAAACCGGTCAAGAAATCTTCGGGCGCGCCAGCAGGTTTTCCATCGACGAATGGCACGAAGACCACCTTGTAGCCGCTTCGCGGTTTGCGGTTCCACGAACCATGCTGGCCAACGAATGCGCCGCCCCGATAGTGCGCGGGGAACAGTGTCCGATCGTAGAAGACAAGACCTAACGAGGCAGTGTGGTTGCCCAGCGCATAGTCCGGCACGATAGCCCTGCCGACCAGGTCGGGCCGCTGCGGCTTGACTCGCGTGTCGACGTGCTGGCCGTAGTAGCTATAGGGAAAGCCGTAGAAGGCTCCGTCCTTCACCGCCGTCATGTAATCCGGAACGAGGTTGTTGCCCAGATCGTCTCGCTCGTTGACTGCAGTCCACAATGCGCCGCTGTCCGGCTGCCACGAAAGGCCGTTAGGATTGCGCAGTCCTGTCGCGTAGGGTCGCAAGCGACCGCTGTCCACGTCGTACTCGAGAATCCGTGCGCGGTCCTGCTCGGCCTCGACGCCGTTTTCCGCAGCGTTGCTATTGGATCCAACCGTAACGTACAAATGTTTGCCCGAGCGATCCGCGAGGATGTTCTTTGTCCAATGGTGGTTGATCGGGCCGGCGGGCAAATCGGCAACTTTGAGTCCGGGGCCGGCTATCTCCGTAGCGCCGGGAACGTAGTTAAAACGCAGCAACGCGTCTGTATCCGCAACGTATAACTTATCTCCGATCAGCGCCATTCCGAACGGCGAATGCAGGCCTCGGATAAACACGGCATTCAACTGGGCAACCCCGGTTCCATTCGGGTCCCGTAACAGCACGATTCGATCGGGACTCTTCACGCCGGCGCCGGCGAGCTTCATGACCTGAGCTCTGACCCAGCCGAAAATTCCGCTGCCCTCGTCGTGCGGTTTGGGCGCATCGCCTTCCGCCACCAGTACGTCGCCGTTTGGCAACGTATAAAGCCAGCGCGGGTGTGCGAGGCCGCCCGCGAACTCAGTTACGCAGAATCCGTTGGGAGCGGTGGGCAGGAAACCGGCAGGCCGCGCTTGAACAGGCGCGATGTTGACCATTGAAATCAGCGAGGGTTCGGGGGCCGGCAGCGCAGGTGCGGCGCCAAAACCGGTGTCGCTCGCAGCTGACGGGCCGATCGCGCAGGCGGCCAGCGGCAAAGTCATCGAAACGACGAGGCGATTGATCAAGCGCATGTTCAGTATCCAGTGGTGGGCTGCTTTGTGTTAGCAAAAAGCCTGCCCGCGACAAGATTACTTACTGAGGCCCAAACCTTTTCCGGCGGATCAGCTGCCAATCCGTTGGTTGGATCACGGCTCGTGGTCGGATAAACCTGGCAGTCCTATGTGCCGGATTCACCGCCGCGCTGAATTTTGCACTAACGTGACGGGCATCGGAGTTTCTCCCGTTGATGGCGATCGCGTCGCCGATTGCGTTGGCAAGTCGCTGAAAGTCGATGGCGCTTTCCATGACGTCGGCCTGCGTATAAATCCGAGCGCCCCAATTGCTGACGGCAGCGCACACGGCGCCGTACTCGCGGGCGCGAGTGCATCAACAGGCATGGGATGGGTGCCGCCGCTAAACCGCTTTGGCTCCCCATCGGCCAAACTACCACATTCGCGCAAGCGCCTTCTTATTACTTTTTCATTGCCGCGCTTTGCGGATTCAGGTTTGTCAGGCGGCCGCTTTCGGTGCCGGCCGCTTCGTCGATAACGGCATTGATCAAGCTAGGTTTGCCGGATGCGATTGCCTCGACGAGTGCCTTCGTCAGTTCTTCAGGCGTGCTCGCCTGATAGCCGATGCCGCCGAATGCCTCGATCATCCTGTCGTAGCGCGCCCCCTTCACGAACACAGTAGGCGCAACGTCCTTGCCGCCCGTCGGGTTCACGTCGGTGCCGCGATATACACCGTTGTTGTTGAATACGACCGTGCAAACCGGCAACTCGTAACGGCAGATCGTTTCGAGTTCCATGCCGCTGAATCCGAAGGCGCTGTCGCCTTCGATCGCAACCACTGGTTTGCCTGTCGTTACCGCCGCGCCGATGGCGAAGCCCATACCGATACCCATGATTCCCCACGTGCCGGAATCAAAGCGTTTGCGCGGCTCGTACATGTCGATAATGCTGCGCGCGTAGTCGAGCGTATTGGCGCCTTCGTTGACGACGTTAATGTCCGGGCGCGTTTTCAACACATCGCGAATCGCGCGTAACGCGCTGTGAAAGTTCATCGGCGACGGGTTCTTGTCGAGCGTCGCGGCCATCTTGGCGAGATTCTTGTTCTTGCGCTCGGCAATCGCGCCGATCCACTCCGCGCCCGGTTTGACGAAGCTCGCATCGAGGCCGGCGCGAAGCGCCGCTACGCATGAACCGATATCGCCGATCACCGGCGCGGCAATGGCGACGTTGCTGTCGATTTCGGTCGGCGAGATATCCACCTGGATGAACCGCTTCGGCTGCGCACCCCAGGTCTTGCCTTTACCATGCGAGAGCAGCCAGTTCAGACGCGCACCGATCAGCACGACCACGTCGGCTTCCTGCAGCACGAACGAGCGCGCTGCCGATGCGGATTGCTCGTGCGTGTCGGGCAACAAGCCCTTGGCCATCGACATCGGCAGATACGGAATGCCGCTTTGCTCGACGAAAGCGCGGATTTCCGCGTCAGCCTGGGCGTACGCCGCACCTTTGCCGAGCAGGATCAGCGGACGTTTTGCGCTTTTCAGCAGGTCGATTGCACGCTTGACGGATTCCGGCGCCGGCAATTGACGCGGTGCGGCGTCGACCACTTGCACCAGCGACTGCTGCGCCTTCACGGCATCCATTGTTTGCGCGAGCAGTTTGGCGGGTAAGTCCAGATATACGCCGCCTGGCCGCCCGGATACCGCAGCCCGGATCGCCCGCGCAATACCGATGCCGATGTCTTGCGCATGGAGCACGCGATACGCGGCTTTCGCGTAGGGCCTCGCGGCATTCAACTGATCCATTTCTTCGTAGTCGCCCTGCTGCAGATCGACGATTTCGCGTTCGCTCGACCCGCTGATCAGGATCATCGGGAAACAGTTCGTGGTCGCATTGGCGAGCGCGGTCAGGCCGTTCAAAAAGCCGGGTGCCGACACCGTCAGGCAGATGCCCGGCTTCTTCGTGATGTAGCCGGAAATGGCGGCGGCATTGCCCGCGTGCTGCTCATGGCGAAAGCCGATGAAACGCATTCCTTCGGCTTGTGCGAGTCGCGCGAGGTCGGTAATGGGAATACCGACCAGTCCGAAGATCGTATTGATGCCGTTCAGTTTCAGCGCGTCGATGACTAGATGGAATCCGTCGGTCGTCTCGGTCGCCTGTTGTTTCGACGTGTCGTCTGTTGTGGGCTGGTCGACTTCTGCCATGGCGTCTCTCCTCGGGGAGCGTTGTTTAATAGTGGTGAATGGTAGCGGTGGGTTCGCGCTGTCGTTTATTCAGCCGAGCCGCCAGGCCACTGCTGCAACCGTGCTTCGATAAGGGCCGCGCCTGCTGGCGCCGCCGAGTTTTCGATCCAGCGCTTTCTCATGGGTGCAAGGACGAACTTCGCACATACCGCGGCGGCAATCGATATCACCGCCGCCGAGATGAACACGGTGCCCCAGCCGCCGTTGGCCGACAGAAGCGATGCGATCGGCACCAGCATCGAGGCCGTACCCTTAGCGGTGTAAAGCGTTCCCGCATTCGCAGCCGCGTGTTTGCTGCCGAATGTATCCGCGCAGGTCGCGGGGAAGATCGAGAAGATCTCTCCCCAGCACAGGAAGACGGCGGCCGCGAAGAACATGAACGCATACGGGTTATGGCCAAACTGCATCAGCCCCAGCAGTGCGACGCCTTCACCCAGGAAGATGATGAACATCGTGTTCTCGCGCCCAATGCGGTCCGACAGAAAACCGCACAACGGACGGGTGAATCCATTGCAGAGGTTGTCGATCGAAAGCGTCATCGTGAGAAGCGGCAGCGTGATGCCGATCAGACTCACGGGAAGCTTCGCAAAGCCATATTCCTTGGCGATCGGTCCGAGCTGTGCGGTCGCAATGATGCCGCCCGCTGCAACGAAGACGAACATCAGATACAGCACCCAAAAGAGCGGCGATCGGATCATCTCGCCGGACGTGTAGTCGATTTTGCTTGCGACGATTCGTTTAGCCGGGATCGCGGAAGCGGGCGGCTTGGGCCGCACGAGCATGGTGGCGAGCAGCAGGATGCAAAGACCCTGAAAAATGCCGAAGAACATGAACGTGTGCTCGTAGCCCGAACGCTGGATCATGTTGGCAATCGGTATGACCGTGACGGCCGCGCCGGCGCCGAAACCCGCCGCGGTCAAACCCGCTGCGAGGCCGCGTTTGTCCGGAAACCATTTAAGCGCCATGCCGACGCAGGTGCCATACACACAGCCTGCTCCGATACCCGCGATGACCGCCGCGACGTACAGCATGGAAAGACTGGTCGCATGTGCGTTGATGATCCAGCCGAGCGCCGCGCACAGCGCGCCGCCGATCACGACCGGGCGTGGCCCGAATTTGTCGACGAGCCAGCCTTCGACCGGTACGAGCCAGGTTTCGGTCACGATGAATACCGTGAACGCCGTCTGGATCGCTGCTTGGCCCCAATGGTGGGCGTTGTCCATCGGTACGACGAAAAGGGTCCAGGCGTACTGAAGATTGGCCACGAGTCCCATGCACACGATGCCGATCGCGAGTTGCATCCACCGGTGATGCCAGAAGGGTGCGCGCACGCTGTCCGATACAGTGGAAAGTGCCATGTCTCCGTCTCCTTTCTATTCCGTCGCGCTCAACCGGCGCGTTGGACCTGCGTGATCGACTCGCTTGACCGCTGGTTGTGCCTGAGGCCAAAAAGTGCCAATGGTTGGCCAGAAGAACTGCACTAGCGAGAACTGTGGCTCGTTGTCCGCACAACAGTGGAGTCGGAAGCTGCTGCATGCGCTCCATATGAGAAGAGATGCTGCGCGCGATACCCGATAAATCAAAGTTAAAACATTTTATGGTTTGCATTAGGCAAATGTAATGGTAAAGATCGCTGCCCGCGCCCAGATCCCGGGAAAAGTATTCCGCTCAATGCACGGTACGTCAGCATCTTTGCGCAGATGGGCGGCTCGGAGTCGCGCGTCGGCTTTCGAATGGCATGCGCACGCGGACTAGGGGCGCTCGCTCGATTGCGGCGCGCCTTCGGAGGAGTTGAGACTGGCACTGGCCCCGCAACGCGCGACGATGTTGCCGATCAAGACGCCGGTCATCGAGTCAGTACAGACGATCCTCGCCAGCGGGTATTCCCTGGTGGACTGACGACGTGAACGAGACGCATCCGCAGTGTAGTGGCTACACCGCTGACGCGTAATTACTGCAACGCGCAACATCACGCTGCGCACTGCAATGGGGGCACGCGCGCTCACGGTTCGTCGCGGTGCTGTTTCAGCGTCTATGTCGCGCTTGCAACTTTGCAGGTGTATCGGGCGGGGTCGTCCCGTTAGTCCAATCCGGGATGAACAAAAAACGTTTGCCGTCGTCTGGGCAGGCGTTTTTTAAGGACGCCGTTTTTACCGTTGGCTCTCTCGTTGTGACGGCACAGCGCGCAACGCGACAGGGTGCCTTCGGGATAATTCGGCAGAACTTGCCCGGCACCCGCCATGAAATTCGACAACGCTTCGCGCAACTCTAACTGCGGCTCTTTGTAGCCAATGGAATGGCAATGGAATGCACGCCCCGACAATCTTGCCAGGCGCTGTCACGCGCGAGCACAAGTGAACGACGCGGAGCGCGACAGGTGCGAGACAAGTGGGAATTGTGGTGCACCGGTGCTTTCCTTCAGTGGCGTGGCCGCTCATCACCTGGCCCTTGGCGGAAGTCGTCGAGGCCGTTGCAGCGGGCTATTCGTGGCCTTTACCAGAGGCTTCGACACGCGATGCTTTCCCCGCGCGATGGCCGCCACGGTGCCCTGTGTTGGGCACGACCGATGCGCATATCCACGGGCGAGAGACAGGAGGCGGACATGCGAGTGAGAACGATCGATCTGGCCGACATTACCATTGCTTGCTCGGCGGTCCGCGACTCAGACGGCGGTTTTCTCTGGGTGGTCAAGGTCGAGGACCGCGGCCCGGAGCATCGCATGGTTCTCGAGCGAAGAGGCCGATGCGGTCGCGTGACGTTGGGAGACGCCCTGGACTTCGCCGCGCGCCAGGCGCGCGAGATTGCCGATCGGTATCTGGCCGTGACTGAAGCAAGGCCCGTCGCCGAGCGTCGGCAGGACTTGCGGGTTTAAACGGCTGGTGAACTGCTCGAGCGAGCATTGCGTTACGGCAGACCGGCGTTGCGATTCTTCACGCTCGAGGCCGACGTTGCGCGGGTTGGCGCGTGAGCGCGCGCGAATGTCTTCGGCAGTTCGCGCCGTTGGTGCAGGCCTCGAACATCCGCAATCGCGGCTGCGAAAATCGCACGTCAGCGCCGGTCCAGGCATTCGCCAAGGGGTCCTGAAGACTGCGTGATTCTCGGGCTGCCGACAGACTCCGATGCAACGGTATTGGCGTCATTGCGCACGTGTCGTGTTCGATGACCACGTGAGCGCGACATTTGCGATGCTCATCGCCTGACGCAGTAAGCGCGATGCGCTGCTGCAGACGGCCCGGTCACCGCGATACTACTTCTGGGTTCGATACCTTCTTGGAAAAGGGAGTGTGAAACATGCAGAACGCCGAAGGCAACCCATCCCAGGCACAACAGAACCGCATGGCCGCAAAGAGTCCCGCGAAAACGCCGGCTACGGGAACCAGTTCCCCGGATGCGGCGACTCAGGCGGTGCGATTCGGACGAACGTCTCACGTTGGATCGGCCGAAGCGCCCGACGTCAAAAACGCGGACCCGTCGCCTTCCATAAAAATCGACAACCTAACGCGCAATGGCGCGACCCGCGTGCAGCGAGCGAATAGCCGCATTGTCTCCGTTGATAGTGCGGGAATGGATGCAACCGACGATACGGTCGACACAGATGGTAAATCGCTCGAAGCGAAACGCGACCTGTCGGTATGGCATGACAACATCATTACGTCGAACGCGACCCTGGAGAACAATGTACCGGCGCCCGCGGACGGATTGGGCGGCATTGATAGCAGGCCGACCGGCAACATGCCCGACATTTTGCCCCGCAGCGGTTTTCACGTCGGTATTGCGGGCACCGTGTACGAGCAGCAGTTCAACGGTGCCCGGGCCGAGCATGTGATCCGGTTGGAGAGAACCGAATGATCACGACCGCGATACTGGTAATGAGCGCCGCGGCACGGCCCCGTTTGCATCAAAGAATCCGCACGGAACAATGAGGCGCGCGATTTGCTGGCATGGGAATCTGCAAAGCCGCCTCCGACATATACGCTGTCTTGGGCGACGTCAGTCCCAGCAGCGACGATAAAACTTTCTGGCGCTGGGCCTGCTGCCGCGCGCTTCTGTCAGGTCGCGACGACTGAAGCCAAGGAACCGGGTACGACACGACGGTCAGCTCCGCGGGGCGCCGATGAGTCGCGCCCCACTGACATCGGGACACGAGTCCGTTCGTGCGCAGCCGGGCTGCACGTTAAATCCAGCCTGGCGTCATCCAGGGAGGCAATCATGAGAGGCATAGGTAAAGCAGTCGTGTGTTCCGCAATGCTGCTGGCGTTCGCCGGCGGCGCATTTGCACAGGGATCAGGAGGCGGCGGCGGAGGCGGGGCTGGCGGCGGCTCGAGTGGACAGGGCGGCGCGGGTATGGGCACGCCCAACGGCACGGGGGCGACCGGCACGAATTCCAGTTCCACTGGATCGACAATGTCGAAGTCGCCCACGCGTATGCCTCAGAAAGCGCCGCACGCGAAGGGTGCGTCGGACACTGCGGCGTCGGCGGCACAGTGAAGAAAGGCACCGCCTTAGCATCTGGGGGTACTCGCAGGCGCAAACGACGCCAGGGCGAAGGCATTCGCTGAGGCCAGAAAGCGCACTACTGCCGCGGCGGCGCGCACCACGATCACCGCGGCATACTGACCGGCCGATCCGGCTTACATGGGAAACGCAGCGCTTCTGCCCGAGCGCGCAGCATTCGCACGTTCTCTTCCACGACTGGCGATCTGCAATCGCTTGAGACCCGTGTCAAGATACCTCCCGCGCGGCGATCCGTTTTCGCTGGCGGGCAAGCGTGTCCTGATAGATGCCTGGCACTGCCGCCAATGCTGCGGGCGAGCCGTCCTGGGCCACACGGCCCCGATTGATGACGACAATGCGATCGAACGTCTCCAATGTGGAGAGTCGATGCGCAATGGCAATGACCGTGCGATTTCGCATCAACCGTTCAAGTGCCAACTGAATGGCGAGCTCGGAAGCGGTATCGAGCGCCGAAGTCGCTTCGTCGAGAAGCAGGATTGGCGAGTCTTTCAGAATGGCGCGCGCGATGGCGATTCGTTGGCGTTGGCCGCCTGACAATTTCGTGCCGCGGTCGCCGGCAATGGTGTTCAGTCCACCAGGCAGCGCAGCAAGGAAGTCCATGCAGTGCGCGTCTTCGCACGCACGGCGAACGTCGGCCTCGGTGGCATCAGGTACCCCATAGCGGATGTTATCCAGCAAGGATCGGTGAAACAGTGAGGCGTCCTGCGGCACGATCGAGATGGCGGCCTGCAAACTATCGAGCGTCACGCGCGAGATATCGTGTCCGGAAACGCGCACGCAGCCGCTCTGCGGTTCGTAAAAGCGCTGCAGCAAAGCGAAGAGCGTGGATTTGCCGGCGCCAGAAGGACCAACCAGGCCGACCCGTTCGCCGGCGCGAATGTGCAGGTCTAGTTCTTTGAGCACGGGCCGGCGCCCGGAATAGGAAAACGACACCTTGTCGAAATCCACCGTCGCCTGTTCGATTCGTAGCGGCTGCGTATTGCCGCGTTCGACTATCTCGTGCGGCGCCAGCAGCGTCTGCGTTGCCTCGCTCAGACGCGCGAGGTGTTGCGTAAGCTCGACCAGCGCCACGGCCAGATCACGCGTTCCGTGAAGGATCGCAAATCCCAGTGAACTGATAAGCACCACGTCGCCCGTCGTCGCACGGTCCTGGGTCCATAGCCACAAGGTCCAGCCCAGAAGTCCTGCGGAAAAGAGGGTGGTGGCGATGGAGTGCAGCAGCCGCAGCTTTTCGAGGAACAGCAGGCTTCGTGTGCGCGCCGAGCCTTCGGAGCGCAGCGTCGCGTCGAGGCGTCGGCGCTCGAACGACAGCGCACAGAAAGCCCGCACGAGGTTCATATTGCCGATCACGTCCACCAGTTCGCCATCCACGAAAGCGGCCTGCCCGGCAAACGCCTCGTGCCGTGCGGTTCCCTTCTTCGCGAGCCGGAACAACCACCAGGCGAGCCCTCCAGAGATCGCGACGAGCGCAACGCTCATCGGGACGCTCACCAGGCCGACCAACGCAATCGAGCCTGCCAGCGTGAGAGACGGTGGCAGTGCGGTCCATGCAATGGTGTTTTCGATGGTGTACACCGCATTCGCCATCGCAGAGACGCGGCTCGACAGGACGCCGGGGTGCTTGTCCGCGAAAAATACCGGGGCATGTGCCAGCAGATAGGCGAACATTTCGTTTCTTATATCGCCGGTCACGGCGACGAACGCGCGCGCGGCCATCCAGCCGCCGATTCGCCAGAACAGATTGTCGGCCAGAATCAGCACGACCAGGATCGCGAAGGCGCGTATGACCGTGCCCGGATGGGCGCGTCCTGCAGGCAATGCATCGACAAGATTCTTGATGCCATATTGCGATCCCAGTGCGCAAGCCACGGCGACCACGACACTTGCGAGCACGACGGCATGGGCCAGCTTGCGCCGGCCGACATAGCGCCAAAGCAGGCGGACGGGCTTGCCCGCATATCTCGAGATTTCGCGCGATTGCCGGCGCCGGCGCACACGTCCAGCGCGGCTCGGGTCGACATCGGTTGCAGCTCGCATGCGTTGGCTCCTCGTCCGCGACCGGGACGATGACCTGCTTGCGCGGAGCATTGGGCTCGACGGCGCAAGGAGGACGCGGTAGCTCGCTCCGGCAGCGGAACTGCGCAACCTCTGTGCCGCATGCGTTGCCACGTTGCGCCGGTCCGCTCGCGTGATGTGAGGCGGCTCTTGCGCAGGGCCCAAGCCTGCAACGAGCGACTGCGGGTGTCGCCTTTATTCGTCGAGCCCCGCAAATCTTGCGAACCGGTCAACCGGTTCACGCGGCATCTGGAGCCGATTCACGACGCAGTCGTCATCCGCGTAACCAAGAGACATCCCGCAGACGACTTCGTGGCCCGGTTCGATCTCAAGATGGTTTGCGATGACTGTCTGGTAACGCGCAAAGGAGACCTGCGGGCACGTATCGAAACCGCGGGAGCGAGCCGCAATCATGATGGTCTGAAGAAACAACCCATAGTCGAGCCAACTGTATTTCTTCATGCGGGCATCGATCGTGAAAATCATCCCGATCGGGGCTCCGAAAAAATCGAAATTCCTGCCGGTCGCACGGGACCGCGCTTCCATATCGGTCTTGTCGATGCCCAGTGCGCCGTAATATCGCACTCCGAATTCTTCCTGCCTCGGGCGCAGCGGGTCAGGCAAAGGCTGCGGCATGTGATGCAGCGGCGGATGAGACTCGGACTCGTGAGCACGCGTTAGTGCATCGCTGAGCTGCTGTTTCGAGCGGCCACCCAGTACATAGACGCGCCAAGGCTGCGTGTTCGAATTGCTGGGCGCGGTTCGCGCCACATCGAGGATTTCGATGACGTCCGCTTTCGAAATCGGGTCCGGGCGAAAGACCCGCACGGCTCGCCTCGATCGAATAACCGAGTCGACAATATAGGTGTCCGAATTCATTTAGGGCCGGTCTCCACGGCTTGGAAAAACATTGAGCCGATCATGCCATACCCGAAGCGCGGCCGGCGCTGAAGAATCTGCAAGATGGACTTGCAGAACTTCGTATTGGCCGGCATTCAGAGGGGATTGTGTGAGGCCGGGATCGCCCTTACAAGACCGCTTCCGCGACCAGCTGCAACGCAGGCGCAAGCTTCATATAGACCTCGGGGCGATCGAGCGCATAGGTCAGATTGCGTTGCGCGATCTGCACGTGCTCCGTCGCCAGCCACTGCGCGCGTGTGCCTTCGCCGCGTTCCATCGCCTGCACGAGGCTGTGGTGCTGCTGATGCGCCATGAAAAGCCATTGCCGGCCTTCTTCGATGGCGGACTGCATCGGTAGCATCGCGCTTGCCGCGGCAAACGGCAGGCGGTTGTTCATTTCGATTGCACGGATGAGCGCCGCGTTGCCCGAGCCTTCGACGATCAGCTTGTGGAACCGGTTGTTCATGTCAGTGTAGGCGGCGTAGTCGTCGAGATCGAGCTCGGACTTCGCGAGCAAGCGGTCGCCGGCGCGCAGGCACTCATTCAGTCCGTTGGATAGCTGGCGCGGCACGCCATGCTCGGCCACGAGCCGCGCCGCCATGCCTTCCAGATGCCCGCGCACCGCGATCGCATCCGCGATTTCCGCGGCGGTGATGCGCCGCATGACGTAGCCGCCCGACGGCGACGGCTCGACGAGACCTTCCTGTTCGAGCGTGGTGAGGGCCAGCCGAACGGGCGTGCGCGACGCCTTCAGCCGCTCGGCGAGCGCGACTTCGCCCAGACGTTCGCCGGGTGCGAATTCACCTTTGAGGATCAGATCGCGCAGATAGACCAACACGCGTTCTTGCTGGGATTCCATTGGGTTCTCCGGTGCGCTGTTGCGGGGCGAGACGCCCGCGGCCGTCGCATGCCCGATTGTAGGACATGTGGGACGAAATCGGGTGCGAATGTTTCGATTGGCGTGGCGCGATGTTCTTTAATGTATGCAATGACGCGCGGCGATGAGAAATGACGAACGGCGATTCCTCCTAGGGAAAGTCCCTATGTTATGATGTTTAACCCATAAAATCAATGTATTATCGCGTGGCGATGGCTCATTTTGGGTGCACGTGTTTCGTCGCGTAGCGGTCAGCTTGCATACAGAACTTGAATCGATGAATTCGATAGTCTACTCTTCGCAGTCATCGGAAGCCGATTTGCATACAGCGAGTCCCTTCTCGCATCCAGACCACCTGGAGACAAGCCATGATGAGTTCCCAGCAAAACGAGACGATCACCCGCGTCGCCCAAGGCACGCCAGCCGGCAAGCTGTTGCGCAATTACTGGCAGCCGGTCGCATTAGTGGAGGAGTTGCCCACGCAGCGGCCAGTCCGCGCAGTACGGCTGATGGGCCAGGACTTTGTCGTGTTCAAGGACGAGCAGGGCCGCTACGGCATGCTCGATCGCGACTGCCCGCATCGCGGCGCGGACCTTGCCGCGGGACGTCTCGAAGCGGGCGGTCTGCGCTGCGCATTTCACGGCTGGCTCTTCGATGTCAACGGAAGCTGCCTGTCGACGCCCGGCGAGCCCGTCGGCAGCACGCTGTGCAAGAAGGTCAGGCAAAGCGCGTATCCGGTGGTCGAGCGCAGCGGCATCCTGTTCGCGTACATCGGAAGCGGCGAACCGCCTGCGTTTCCGAACTTCGACTGCTTCGCCGCGCCCAGCGAATACACGTTCGCGTTCAAGGGTCTCTTCGAGTGCAACTGGCTGCAGGCCCTGGAAGTCGGCATCGATCCCGCCCACGCATCGTTCCTGCATCGCTTTTTCGAAGACGAAGACGTGAGCGAAAGCTATGGCAAGCAGTTCCGCGGCGCGTCGGCGGACTCGGATATGCCGATCACCAAAGTGCTGCGCGAATACGAATCCCCCGAGATTCTGGTTAGTCCTGCAGACTATGGGCTTCGCCTGATCGCGAAGCGTCCGCTCAACGAAACGCAGACGCATGTTCGCGTGACCAACGTGGTGTTTCCGCAGGCGTTCGTCATTCCGATGAGTGCGGAGATGACGATCACGCAATGGCACGTGCCGGTGGATGACGAGAACTGCTACTGGTACGCCATTTTCATGAGCTTCGGCGCGCCGACCAACAAGGCGCAGATGCGCGAGCAACGGCTCGAACTGTACGAACTGCCCGATTACACGTCGCGCAAGAACAAACGCAATAACTACGGCTTCGATATCGACGAGCAGCAGAGCCAGACCTACACGGGAATGGGCTTTGACATCAACGTCCACGACCAGTGGGCCGTGGAATCGCAGGGCGTGATCCAGGACCGCACACGCGAGCATCTGGGTACGACCGACAAGGGCATCATCGCGTTCCGGCGTCTGCTCGTCGATGCGATCGAGAAGAGCCAGGCCGGCGCGAAGACGCTGATGATGATCGACGAACAGCAGGCGGCTCGCCTGACCGGACCGGCATCGATCGACGGCATCGGGCCCACCGACGGCTGGGACGACTACTGGAAGGCCTCCGACGCCAAGCGTCGGGATGCCGCGCCCTGGCCAGCGCCGAAAGCCTGAGGACGTATCCCGCAACCAGAATGGAGCGCGTGGCCGCTAAACTGCCGCGCGAAGCACAATGTCTTTCGTCGAAAACCATGGTTTGTGGACGCCCGCCCAGCATGCCGCCTACGCCGAACTGCTGGAACGCCTGAAAAAGCACGACGTGCAAGTGGTCCGCTTCTCGTTTCCCGATCAGCACGGACTGCTGCGCGGCAAGACGCTCGTCGTCGAAGAAGCGATTCGGGCATTCAAGTCCGGCGTCACGCTGACGAGCACACTGCTCGCCAAAGATACGTCGCACCGCACGGTGTTTCCCGTGTTCACCGCAGGCGGCGGCTTCGACATGCCCGAAATGCAGGGCGCGTGCGACACGCTGATGGTCGCCGATCCCGAAACCTTCCGCGTTCTGCCGTGGGCGCCGCATACGGGCTGGGTGCTGTGCGACCTTCACTTCGCGAGCGGCAGTCCCGTGCCTTTCGCGACGCGGCATCTGTTTCGCCGCGCGCTCGAACAGCTCGGCAATCGCGGCTTCGAATTCGTGTCCGGCCTCGAAGTCGAGTTTCATGTCTTCAAGGTCACCGATCCCAACATGAAGCCGGAGCACTCGGGTCAGCCGGGCACCCCGCCCGATGTCGAACTGCTATCGCACGGTTATCAGTATCTGACGGAGTTGCGTTACGACGCCGTCGATCATGTGATGGAAATGCTCAGGCACGGCATCGCGGGGCTCGAATTGCCTGTCCGGTCGCTCGAAGTCGAATACGGTCCGAGTCAGTTCGAGTTCACGTTTGCGCCGACCAAAGGCATCAGGAGCGCCGACGACATGATTCTGTTTCGCAGCGCCGTCAAGCAGATCTGCCAGCGCAACGGTTATCACGCCACCTTCATGTGCCGCCCGCGCATTCCCAATGTCGTGTCGAGCGGATGGCATCTGCACCAGTCGCTCGTGCATATCGCCGATGGCATCAACGCGTTCATGCCGACGAATGCCGACGCGCCGCTCTCGGCAATCGGGCAACGATATCTCGCGGGCGTGCTCGGGCACGCGCCGGGCGCCACGGCGTTGTCGACACCGACCATCAACGGCTATCGCCGTTATCGGCCTTATTCGAATGCGCCCGATCGCGCGAACTGGGGATGCGACAACCGCGGCGTGATGCTGCGCGTACTAGGCGGCCAGAACGATCCCGCCACGCGGGTCGAGAACCGCGTGGGGGAACCCACTGCGAATCCGTACCTGTACTTCGGATCGCAGGTGCTCTCGGGATTGGATGGCCTGCGGCGCGCGCTCGAGTTGCCGCCGTCCGCGGACACGCCCTACGAAACCGAGGCCAATGCACTGCCGCGCACGCTGGGTGATGCCATCGCCGCGCTGCGTACCGATGAGTGTCTGCGCGAAGGATTCGGCAGTGCGTTCATCGACTACTTCTGCAAGCTGAAAGAAGCGGAGATCAATCGATTCAATCTCGAAGTGACCGAGTGGGAACACCGGGAGTATTTCGAAACGTTCTGACGGGTTGCCCATCAAGGAGAGATGTCATGCCTATTGTCACTTACATTCTGCGCGACGGCGAACGCCGCGACATCGACGTGCCAGCCGGCACCAGCGTAATGGAAGCCGCCATTCACAACAACGTGCGCGGCATCGATGCGGAATGCGGCGGGTGTTTGTCGTGCGCGACCTGTCACGTGTATATCCACGCCTCGTCGACGGCAGAGCTTGCATTGCCGGACGAATCCGAACTGGAACTGCTCGACGGCGTTGCCGCCGAGCGTCGACCCGAGAGCCGTCTGAGTTGCCAGCTCGTCATGCCGGCCGGAATGAATGGACTGGTCGTGCAGATTCCCCCGAAGCAAGGGTGACATCATGAAACGCACGCTGGTGATCGTCGGCGCGTCATACGCGGGGGTGCAGCTCGCCGCGTCAGCGCGCGAACTCGGCTTCGATGGCCGTATCGTGCTGCTCGGCGACGAGCCGGATGCGCCTTACCAACGTCCGCCGCTGTCCAAGGGCTTTCTGACGGGCAGCTATGCAGAGAGCCGTTTGCCGCTGCGCTCGCAGGCGTTTTTTGACGAGGCGCGCATTGAATGGATGCCGTCGACGCGCGCAACATATATCGACCGCCGGCAGCGCGAGATCGAACTGCAGGACGGTTCACGGATCGCATACGACCATCTCGCGCTGACGACGGGCGCGCGCGTGCGCAAGCTCGATTGCCCGGGCGCCGCACTCGATGTCGTGCACTATCTTCGCGATCTGCGCGACGCGAGGCGGCTCGCGCAGGCGGCGCGCACGGCGCGGCGCGCGGTCGTGATCGGCGGCGGCTATATCGGTCTCGAGGCGGCAGCATCGCTGCGTCAGCAGGGCGTCGAAGTAAGCGTCGTCGAGACTGAAGCGCGTCTGCTTGCGCGTGTCGCGTCGCCGTGGATGTCGGACTTCATGGTGCAGGTTCACGTCGATCATGGCGTCGCCTTTGAATTCGGCCGCAAGGTCGTGGCGCTGCACGAGACGCGTGGCGGCGTCTGCGTGGAACTCGACGACGGCGCACGCTTGCCCTGCGATATCGTCGTGGTCGGCATTGGCGTCATTCCCAATACCGAGCTCGCCGCAGACTGCGGGTTGCAGGTGGCAGGGGGCATCCTGGTGGACGAAAGCGCGCGCACCAGCGACGCGTCGATCGTCGCCGCCGGCGATTGCGCTTCTTTCGTCCCGCATTGGGCGCCGCCCGGCACGCGCGCATGCCGCATCGAATCGGTACAGAATGCGAACGATATGGCCAAAACGGCAGCGGCATCGGTTCTCGGAAGACCGGAAGCCTATCGCGCGGTGCCGTGGTTCTGGTCCGATCAGTACGACCTGAAGCTGCAGATGGCGGGCGTGAACGCCGGCTTTACCGATTACGCGATGCACGGCATCGTCGAGGACAGGAAGTTCTCGCTGTTCTACTTCCGCGACGCCCAGCTGATCGCGGTGGACAGCATCAACCGGCCACAGGACCACATGCTCGCGCGCAAACTGCTCGCGAACGGCTCATCCGTGACGCCGGAAGACGTGCGCGACCCCGCATTCGACCTCAAGCGCCTCGCCAGTCCGGTCGCGCATGCGGCTCGAGGAGTCGCGCCATGAGCGTTTCACAACGCGGCCGTCCCCTCGTTGGAGTGGTGTGCGACCGCTTCTTTCTCGGCGAACATGATTTGCACGGGGCGAAGCACAGCTATGTCCGTGCGCTGATGTCAGCTGCGAACGTCAACCCCGTGCTGATTCCGGCATCGCGTGACATGCAATCGGTCGATGACTATCTCGACAGCGTGAGCGGACTGTTGCTTCCGGGCGGCGCATCGAACGTGGAAGCGCACAGGTACGGCGGCAACGCAAATCGCGACATGCTGGTCGATCCCGACCGCGATCACGTCGCGCTTGCCCTGATGCGCGGCGCGGCGGCGCGGGGGATGCCCGTTCTCGCCATCTGCCGCGGCTTTCAGGAAATGAATGTCGCTTTGGGCGGTACGCTTCACACGGACATTTACGCTGCCGGTCACGCCGAGGACCATCTGGAAGACCTCGCCGAAGATCTCCCCACGCGCTATCGATACCGCCACGAAGTCGAACTCACGCCCGCAGGCATGTTGTCCGCGCTCGCAAACGCTCGACACGTACGCGTCAATTCTCTGCATCGACAGGGTGTCGCCATGCTCGCGTCACGCCTTGTCGTGGAAGCTCGCGCACCGGATGGGTTGATCGAAGCCTGCCGCGTGGACGGACACGAATTTGCGCTTGGCGTGCAGTGGCACCCGGAAGTGATGGCGAATGACGATGCGCTGTCGCGTTCGATCTTCGAAGCGTTTGGCGAGAGTTGCCGCCGATACCGCCGTGCGACGCAGCTTTCGACCGTACCTCATGAGGCTTAGCATCATGTCAGTGGACCGCATCGACCTTAACCTGTTGCGCGTGTTCGACGCAGTCTTCGAAGACCGCAATCTCGCGCTTGCAGGCAAACGCCTGCACCTGAGCCAATCCGCGATCAGCCACGCGCTTGGACGCATGCGCCAGGTGCTCGGCGACGACCTGTTCGTGCGCACGGGCAAGGGCATGGAGCCGACCGTGCGCGCCATCGGCATGGCCGCCCACGTGCGCGGCGCGCTTCAGCAGATCCGGTCCGCGCTCGGCGTGGATGCGTTCGATCCGCGTGTGGCACGACGCAAGTTCGTCGTCGCGGCGAACGACTACATCACGTCGTTGGTGCTTGGCCGTCTCAGTCAGCGATTGTCCGCCGAGGCGCCGCTGGTCGATCTGGTGGTCCGGCCGGCGACGCGTCTCGATCTCGCGGGACAGATCGACGTCGGCCGGATCGATGTGGCGCTCGGCATATTCGCGGAACTGCCCACGCGCCTGCGCTCGGCCACGCTGTGGGAACAAACCGATGTGGTGCTGCTTCAGCGCGATCACCCCATCGCCGAGCGCGCGATCACGCGCAGCGATCTGCTCACTTATCCGCTCGTCGCGATCTCGCAGGGCGGCGAGGAAGAGGGTGCGGTGAGCGGCTTCATCGTCGAGCGCGGACTGGCGCGGCAGTCCGAGATGTTTAACCGCGATGCGCTGAACCGCGCATTTGCGGATTCAGCGGATATGCCGCGCATGCGCATGTCGGTTGCGCATTCGCTCGCCATTCCGGCGCTGCTTCGTCATAGCGACATGCTCGCGTTGGTGCCCTCGCCGCTTGGCCGTGAAATGCAGCGCCATGGCGAACTGAAAATGTGCGCGACGCCTTACGACTGCCCCAACGTCGCCGTGCGCGTGGTCTGGCACGAGCGCAACGACGCGGACCCCGCGCTGCAATGGCTGCGGCAACAGCTTGCCGATGTCGCGCGACAGGTCCGCTGCTACTGATCCGGTCCGTTCACGATCGCTATGCAAACAATTCACTGTGCGCCTGGATGGGCGCGCAGTCTCGCCAACGTCGTCGAAACGGCCTGAAACGCAGGTCTTCTTGATTCAACCAGGTACATCGCGCGACGCTTGCGACGCGGCGCGCTGCGCGATTGCGCGCCGCTTGCGTGCTTCACCGGGTTGTTGGCCATATTTGGCGCTCTTATCGTGGCCGCCTATAGATCGGCGAGGCACCCAGCAAACTGCTGGCGTGACGACGCCGACAGTTCAATCCCATCAGTGAGGATGCAATGGAAGAGACCCGGACTGTCGATATACAAGCGCTCGTCAACGAGCACCCTTTCTCGCGCTTTCAATGGCTCGTGTTTGCAATGTGCTTCGTCATCGTGCTGATGGATGGCTTCGACACGGCAGCGATCGGCTTTATCGCGCCTTCGCTGCTGTCGGAATGGCATATCGGCAAGGCGGCGCTCGTGCCTGTGCTCAGTGCCGCGCTGTTCGGGCTTGCGTGCGGCGCCTTGCTGTCAGGACCGCTGTCGGACCGATGCGGGCGACGCCTCGTGTTGACCTTGTCCGTGCTGCTGTTCGGCGTAGCGTGTTTCGCTTCGGCCTACGCCCGCGATCTGGCGGAGTTGACCACGCTGCGGTTTATTACGGGCATCGGACTCGGCGCTGCGATGCCAAACGCCGTGACGCTGATGAGTGAGTTCTGTCCGGACAGCCGACGCGCCACGATCGTCAATCTGATGTTCTGCGGCTTTCCGTTGGGCGCCGCGTTCGGCGGATTCATCGCGGCGTGGGTGATTCCGCAGTTCGGCTGGCGCAGTGTTCTGCTTTTCGGCGGCGCGGTGCCGTTGCTGCTGACTGTGCTGCTGGTGTTGCGCTTGCCCGAGTCGATCCGTTATATGGTCGCGCGGCAGCAGCCGGTGGAGAAGATCCGCAACGTGCTGGTTCGCATCACTGAGCACGCGCGGCTTGCCGATGCTTTCGTGATGCACGAATCCGTCAGGCATGTGCCGGGCAGCGGCGGCATACGTGTGGTGTTGTCGCGCACGTTCATTCTCGGTTCTGTGATGTTGTGGCTGTGCTACTTCATGGGTCTGGTCATCTTCTATGGACTCGTCAACTGGATGCCGGTCCTTCTCAAGGAGGCGGGATTGACTACGCAGCGCGCGGCACTCGTTTCCGCGCTATTTCCGCTGGGCGGCGTGGGGACGGTGCTATGCGGCATGCTGATGGATCGCTTCAATCCGAATCGTGTGGTGGCTGCCGCGTATGCGTTGGGCGCGATCAGCGTGTATGCGATCGGTCAGGCCACCGGCAACATGGGCCTGCTGATGGGCGCGGTGTTCGTCGCGGGCGTGCTGGTGAATACGGCGCAGGCGTCGATGCCCGCACTCGCTGCCGCGTTCTATCCAACGGCGGGGCGAGGCACAGGTGTGGCGTGGATGTTGGGCGTCGGGCGCTTTGGCGGTATTGCGGGCTCGTTTCTCGTCGCTCAGTTGTCGCGGCAGCACGTCAGTCTGCCGGGCATATTTACAGTGGTCGCGATGTCGGGCGCTGTGGCGTGCGTCGCGCTACTGATCAAGCAGGCGACGGGTTCGAGCGCAAACGCGTCCGAAGTTCCGGATGCCGAATCGCTCGCGCACTAGCGGTGAATGACTGAGGTTTGGCGCAATTGCGGCGAGCCTCGGATCGACGCTGCACCTTGAAACGAAACGGCATCTTGTCTTTGGGGTCGCACGATCAGCATACGGCGAGCGCGAGCGCTCGCGCCCAAAAGCCTGTTTTAACTTCGATCAGTCGGCGGTGGTGTGCACGCGACTCCATTGTTCAATCCGCGCCGAACCGTTCAAACCTCGCTTGAATCGATTTCATGTGGGCGCTCTCCCAGGATAGTGCCGGCGCAAATCGCATGCGCATCAGTCGATATGTCCCGCGTATAGCGACGTCCATAGAAAATTATATAAAGGCAAGTTCTATGGCTTCACGGCGGGCGCTTCCTGGTCGTTCGGACGCGATAGCACGGGCACGGGCAATTCCCCCGGGCAAGGCACCTGCGCAGGCCAGGTGCCCGGCGACGTCAACCAATGCCGCGAATGGAGCGCAATGCTCAAATACGACGGCACTTACTTCGGCGTTGCCACGGCTTACGACGTGCAACGCGGCAAGAAAAACGCGGCGGCGAACTTCTTCAATGGCGTGGCGCCGATTGGAATCGGCGGCAGCGGCGACAAGGATGCGCGTCTGCAGGCCAACGGGTACGTGAATTTCGCTGGCGTGAAGCTCGGCGGCGGGTGGATCGGGCGCCGCGTGCAATCGAACCAGGCGGACGGTGACGTGCGCTCCAATCTGTTTTACCTCGGCGCACAGTACTATGTGACGCCCACGTTCGCCGTCGACGGCGAAGCCTATCGCGTCGTGGTGCCGCAGCAGGACGCACGCGCCACGATGACGAGCCTGCGTGCCACGTACTTCCTGTCGAAGCGAACCGCCGTGTACGGCAACGTTGCGTATCTGTGGAACAGCGCACATGCGCGCTTTTCCGTCAGCGCGGGCGGGGGGGGGCACGACACCGGCGGCGGGGGTCGGGCAGCTCGGCGCGATGATAGGCGTTCGGCATTCATTCTAACGGGGCGGGCACGCGTCGGGCGCTTTCTCGTGCTGAACGAAAACATCGCAACTAGTGCGTCGATGGCAACCGGTAAAACCTAAATTGTTCTCATCGGCGATCAGGAGATCGCTGGATCTGGCGAGCACAGGGACCCGGTGACAGAAGTCACGGGGTCTTGCACAGGTTGACCGGAAATCTGTCAAAAGCGGCCGAGGCGCCGAACGTGAGCACGGTCAGCGTGCACCGGGCGCTGCATTCGCTCGACCAGGGTTACACCGCGCGCTGTTCACGCATGAAGGCCGCAACCTGAAGTCGACCGAAGCGGCGCAAATGCTCGCGGATGTGGCAAGAGATGGCGTCGCAGCTCGGCACAGGAATAGTCATTGCTGGCTCGCAGAAGCTATCCCGCCAGTCTTTCCATAACGAGGAACTGGATATGAGCGAATTCATCGATACGATCAGCGCGCTCGACCGCTGCGCGGCGGCGTGCGCCCAATGCGCGTCCGCGTGCATTGCCGAAGGGCAGCTTCCCGACATGGAAAAGTGCATCCGCCTAGATCTGGACTGCTCGGCGCTGTGCCGCTTCACGTCGGAGGCGCTCGCGCGTGAGACGCAATTCATGCGCGATTTCTGCGATCTGTGCGCCCGCATTTGCGATGCGTGCGCAGACGAATGCGGACGCCATCCCGCCGATCATTGCCGCGCGTGTAGCGATGCCTGCCGAGTCTGCGCGGAAGCATGCCGCGCGATGTGAGGGTGGAGCGTGGGCTGGAAGGGCGAGCCATATGCGCGCCTCATCCCGGCGCTGCGCCACGGCACGTTTCCTGCGCCCTCGCGAATGTTCACACTGACATGGAGTTCACATGCCTACCGAATCCGCACGCCCGACGCCGCCGCGTCAAACCGAAACCGATCCAACCGCAGGGGACAGACGTCTGAGCGAGCAACAGAAAGATTCGCTGACGAACGAACCCGCTCCGCCCAAACCGGGTCGCGGCCACGAACTGCCGGACCCGAAGGACGTGGGCGAAGCGGGCTAGACAGGGCCAGCGACGCGGCCGAGCGGCGGCGTTCTGCCGGGTCGCCGCCGTACGCCAGACGATCTGCCGGTGCGGCAGCCGCTGCCGCGCCCGCTCAGCCGCCCGGTCGCATGTCGGCTGCGTCGGCGAACGCGGTCTGGCCGTCTCCGCGCGTCTTCGCGCGGTACATCGCGCTGTCGGCAGCGCGCATCGCGCTGCGGGCATCGAGAGGCGCGGCACCGGTCGCTTTCGCGAGCATGCACACGCCAATGCTGCCGGACACGGCGACAGGATGGCCGCCGGCGGTCCGCACATTGCCGAGAATCGCGTGAATGCTGTCGGCAATGCTGAGCGCGCCTTGCTTGTCATGGACGTGGTGGGCCAGCACCACGAATTCGTCGCCGCCGAGGCGAGCGAGCGTGTCGCCACGCCGCATGCGGTTCATCAGGGCCGTGGCGAAGCTCCGAAGCAATTCGTCCCCCACCGTGTGTCCGTGGGTGTCGTTGACTTCCTTGAAGCCGTCCAGGTCGATCAGAAGCAACGCGGTTCGACTCGCCTCGCCATCGCGAGCGGCGAGCGTGCGCCCAATGGCCTGTTCGAGCCGGACGCGATTGCCCAGTCCTGTCAACGGGTCGGTAGCAGCCTGCTTTGTCAGTCGGTGCACCAGCACCGCCAAATAGAGCGAGGTGGCCGCCACGCTGGAGGCCACGCCCAAACCCAGCGTGATGTTATTGCGCCACCACGGTTGCCAGAGGGTGAGGCCCGCGAAACCTGCGAGCGCGACCGCACACGACAAGCCCAGCATGCGTTGCCCATAGCGACAGCCGGCGCCCACCAGGAACCAGAATATGACCCACAGTAGCGGGAGCGTGGCCTGGCCGCCAACCGCCAGAGCCGTTATCACCGTGGCCTGGTCGACCAGCGTGGTCAGCGTCAAGCGCAGACGCGAGCGCACCGGCGCCCGGCTGACGGCCACGAACGTGGCCACTCCGAACGTCACATAGAACGCGACTACCGCGAGCGTCGCAAAAGCGTTTCTCGAGCGGAAAACAAACGCGGCAGCGAGGTACGCAAGAAGCACGAGGGTGCCGAGCGACATACGCAGGACCGCTTGCTCCTTCTCGGGATTCTCCCGATGCGCGCCAAAAACCGCCTGCCAGGGCCAAGAATGAGAATCCGCCGCGCTCATGCCAGCCACCCCGCCTGAATCTGAAATTTATTGGCGGGTAGTTTAACTCGGGCGAGCGTCTCGACGACGAGAGACTGGCTGACAGCGCAGAGCAGAATCAGCGACCCGGTGGCCGACCGGCCTCGCGCTAGAGACGGTTCGGGAACGTACCGGCTATGCGGTGCCCTGGCTGACTCTGGCGACTCCCCGATCACCCTGCGCGCCGGGTTTTATCGCCTGCTTTCGATGCTTTCGACACCAGTCATTGCCCCGCGATCGACCTCGCGATCTGGTCGGCCAGTTGTCCCAAAACATCGCTGAGTGCAGCAGCCTGGCCCGCCGCGTCGCGCTCCGACATCGTTGAGCTGAGCGTTGTCTCGCGCGTCAATGTCGTGCGGGAAGGATGTCCCGCCAACAGCGTCCAGGCCGCCTGTAAAGTCAACTTCCCGCTTGCATCGGCTTCGGAATTCAGCACGGTGACGACCAGCGTGCGGGTGTCGGCCGGCGCCGGCGCGTCCGGCAGGATGAAAGAGCCTGCGGGCAAGCGCGTCATCAGATTCTGCGCCAGGGTCCGGCGCATCATTTGCGCGAGCGGTGCGCCCCACCGGTCTGTTTCGTCGACCGCCAGCCGGTTCGGTGAGACTTGCGTGACGACTTCCGGCCGATCGAGCTCGGCGGGAATGTGGACCGCAGTCAGCTGAATGGGCTGAAGTTGGACCGTTGCCAGCGGCGCGGCAGCGGGCGACGCGTTTAGCGTCACATAGCGCGTCGGCGGGCTGTGCCCGCATCCCGCCATGGTCGTACTGGTCAGCGCGACCGCTATCGCTGCGAGCGCTACAGGCGCGGTCCTGTGTGCAGCCCACGGCCGGCGGGACGGGTGCGCGGGTCTGCGCGTCATGGTCGTTCCTCCTGCCTGCCCCGAACCAGCGCTTCCGGATGGCGATCGAGATAGTCGGCCAGCGCACGGATCGAGCGTGCCGTATCGGTGAGCTCACGCAACGCGGCGGGCAGGTCGTTTTGGCTCGCCGCGTCGCCTCCCAGCGTGTGATTCGCGGCAGCGACGGCCTGATCGGCCGAGTTCGCCGTCTCGCGCAGTTGCGCGACGAGCGGTCCGATTTGCGGCGATACCTGCTGTAGCGTGCGATCGACCTCCGTCACGGCCCGGTCGATGTGCGTGATGCTGTCCTTGATCTGCGGCGAGGCAGTCAGCGCGTTCACGTGTGCTGCGATGCTGCGCACCTGTTCTCCGGTTTCCTTGATCGGAAGACTGTTGATCTTCTTGATGACCTGATCTGCCCGTGACGCGATTGCGTCCATGTCGGAGGACGCGACGCTGGGAATCACCGGCGTACCGTTTTGCGCAGTGAGCGCTGCGCTCGACGCGTCGCTCACGAAGTCGAGGCTGACGAGGCGCGGCCCGACGAGCGGCGGATTCTGCGCGAGACGCGCGCGCAGTCCCTGCGCGACGAGTCGCGCGAGCATGCCGTCAACGACGGGTCGCCAGTCGCCGTTGGCCGGCGGCGGAGCGCCGACGATACCGAGCGCCGACGGATCGAGTGCGATGCGCACCGGCGTGCTGAGCGCGCCCGTAGTGGCGTCGTAGCTCAGGTGCACACTCACCACGGTCCCCACATGAAAACCGCGCAACTCCACGGCGGCGCCATCGTCGAGATCGCCCACCGCGCCGTCGAAGCGCACCATGTAGGCGACGACCGGGCCATGCCGTGGCGCGAGCGCCGGTCGCCGATCGGTGCCTACGAAGTGTTCCGTGGGCTTGCCCGGCCCGGGCTCCATCACGATTTCCGGTCCGGCCACCAGCGCTTTGATCGACGACAGATCGTTGAAGTCAGGCTGTGCACCGCGCAGATAAAACTTCGTGCCGCCGAGCAGATATTTTTTTTCAGCACTGTCGATCTTGAGCTTGGCGTCAACGTGCTGCCCGTCGGGCGCGAGCGCGATCTCGGAGACGCTGCCCACGTTGAGGCCGCGCAGCGTGACCTTGGTATCGTCGGGCTTCATCCCGTAGGCGTTGTCGAACGTCACCGTGACGGTTTCGCCGCCGTGTACGAGCGCACGGATGCCGAGCCATCCCGCCACGCCGATTGCCGCGATCGGAACCGCCCAGATCCAGCCCGGCCACGCGCTGTGCCGGACTTCGGCCTGCGTGCGCCGCAAGCGCATCGCGTTCACGGCCGTCTCCTCGTAGCGGCGTCCCACATCATTCGCGGGTCGAACGCACGCGAGGCCGCCATCGTCAGAAATACGACGAGCGCGAAAGCCGTTGCCCCGATTCCCGGTCTTGCCGTGGCGATACCGTCGAAACGGATCAAAGGGATGAACGCGGCGATCGTAAAGACGTCGACGTTCGACCATCGTCCCAGTTCGTCGATCCATCGGTACAGATGCGCTTTCATACGCAAATGCCTGCGCGACCCGCGCTTGACCGAGACGATGAACCACCCCATGCCGACGAGTTTCGCTACCGGTATGACGATGCTCGTGCAGAAGATGAGAATGCCAAGGGGCCACAGGCCCGCATGAAACAGCTGGTACACGCCATCGACGATGCGATGCGATACGTCCTTGCCCAGTTGAGTCGAGAAAGTCATCGGATACAGGTTCGCGGGCAGCGTCAGCACCATCGCCGCGAGCGACAGGGCGCTCGCCCGCACGATGGCGTCGGGCTTGCGCCACAGCAGCTTGTGTCCGCAGCGTGGGCACCGTCTGCCTTCATGGGAGGCCGGCTCGACGAGGTCGCACACGGTGCACGAGAGCGCCGGTTCGTCTTGCGCGAGTTCATGTTCGTGGCCGATTGCACGCCAGACCGTGCGCCGGTCGAGCGATGCGCGCGTGATCATCGACATCAAGGCTGTGGCAACGAAGCAATAGCCGCCCGCGCCGATCGTGCCGGTCAGATCTTGCGTCACACGCGCGTATCCGACAAAACAGCCGACCAGATACACGTCGGGCATTGCCCAGACATCGAGCAGGTAGGCCCAGCGAAAGAGCGCGCCCATGCCCCGGAAGCGCCGGTCGAACCGGACTGCACAGAGGACGAGGGTGAGCGCGCCGAAGCGCACGAACGGCAGAACGATGCCGAACGCACCCAGCAGTACTGCGAGGATGACCCACCCCCCGTTCCACATTGCGACGATGCCTGACGAAAGCACGGAGGCGCGCTCGGCGCCGAGCATCTGCACAGTCATCAGGGGTGCCAGGTTGGCTGGAAAGAGCAGGACGAAGGTCGTCGCTGCGCAGGCCAATGCGGAGCTCACATTGCGCCCGCTGCGGCGTTCGAGCGGATATTGGCAGACTCGGCAACGTGCGAGGGTGCGCGCGGTCAGCGGGGGGATTTCCGCCAGCGCTCCGCATTCTGGGCAGCCGATAGTCATGGGAATTCGCCTTCTCCAATAGCCGTTCTTTAGCTTCGCTTAGCATGGTTCATTCCTGCTCCGAACGTCGAGCGAAGCTATCGAGGCGGTATGAGAGGGGTGCCTTTGATCGCTGCGGCGGTAGCGCTTGCGAGGACGCACGAAGTGCGATAGCGGGTCGATACAAACCGGTCGCAGCCGTCACTGCGGCGTGCCCGCGCAACGGCGCGCGCCCCGGCCTACATCAACGTCGGCCACTCGAAGATCGTGCGAGCGTGCGTTGCATCGGAGATGCGTACCTCGCGACGCTCGGTTTTACCGCTATACGTCGCGCTCACGTTGTATCGTCCGGGCGGCAAGGACACCAGCATGAACGGCCCATCCGAGTTCGTGCTAAGCAGGTCCTTGCCGTGCGAGTCGGAAATCGTCACGGGCACGTCGGCGAGATAGTCGTTTCCGTAGCTCGTCTTGCCGACGAATTCGAGCACGAGCGGATACCGATGCATCGCGCTTTGAATGCTGAAGACTGGTCGCTTCCGATTCCGCCTGATACGCGATGTCCGCTTCTGGGAATCTCTGACGCACGTCCTTCGATGAATACGTGCGCGCGGTCAGCCGGGAATCCGCCGCTCGGAAAGGGTAGACCCGAATCGCAAAATCGGAAGAAGCATTACGGCTGTCGCAATTCTGCGGCGAGCGATCGTTTCAAGCCCCTCTCCGGCCGGCATCCGACGCACGAGCCGAACACGATTTTGCTGCTCTGCACGATGAAATGCGCGCGAACCGGCTACTCGTTATTACCGATGTGGTGCACAAAATCCGAGTGATACTGTTGTGTGCGCACCCTTCAAAGCTGCGGTGTGCCCGGCAGATGTCCCCAACGATCGCAGAGAATCGGAGAACATGATGGCCAGCAACAGAACATGGCGGGGCCTGTTTCGCGTCGTCGCGACGGGTACGGTGGCCGCGGGGCTGGGCGTCGCGGCCAGCGCATATGCAGCGGGGGAACCGATCAGGATCGGTGTGATCAGCGAGGAGTCCGCGGTCGCGGGCGCCTCCATCAGCAAGTCCGCGCAACTGGCCGCGGACGAGATCAACGCGCACGGCGGCGTCGATGGCCGGCCCATCCAGATCATCGCGTATGACGATCATTCGTCCGCGTCCGACGGCGTTCGCGCATTCCAGCGGGCCGCGACGCAGGACAAGGTGGTCGCGATAATCGGCAGCTATATCAGTGAAGTGGCGCTCGCCATGGAGCCCTGGTCAGCGCGGCTGAAGATGCCGTTCGTTACGCCGGGCGCGGCGAGCAACGACATCTCGAAGCACGTCCACGACGACTACGATCACTACAAATACACGTTCCACGGCTGGATGACGTCGGCCTTCATCGCGCAATCGATCTGCGATTTCTCGCACGACATTCTGGTCGGCCAGTTCAAGATGAAAACGACCGTCGTCATGAGCGAAGACGCCGCATGGACCAAACCGCTCGACGAACGCTTCCTGGAGTGTTTGCCCAAGGCGGGCCTGCAGGTGCTCGATCACATTCGCTTCAACCCGGACACGTCGGACTTTACGCCGATCTTCAACCAGATCGAGGCGAAGCATCCCGATACGATCACGACCGGCATCAGCCATGTCGGCGTGCAGCCCACCGTGCAATGGCACGACCAGCAGGTGCCGATTCCGCTCTCGGGGCAGAGTTCGCAAGCCACTACCACGAGCTTCTGGAAGGACACGAACGGCGCGACGGACGGCGTGATCACGGCGTCCGCAGCCGCGCCGGGCGTTGCCATGACGCCGAAGACCGTGCCCTTCGTCGACGCCTATCAAAAGCAATTCGGTGTGTCGCCCGCGTATTGCGGCTTTACGAGCTATGACCTCGTGTACATCCTCGCGGATGCGATCAAGCGCAACAAAGGCTCGACCGATCCGGACCAGATGGTCGATGCGCTCGAGAAGACCGACTATGTCGGCACGATCGGCCGCTGGCAGTTCTATGGCAGGAACGATCAGTTCACGCATGCGCTCAAGTACGGGCCCGGCTACATCACGGGCATCAACCTGCAATGGCAGGGTGGCAAGCAGGTAGCGATCTGGCCGAAGTCCGTGGCGAACGGCACGGTCAAATTCCCGACTTTCGTCAAGGTGCACCAGACGGCATCGAACTAGCGCACGCAATGAGAGTGCACTGCCGCCGACGTGGGCGTTACCCCTCATCGGCGGCTGATACTGTCTGCCACCGCCGGGACTACGGCGACTGCTCAGACAGTCCATGCATCGATTCACCCATCGACATGAAGGGCCGGGCATGCTGCCACTGCAGATTCTCATCGACGGCTTTGCGATCAGTTCCCTCTACGCACTGGGCGCGATTGGCTTCACGCTGATATTCGGCGTGTCCGGCGTGCTCAATCTCGCGCATGGCGGCGTGATGCTGGTGGCGGCATTGGCCGGCTGGTTTCTCGCCGGCGAAGGGGGCCTCGGCACCTATCTGGGCACGCCGCTCGGCGTGCTCGCCGGTATGGTCACCGCCTACATCACCTATCTGATGGTGGTGCGGCCTATCCAGCGTTCCGCCGCGATTCCGCGCGAGGAGAAAGAGATCTTCGTGCTCACGGGCACGCTGCTGTGGGGCATCATGATCCAGCAAGGGATGGCGTGGCTCTTCTCCGACAACCCCGTGACGATGCGTCCGCTGATCCAGGGTGTCGCGACGCTCGGCGGGGTGCGCGTGCCGTTCAACGAGATCATGATCGCGGTGCTCTGCTGGGTGGTGATCGGACTGCTGTGGCTGTTCGTGAACCGCACGCGGCTCGGCAAGGCGCTGCTCGCGGCGTCGATGAACCCGCGCGGACTCACGCTGCTCGGCTTCGAACTCTCGCGCATCTATCTGCTCGCGTGGACCATTTACGGCGTGCTGGCGGGCATCGCGGGCGTGCTGCTCGCGTCCTTTCTCGGTGTGAGCACGAACAATGCCGGTCAACTCACCGCGAGCGCGTTCTCGATTGTCGTACTGGGCGGACTGGGCAGCGTGTCGGGCTCGCTGATGGCCGCGTATGTGGTCGGGTATCTGGAGACCATCACCGCCTATCTGGTCGCGCCCACGCTGCGCCCGCTTCCCGCGTTGCTGCTGCTGGTGCTCGTCGTATATGTGCGGCCTCAAGGCTTTCTTGGGCGGCGTTAGCGGAGCGCATCCTCATGACCGTTCTTCCTCGTTCGCGCGCGATAGGGGTCGCGGTGTTGCTCGCCGCGGTGGCGACTACGCTGCCCTGGTGGTTGTCGGGCTATATCCTCGGCGTGCTGACCGTCGCATTCTATTTCGGTGTGTTTGCCATGTCGTGGGACCTGCTGTTCGGTTTCGCAGGCGAGGTGAACTTCGGCCCGACGTTCCTGATCGGGCTCGGCGCCTATTCGGCGGCGATCCTCGATGCGCGATGGGGCGCGCCGATACCCGTGTGCATCGTTGTGGGCGGCCTGGTCGCGCTGATCGGCGGGCTGCTGCTCGCGGTGCCTGCGCTGCGTCTGCGCGGCCCGTACTTCGGTCTCGTCACGCTGGTGGCCGTGTTGCTGCTGCAAAACGCCATCGTGATCTTCGCGGGGGTGACGGGCGGCGAGATCGGCATGATGGTGCCGGACGTGATGTCCGTCGATGCCCGGTATAACTACTGGATCGCCCTCGCGTTTCTGATCGTTTGCGCAATCCTGCTTTTCGGACTGTCGCGTTCGGCAATCGGTCTGATCCTGCAGGCGAGCGGCCAGGACGCGATCGGCGCCCAGGCGCTCGGCTTCAATGTCACGCGGCACAAGCTCGCGGCGTTCTGCATCAGCGCCGTGTTCTCCGGTGTGGCGGGTGCGATGCTGGTGTTCTATCAGGGCACCGCTTCGGTCAGTACGGTCGTCGATCTGGGCGTCGGGGTTCAGATCATCATCGCGGCGGTGCTCGGCGGGCGCCGCACGATCCTGGGCGCCGTGCTCGGATCGATTTTCCTCATTGTCGCGGGCGAGTTTCTGCGACCGCTCGGGCAGATCAATACCTTCGTGGTGGCGGCGGTGGCGCTGGCCGTCATCCTGTTCCTGCCGGACGGGCTGCTCGGCAACCTGCTGCGCGTGAGGGAAAAGCCATGAACGACACGCCCCTTCTGGCGGTGCGCGGCCTCACCAAGCGCTTTGGCGGACTGGTCGCCGTGAAGGACATCGGCTTCGACGTTCGGCCCGGCGAAATTCTCGGTCTGATCGGACCGAACGGCTCCGGCAAGTCGACGGTGATGAAGCTGATCATGGGTATCGAACGGCCCAATGCGGGATCGATCAAGATCGACGGCGTCGAGATGGCCGGCTGGGCGCCGCACCGGATCGCACGTGCGGGGGTGGGCATCGTGTTCCAGCATTCGCGGCCGCTGCATCGGCAGACGGTGCTGGAGCATATCAAGCTTGCGCTGCTGCCGGATTCGCTGACGAAACTCGCCGCCGATCCCCACGTGGACGGGCGCGCGCGCGAAATCGCCGAACGTGTGGGTCTGGGCGCCGTCATGCACCGGCATCCGGCGACGTTGCCCTTTGCGGACCTGCGCCGCATGGAGATGGCCAAGGCGGTCGCGCGCGATCCGAGGGTCGTGCTGGTCGACGAGCCGTTCGCCGGACTGACAGCGACGGAGTCGGCGGCATTCTCGGAGCTGATCCGCGGCTTTCGCGACGAGGGCCGCGCGGTGCTGCTGGTGGATCACAACGTGAAGAGTCTGGCCGCGCTGGTCGATCGCGTGCTGGCGATGTATCTCGGCGAGTACGTCGCCGAAGGCACCGCCGATGAGGTGATGCGCAACGAGACGGTGCGGCGCGTCTATCTGGGCGGCAAGCTCGAAGTGCGGGAGCGCGCGCCCGCCGACGCCAACAGCAGCCCGCTCGTTCTGCAGGTCGACCAGTTGGGCGTGCACTACGACAAGGCGAGGGCGCTCGACGGCGTCAGCCTGCATGTGCGCGAAGGCGAATTCGTGTCGGTCGTGGGACTGAACGGCGCGGGCAAGACCACGCTTTTCAATGCCATCTCGGGTCTCGTGCCTTACCAGGGCACCATCCGTTTCGGCGAAAAGGAACTCAAGGGCATGAGCGGCGCGGCGATCGCGCGGGCGGGCGTGG
This sequence comes from Paraburkholderia suaedae, assembly GCF_040812055.1. Lineage (NCBI taxonomy): Bacteria > Pseudomonadati > Pseudomonadota > Betaproteobacteria > Burkholderiales > Burkholderiaceae > Paraburkholderia > Paraburkholderia suaedae. Next base: position 84,572 of record NZ_JBFOAH010000022.1, on the reverse strand, counting down.
TGCAATGTCCGGAAACCCGGGAACTGTTCAGCGATATGAGCGTTCGGGAGAACCTCGACCTGGGCGGCTACCATCTGGCCGACAATGTTCGCGCGGACCAGCTCGCCTGGCTCTTCGATCTGTTTCCGATACTCAAATCGCGCCAGAGCCAGACCGCGAAGACGCTGTCCGGCGGGGAACAGCAGATGCTCGCGATCGGCCGCGCACTGATGATGCAGCCCAAGCTGCTGATTCTCGACGAACCGACACTCGGTCTTGCACCCGTGATCTTGGAGCAGTTGTCGAAGGCGTTGGAAGCGCTGCAGAAGTCGACGTCCATCACCGTGCTGCTCGGCGAGCAGAACGTCACGTTCGCGGTGCCGCACGCGGACCGCGTGTATGTGCTGGAACACGCGCGCATCATTTGGCAGGGAAGTCCGTCGCGCTTCGAGCGCGAGATGGGACATGGCTTCCTGGAGGCGGTGCCGTCAGGCGAGCCGCCGGCCTTAAGGGGCGCGGGCCTAGTTGGTAGTTAGGATCGCTTACGGTTTGGCGTTCAGCGAGCCGGTCGCCATCTCGACAGCCATCGATCATCGCGGAGGCCCCGGTGTGCTATTCAGCCCAAATTCAGGCGGACTATCGCCGATATGTCCGGATGTTCGGTGCACAGATGAACATCCGCGAGTTCGCGCGCCTCTTCTTCGAGCGCGCTGAGGGCAGCAAGGCCAAAATTCCCAAAGGAATGGAAGACGCATTCACGAATCCGCAGTCTGACGGCGAGCGCGAGATCAAGGCGCTCATCGACAGGTTCAACGCTGAACAGACGTCGAAGCTCGAGGAGGAGCTGTTCAAACAGCGAAAGCGGCTGGCCGACGCCGAGCGTTTGCTGCAAACCAAAGTCACCAGGGCGGCCACGGAAAGCCTGCGAATCGCCACGGACAAGATTGCATGGGCGCGAGGCAAGCTGGACGATATTCAGCGTACTGAACCGCGCGATAGCGATTCGCGCATCTTCCCAGGGCACTACGCGCCGCTGCTGGTCATGGAAAACGGTCAGCGCGTCGTCATGCCGATGCGCTATCAGTGCCGCATTGCCGGCAAGCCGGCTTCCTACGACGTGAAATATCCCGGCACGTACAACGCGCGGCGCGACAGCCTGGAAGGTTTCTGGAAGCCGCTTTTCGGCTACTCGCATGGCATTCTGGTTGTCAGCGCCTTTTACGAGAATGTGAGCAAGGCGAAGATGGAGGGCAGGCAGCTTGCCGAGGGCGAGAAAGACGAGAATGTGGTCCTCGAATTCCGGCCAGAACCTGCGCAGGACATGCTCGTCGCGTGCCTATGGTCGCGCTGGTCGCTCGACGGCGAGCCCGATCTGCTGTCATTCGCCGCGATCACCGACGAGCCGCCGCCCGAGGTCGCGGCAGCGGGCCACGACCGGTGCATCATTCCCATCAAACCCGAAAACGTTGACGCGTGGCTGAGTCCGCAATCATCAGACCCGGCAACACTGCACGCTATTCTCGACGATCGGCAGCGGCCGTATTTCGAGCATCGGCTCGCGGCGTGAGCGCGGCTTTTGCGCGCTCATGCGCGTAGCCTGCGAATCTGGCAACGATGGATGCTCGCAACAGCCGGCAGCCCGCAAATGAATCTTTCGGGAGGTCCGTCCGAGGGGCGCTGTCCGGGAGCGCCTGTGCGCTGTGAAGGCCCGCATCCGGAATTTGAACCGCCACCCTTCCCAGGCGATAGCGGCTTTCGACATAGGCATCAATATTGGCGCATAGAATTACCACGAATCCGACATACAGCAAGCTGAAGTTGCGCAACTCATCACGAAAGCAGAATGCGAGAAACAACGGTACATTGACCACGCCGCCGATCATCAGCGACTGCCGCACTGATGGCGCAAGGCGGGACCACGCCGTCTTCACGAGCACTGCAATTAACACGAGGTTGATAACGTTGAAACCCTTCGGGGTGGGCACGCCGTAGTTGTATTCGAAATGTAGATAGCTGACAGGATTGGCCAGGAACCGCAGGTTATCCATCAAATGAATGTAGACGAGCCCGCCAGTATTCTGGGCGTATTTGAGCTTAATCAACACGTTGACGCCCGTGGCCACGGCAAGCAAAACCACCTGGATGCGCAGGGTCGACTTGATCGACAGCGTGCCGCGCAAGAACGGATACAACGTGAGCGTAAAGAACAGAAACGACTCTTTGTTCCACGTCGCGAGCGCCGTCAAGACGATTAGTGGCAGCATTCTTCCCTTCAACGCAAAATGCACCGCGAGCGCCATGAAGAGAAGCTCAGACATGTCGTAGAAATAGCCGCCTTCGGTCAATAGCAGTGGCAAGCCGGCCGCGAACGCGAGCGGGGCGAGCGTCGCGCCGACGCCATCCGACTGCACGTCCAGACAAACGGTACGCAGCGCGAACAGCGCAAGCAGCAGCGACGCGAACGACATTGCATAAATCAGGTAGTAGCGCAGTGCGTAGCGCGGATCGCGGGAGTCTGGCGTATTCGAGTACATCCGCGAGATCGGATGGTGAGACGGATCGTTGTCGAGTAACAGAGCGTCCGCGCGCTGCTTTAATTGCGCCGGCAGCGCTCGCTCGATGCCGTTTGCGATGGCGGGCAACAACTGCCGGTAGACGTACGGGCGTTCCGCCGTACCGTCAAGCATCTTCGGCAACGATGCTTCCGGCATGTCGTCTCGAAAATGCCACTTGGAGAAATAACCGCTGAACGATGCCGCCGCTGCCAGGAAATAAACGGCCACGAGTAGCATTCGTCGAATGGCGGAACTGGAAAGCGGGTCATTCAGCATAGCTTCCCTCTCTTCGATATCCTCGACATAGTATTTGCGTGGGTCCCTACGCGGGCCGATACGCGAGATGCCGCGCCCAAGTGGCAGACAAGATCAGATCTCGATGGAACGCTTACGTCCGAGGTCGGCGGCGCGCGCCACAGCGGCACCGCGCTGTTACTTGCCTCAAAGGTCGACGTTATTCGGAAGGATCACCAGATCGCGGATGGTCACGTTGCGCGGCCGCGTCAGCATGAATAGCACTGCATCGGCGACCTCTTGCGGCTGCATCAGGCTGCCCGAGGCGAGCGCCTCGTCCATCTTTGCTTTCGGCCAGTCATCGAGCAGGGCCGTGACGACCGGACCGGGCGCCACTGCGCCGACCCGAACGCCATGCTTGGCGAGCTGGCGCCGGGTCGTGTGGACGAAGGCCTGCACCGCGAACTTGGACGCGGTATAAATCGGCTCCCACACAACCGGCACGATCCCGGCGATGGAGCTGGTAAAAATGATGTCGCCCGACTTCTGCGCGACCATATGCGGCAGCACGGCGTGGACCGAGCGGAACGCGGCATTGATGTTCAGGTTCAGCACGCGGTCCCACTCGTCCGGATTGCCGTCGACCACCTCGCCGCCGACGTAGGCGCCGGCGTTCGCATGGAAGATATCGAGGCCGCCCGCGAGGTCCAGAATGCGTGGCAGCAGCGTCGAGACTTCCGCCGGCTGCAGCAGATCCACGACCAGCGGCAACGCGTTGGGACCCAGTTGCGCGCACAGTTGCGCGAGCCTGTCTTTCGCCCGGTCGATCAGAACGACGCGTACGCCTTGTGCGATGAGCGTGCGCGCGCACTCCAGACCAATGCCCGAAGCCGCACCGGTGATCGCTGCAACCTTTCCCTGTATCGATTCAGTCATCTGGTGTTCTCCTGCATTGCTGGATTTACGCGCGACCATGCGACACGCGCGATTGGCGGGCGAGCGAGTCGACGATCACCGCGATGGCCAGCACTGCGCCGGTGATCATGAAACGTAGCGAGGACGACAGGTTCAGCAACGTCAGGCCGCTGGCGATCGACTGGATCACGATGATGCCCAGAACAGCCGAATACGCACTGCCGCGGCCGCCGAACAGGCTGGTGCCGCCGATCACCGCTGCGGCGATCGCGTTCAGGTTCACGTCGCCGCTGCCGGCCTGCTGGCTGGCCGATGCGAGCCGCGCCGCCGTGAGCACGCCGCCGAGTGCGGCAAGACTTGCACACAGCACGAAAGCACTGGTGTAGATCGCGTCGACCCGGATGCCAGCCCGCCTCGCGGCCTCGTGATTACCGCCTACCGCGTGCATCGAGCGGCCCCAGCGGGTCCTCTTGAGCGCGTAGTCCATCGCGACCGCGAGGCCCAGGAAGACGCCGAACATCAGCGGGACGCCGCGCCCCTGGTTGAGGTAAGCAACCACGACTTCCAGCAGGATCGTGATGGCGACGGCGCGTACCAGCAGACCGCCCACGGACTGCGCGGACAGATTGGACGCGCGGCGCCGCTCCCGTGTGCGAAGACCGACCACCAGAATCACGGCACCTGGAATCAGTGCGAGCAGGTGCGAAACGATTGCGGGGATGATGATGAGCTGCCCGAGATTCACCATCGCCGACCCGTACGGGAGATTGATGGATCCGGTGGCGCCGAGCACATACAACTGCATTCCGAGAATCGCGAGAAGGCCAGCCAGCGTCGCGACGAAGCTGGGCATGCCGAGCCGGTTGAGCAGCACTGCGTACAGCGCCCCGACCAGCGCGCCGACGGCGATCGCGGCAACGATGGCGAGCAGCACCGGCCAGCCGTGATTGACCCAGAGCGTGCCGACGAGAGCCGAGGCGAAGCCGCTCATCGAGCCGACCGACAGATCGATTTGCCCCACCATCAGTACGCAGACGATACCAAGCGATATGACGCCGACCGTCGAGCAGTCGAACAGCAGGTTCACCAGGTTGTCGGCCGACAGGAACACCGGGTTCAGGGTGGTGAACACGGTCCAGATGATGATCAGCCCCGCAACGACCGGCAGCGATCCCAGATCGCCCGAGCGCACCCGTTCGACGAAGGCCGACACCGTGCCGCCGATGCCGGTGGCATGCTTGACCCGGACGTCGCTGCGGTCGAGCAGCGTGGACGGCTGCGGCGCGCCGTTGGGTTGACGCTGCGGTGCCGCTTGCTTTTCATCGTTCATGATGGTTCCTGGGTCTGCGCGCCCTGTTCGGCCTGGCGCCGGCCGGCGCGGCGCGAAACGGCGTTCTCGGTGGCGCCGGTGATCGCGGCCACCAGTTCCTGATTCGAGGAGTCAGGATAGAAAACGCCGTTGTTGCGGCCGAGCCGCAGCACCACGATCCGGTCCGCCACCGCGCGAACGTCTTCCATGTTGTGGCTGATCATGATGACTGCATGGCCCCGATCGCGCACCCGCTCGATCAGGTTCAGCACCTCGGCAGTCTGCGCCACGCCGAGCGCCGCCGTCGGTTCGTCGAGCATGATCAGCTTCGGGTCCAGCAGCAGCGAGCGGGCGATCGCCACGGTCTGCCGTTGCCCGCCCGAGAGCGACGCCACCACGTCGCGCACGCTCGGAATGCGGGCCGACAGCTCATTGAGGAGCGTCCACGCCTTCACCTCCATGGCGACCTCGTCGAGGCGCAGCGGATTCAGCTCGCGCCCCAGATAGATGTTCGCGACGACGTCGAGGTTTTCGCAGAGCGCGAGGTCCTGGAACACCGTGGCGATGCCGAGATCGAGCGCCGCGCCGGGATTGGGCAAGGTGACCTCCCGCCCGCCGAAAGTGATGGTGCCGGTGCTGGGCTGATGCACGCCGGCCAGCACCTTGACCAAGGTCGATTTACCGGCGCCGTTGTCGCCCACCAGCGCGACGACTTCGCCGGCATGCACGTCGAGTTCGATGTCCGTCAGGGCCGACACCGCTCCGAAGTGCTTTGACACGCCGCGCAGACTCAGCACCAGTTCGCCGTTGCTGGAGCGTGAAGTAAGGTTGTCAGCCATGAGACGGATACCTCATAAAAGTGGCCGGGCCCGGCGCGCGCCGCGGCCCGTCCGGCGCTCGAACCGGATCATTCAGTAATCCCGAGCTTCTTGCATCCATCGGCATAGCGGCCGGTGCACAATTCCTTGCCGCTCGCGAAGCCCTTGTCGACAACCTCCGCCTTGAGGTTCGTCGCCGTGATGACCGCGGGCTTGAAGAGTTGAGTCGGCGTGTTGAAGAGCGTCGTTTCGCCCTTCGGGGCCTCGCCGGACAGGAAGCCGACGGCCACCTTCGCGGCTGCCGCCGCGACGATCTCGCTCGGCTTCAGAATCGTGTTGTACTGGTCACCCGCAATGATCAACTGCAGTCCCGCGAGCGTTGCGTCGTTGCCGGTCACGGGCGGCACCGGATTGACACCGGCTGCCTTGAAAGCCGCGATCGCCCCGCCGGCCGTGCCGTCGTTAGCCGCCACCACGCCGACGATCTGCGGGCCGAAACGCGTGACCTGGCCGCTGACCCATTGCTGGGCTTTCGGCGGCGCCCAGTCCGGCGTGTCGTATTCGGCTAGCGTCTTGTAGCCGCTGCCTTGCAGGCCGGCGTGAATCCCCTTCTTGATCAGTCCCGCGGCCGCATCGGTCGGCGAACCGTTGACTTCCAGCACGCCGCCCTTGCTGGTCGGCACGCTCGTGGCTTTCATATGCTCGACGAGCGACTGTGCGATGGCCTTGCCGATGCCTTCGTTATCGAACGACACGTAGTAGTTGGCCGGCGTCGAGGGTACGGGCCGGTCGTAGGCAATGACCTTGATCCCCTGGCCCTGCGCCATATGGACCAGCGACGCGGCGGCCGTCGAGTCCACCGGGTCGAGGACGATCACCTTGGCGCCTTGCGCGATGACCGAGTTGAACTGCTGCTGCTGGGTCGCGACGTCCGCGTTGGCGTTCTGGTAGAGCACCTTGCAGGCGGGGCAGAGCTTGCCCATGGCCGCTTTGAAACCGGGGAAATCGTGCTGTTCGTAGCGGGTCGACGCCTGATCGGGCATCAGAAAGGCGACCGTGCCACTGGGCGCGGCAAATGCCTGCGTGCCGGTCAACAGGCTCAGGCTCAGCGCGCTCGCGCCGATGAATTGGTTCGAAAGTCGGGTCATCGAGTGTCTCCGTTTATTAGAAAAACCGCGGCGCGTGAGGGCCGTGGTCGGGCTGCGGTTGAGGCTTCTTTGCACGGTCTCCAGAATGAGCAAAGGCGGGTCCAGCTTCGCGCACCACCTCGCTCTGGCGGAAAGTTTGCAACGCGTGTGCGGCGCCCGCGCATACCTTTGCGGTGCAATCATCGGTTGCCGGCAGGTGCGCCGTCGGAAAGAGAAGTGTTGCTTGAACAACAGCAATTGGCGATTGAGATTCGAGAGGTTGTTGCGGGCGGCCCGATAGCAGATAGCAGCCAAACCTGGCTGACGCGCTCAGGCATTCACCCGCGCCATCGAGGCGCGGCCGTTCCAGATCCGGCAGGCCGGTGTAGGCGCGGCGAGCTTGCTTGCCGGCCACGACAGCACGAACGGTGTGCATCAGCCGTCCCTCCTGAGTCCAACTCGCTTCGCGAACTTCGTCTGCGCCAGGCGGCGCATCGCCATTAGAGCAACATAGCGTCGTTGCGAACACTTCACTACTGATAATACGACCGCGTATTGGTACTTTCTTGCATCGGGGTTACTACCGAGGCGGTCGTGGATCAAGTTTTGTGCAGTACAGCAGCGGCGGGGGCAGCGTGCCCCGCGCAAAAAAGAGGCGGCCCGACCGTACCCATGCTACGGTTCGAGCACGGCAAGCGCAACGACGCTTGACAAGTAACTGGCGCGTAGCAAGCAACGCACGCAAGGAAACAGAAGTTGCAGGATCGACAAGCCAATGCAATGCACGGCTCATACGATCTTCGTGACCATGAACCAGAAGATCGCCACGAATGCGAAGAAGGCGACGACTCCAAGCGCGATCCACCATCCGAACAGGCGCCAGTACGCAGCGCCCAGCGGCGCGTGCGCCTCGTCGCACAGTCGGGCTATCGCGGCGAGCCGGACCTGTAGCCACACCACCGGCAACCAGCACGCAATCGCCACCGCATAGAGCGCAATCGACCACGCAAGCCACGGACTCGCGATGGGCATCGCCATCAGCTTGATCATCGCAAAGCCCGTCAGCGGCTGCGCGATGGCCGTGGGCGTCGTGAACAGCCAGTCGGCGAGCACCACGCGACGAGCCACACGCGCGACGGTGCGCGTGTCGTTGCCGAGACTCGTCGTCAGCATGTAGAACGCCGAGCCGATGCCCGTGCCGAACAGGATCGTCGACGACAGCACGTGAAGCCACTTGATCACGAGATATGTCACGGCTTGCCCCGCCAGTCGAGCTCGATGAGGCAGATCAGGGCGGCGATCATCGGCAGGTTTTTCGACAGCGGCCCGTACGGGTGCAGCCAGAACTCGGGCAGGCGCCAACTGATCAGCAGCGTGTACAACGCGATCAGCGCGATCTGGAAAGCCCACAGTCGCGCGCGCGGCCCTAAGCGCACCGGCCACCACAGCGACAGCACGCCAAGCACGAGGTCGAACAGCGCGGCACTATAGAGCAACGCCGGCCGCCAGCCGGACGGGGCGCCGACACGCGCGAGCAGCGCATAGCTGGCTGGCACCGGATAGAGTCCAGCGGATACGATCGCCGTCCAGATCCACACCGCGGCAATCGACACGCGCAACAGCGGCAGCAGCCATTCGAGCCGTGCCGAAGCGCCGAACTGCTCGCGCTCCGGCGGCAGGCTGGACAGCGCACGCGGCGCGCGGCCGAGCCAGCGCGTCACCTGATCGGCGGGCGCGACGTTGCCGCGCTCCAGCATGTCGATTGCATCGGTGCTGATCAGCGAGCCCGGCATGTGTTCGCCCAGCCGTGCTGCGAATTGCACGCATGCGCGAGGCACGGGCAGAAACAGCGGCGGGGTACCGCCGGCAAGCCGGCGCAGCAGCGCCAGATACGCGCGCAACGTCAGCGCTTCAGGACCGACGACAGCCACGCGTTCGCCGCCGTGCGCGCCCTCGGTAAGACGCATCACCGCCGCCGTCGCGATCACGTCCACGAGATCGTCCAGATGGACCGGCTGAACCTGCTGGTCGCCGGCGCCGGGCAGCGGCACCACCGGCAGCGTCGCCCACATCGTCAGAAAGCGGGTGCTGCGGCCTTGCGGCGCAAACACCAGCGACGGTTGCAGGATCAGCGAAGAGACGGGCAACGCGAGCAACGCGTCGTCCGCCGCACGCTTGGTCAGGTGGTAGGCACTGCGCGCGTGCTCGTCCGCGCCGAGCGCCGAGATCTGCACGATGCGTCGCACGCCCGCGTGCACGGCGGCGCGAAACAGATGCACCGGGGCATCCGTATGGAGCCGCTGGAAATCGTGACCCGACGCATCGCCGAAAATGCCGACCGCGTTGACCAGCGCATCGACGCCGTCGAGGGGCGGCGCACTGCTCGCGGCATCCGCGAGGCGCGCAAAGTCGAGCGGCACGACCCGGCAACCCGGCAACCGTTCGCGCGCGGCACCCGGATTGCGTACGCCGCATATGACCGTGTGGCCCAGAGCGAGGAACCTGCGCGCCACGGCCGATCCGATGAGCCCGGTTGCACCTGTGAGGAAGATGACCATGACCATCCGAATAAAAGCCAAACAAGACATCCTTGCATCCGGCGTGGCAGCCGGGCTGCTGTCGACGGCGGCCCTTGCGCTGTGCGGCAAGCTGCACGGCAAGCGCGCGAGCGCGCCCGTCAGCGCGGTGAGCCACTGGCTCTGGCCGCAAGAAGCGCGCCGCACGGCGCGCCCGAAGGCGCGGCATCTGATCGCGGGGCTGCTGATACATCAGACCATGTCGATTGCCTGGGCGGCGTTCAATGCATTGGCGCTGGCGGCGCTCAGGCGGGCGCTGGAACGCGGCGACGGCGCCGCGAACTGCGCCCCGGCCAGCGATGTCTCGACGGCGACCGGCGCAGCCGCTACCGACGTCCGCGATAACGGGAGAACGGATGACGACATGCGTCAAAAGAGCAGTCGCGAGCGCACGCATCGGGTCGCGCTCGCCGCGGCGACGACGGTCGCCGCCGCCGTCGGCGATTACATTGTCGTGCCCAAGCGTTTCACGCCCGGCTTCGAATACCATCTGAGCGCCGCGTACATCGCCGCGGTCTACGTCGCCTTCGGCGCAGGTCTGATGGTGCCTTTCATGGTCGAGCGGTGGACGGCAAGCCGATGCATCGAGGAGCACGCCGCATGAGAGCGCGCCGTGCCGTACAGAATGGCGGCGCGCGGGCGTAAGCCGCGCGTCGTGCGCTTGCGCACGCGCCGTCGACGTCTTCGTGCGGCCCATCGCGAGCGTTCAGAGAGCGGCGTCAGCTTGACCCCTGCGGCAGTCGCCATCGGCGAATGCTGCGCGCGCAACCTTACGCTCGCACCGGCGCCTGCGCAGGAAGATGAGCCTGTCGCTGCGACAGTCGTTCGAACTCAACGACGTCGTGACTGCAAAACACGGTGACCGCGCTGTTGCTCAATGCAAGCTCGCGAAGTCTCGCCTGGTTCTGCAGGCGCGCAGTGCGGTCCTTCTCGAGCATCCACTGGTAAAAACGCAATCCCGGCGTGCAATGCGCTTGTCTGTGCATTTCAGCGTGGTAGAAATAGGCGTCGGCGGCATTGAAGAGCCAGCCGTGCCGGTCTGAGTCCACGGCAATGCCGACATGCCCGAAGGTATGGCCTCGCAATGGGATGATCAGCAGATCGGGCGGCAATCCGTCGAGTTGCTGAACGCGCTCGAAACCATGCCACGTCTCGCCGACATCCGCCAGATAGACCCGCCAGTTGCCGGAAGTCGACCACTGCTGTGGACGAAACCGTTGACGGTCCATCCAGGTTCTCTGCTCGAACGCGTAGTCGCGTTCCATGCGCATGAGGTGCATCGTCGCGTGCGGGAAGTCGTCGAGACCACCGGCATGGTCGAAGTCCAGATGGCTCAACACGATGTGGCGGACATCGCGTGGATCGAACCCGAGCCTTTGAATCTGCCGGATCGCAGTCATTTCCTCCCGCAGATCGGGGCTCACCAAGGTGAGAAAGAAACGACTGATGCGCGAGCGCGGATTGGCGACGTCACGAAGTCCGAAGCCCGTGTCGACCAGCACCAGCCCCTCATTCGTTTCGACGAGCAGGCAGTGGCACGTCAATACCCCGCGTTGCAACAAGCTACCGGTGTGCCCGTCCATGAGCCGGCCGCCCAGCGGACAGGTCGAGATGCAGTTCAAGTGATGAACGATCATGATGCCGGTAAGGCGCTAGCGGCTGGCGCAGATCAAAACGCAGCAGCGTCGCACGGGCGTTTATTGCCGCGTGTAAGGCGCGAGTGCATCGGGCATGCGCATGTCTCGCGGCATCTCGAAGTCCGCGAGCGCTGCGCCGCGCATGTCGGCGGGCGATCGCGCGAAGCCGGAGCGGTCGCTGTAGTCGACAGGCGAGGTACTGGGCGTGCCTGTCGCCGAGTTCGCGGCATACACGTCGAGCGCCGCGATGCATGCGACGTTGACGGCGCCCCGCTTCGCTCGCGCGCGGGCGCGTGCATCGCGCCTGGGCGACAACGCGAGCGTGCCCAGATCGAGCGCGTCGCCGCCGACCCTCGCCCACAGGAATGGCCGGGGATTGCGCAATGCCAGCACACCGATGCCGCACGCCAGCTCGCGCAGTCCGTAAAGGCGCATCACGCCCGCTCCAGTGCTCACCCCCGCGGCGCGCGCCATCGTGCGGGGTGCGACGATCTGCGCGAGTCCGAGCGCAATGCTGAACCAGCCCAGTCCGCGTGCGATGGAATCGGGCTGCGGCATCCGTTGCGGCAGGCGCCGGGCGCCCCGTTGGTCCGAACCGGAATGAGAATTCATGTGCTTCCCCTCGTCAAAGGCCCCCCAAAGCGCATTGCGCTTTCAAAGCGCATTGCGCTTTTGTACCGATCGGGCCGCGTGGATGAATACCGCTACGGGATTGCCGCGATAACCGTTGCCTCGGGCTTGAGCGCCGCAACGCGCGTACCTGCGAAGGGCGACACGCGCACACATTGCTTTTCGCATCAAGGTCGGAAAGCGCCAACTCGCCTTTCGTGGTCTTTTGGCGGCCGCGGGAAACGCGATTGCTACTTCCGCGGTTTGGGCGTATTACGATGCAAGCCTGCCGCGAAAGTTGGCAGCCGCTTGGCCGTAGCTTCATCGTAGCTTCGCTGTAATTTCGCTGTAGTTTCGCCGCATTATTTAGCATTGCCGAAACGGGCGCCCGCTGGATGCTTGCCCGCGCAGGTTCCGCCAACTCCTGGAGGTGCCGCAATGTCGATCGCGGTTGATGCGCTAATGCTCGCCAGAGCGCAGTTCGGCTTCACCATTGCCTTTCACATCATCTTTCCGGCGATGTCGATCGGGCTGGCAAGCTACCTCGCGGTGCTGGAAGGCGCGTGGCTCATGACCAAAAAGCCGGTCTACCTCGCCACGTTCCGGTATTGGCTGACCATTTTCGCCGTGGTGTTCGGCGTGGGCGTGGTTTCCGGCCTCGTCATGTCGTACCAGTTCGGCACCAACTGGGCGCAATTCTCCTATCGCGCGGGGCCGATCATCGGGCCCTTGATGGGCTACGAAGTACTTACGGCGTTCTTTCTGGAATCGGGCTTTCTCGGCGTCATGCTGTTCGGCATGAACCGCGTCGGGCCGAAGTTGCACTTTCTCGCCACCGTGCTCGTCATGACCGGCACCTTGATGAGTGCGTTCTGGATTCTCGCGGCCAACTCGTGGATGCAAACGCCGCAAGGTTTTACGATGGTCGACGGCCGGTTCTTCCCGGCCGACTGGGCCAGCATTATTTTCAATCCATCGTTTCCTTTCCGCCTCGTGCATATGGTGCTCGCCGCCTATCTGAGCGTAGCGTTCATCGTGGGCGGGGTCGGCGGCTGGCATCTGCTGCGCGATCCCGCCAACCAGCCGGCGCGACTGATGGCCTCGATGGCGCTCTGGATGGCGTGCATCGTCGCGCCGATCCAGATTGTCGCCGGCGACGCGCACGGCGTGAACACGCTCAAGCATCAACCTGCGAAGATTGCCGCGCTCGAAGGCGATTGGGAGTCGAGACCGGGCCAGCCGCTCATCCTGTTCGGCATGCCCAATATGCGAACCGAGAGAACCGACCACGCCATTGAGATTCCGCACCTGGGCGCGCTGATTCTCACGCATACATGGAACGGTTCGATCCAGGGTCTCAAGGACTTTCCGCCCGCCGACAGGCCGTTTTCGCCGGTGATTTTCTGGGCGTTTCGCGTCATGGTCGGGCTCGGCGTGCTGATGGCGCTGACCGGATTCGCAAGCGCTGTGCTCCGGGCACGCGGCACGCTCTATCGGGCCCGATGGATGCACCGGCTCATGGTCGCGATGGCACCGGTCGGCCTGATCGCATTGCTGTGCGGCTGGATAGTCACGGAAGTCGGAAGGCAACCGTTCACCGTCTACGGGCATTTGCGCACGGCGGACAGCGTGTCGCCGATCGCCGCGCCCGGGGTCGCGACCTCGCTTGCTGCGTTCGGTGTCGTGTATCTGATCGTGTTCGGCGCCGCGATGGTGTTCGTGCTGAGGCTGATGGCCACGCCACCCACGCTCGATACGCCTGGCCCGTCAAAGGACAAGCCGCAGCGAAGCGCGGGCATCACGCCGGGGCCCGCGCAATTGCAATCCGGCTCGCGCACCTCACAGCCGAGCACATCGCGCTCCGGGAACGAGGAGAGCTCGTCATGAATTTCTTCACGTTCGACTTGCCGCTCGTGTGGGCGGCGATCCTCGCGTTTGCCGTGCTCGCTTATGTGCTGCTCGACGGATTCGATCTGGGTGTAGGCATTCTGTTCGCTGTCGAGCACAACGGTGTGGACCGCGACGTCATGGTGAACTCGATCGCGCCCGTGTGGGATGGCAATGAAACATGGCTCGTGCTCGGCGGCGGCGGACTGTTCGCGGTGTTTCCGCTCGCGTACGCCATCATCATGCCCGCGCTGTATCCGCCGATCATCGCGATGTTGCTTGCGCTGGTCTTTCGCGGCGTGGCCTTCGAATTCCGTTTCCGCGCGATCGGCAAAGGACGCGCCTGGTGGGATGTCGCCTTCTTTTGCGGCTCGAGCGTGGCCGCGCTGTGCCAGGGGCTCATTCTGGGCGGCTTGCTGCAAGGCATCCACATCGAGGGCGCTTCGTATGCGGGTGGCTGGTGGGACTGGCTTACCGGCTTCACCGTGCTGTGCGGCATTGCGGTGATCGCCGGCTACGCGCTGCTAGGCTCCTGCTGGCTGATCTTGCGCACCGAAGGCGCGCTGCATGAACGCTGCCGCCGCCACGCGAGAACCATGGCGGTCGCCGTGCTCGCATTGATCGTGGTGGTGACGCTTTGGACGCCGATGCTGCAAGGCTCGCTCGCGCAGCGCTGGTTCCGCTGGCCGGGCCTCGCATTCACCGCACTCGTGCCGGTGCTTCTGGTGCTGCTCGCGGTAGGCTTCTGGCGCAGCCTCTCGGCGCGGCGCCATCTGCTACCGCTGCTATTCGCATACGGCATTTTTGTGCTGTGCTACCTCGGCCTGCTGATCAGCATCTATCCGTATCTCGTACCGCCCGCGATCTCGTTTCGCGAAGCGGCGGCGCCTCATGCGAGCCTCGTCTTCCTGCTGGTCGGCGCCGGCATCACCATTCCGCTGATTCTGGGCTACACGATTTACGCGTACTCGGTGTTCAGAGGGAAGATGCGCCCGGGCGAGGGGTATCACTGAAATGTGGCGGCGTCTCGCATGGTTCGCCGGCTTGTGGGCGCTTGGGGTGATCGCGGTCGCGGCCGTCGCCGGCGTGTTGAAGACCGTGCTGCACTTGCTCACGCGTTGACCTCTGCCTTAGTAGGGGCGGCTGACGACTGGGCTCGCTGCAGAGCTGAGCCATGATGCAACTGCAAGTCGGGGTGTTTGGCGGGCTGTCTCAAAGTGCGGTGCGATGCATCTGCGCGGTCTTCCGGGGACGTTTGCATCGGCCCTCGGCCGGCCACCCGTATAATCCGGCATGACCCGATCCTTCTCCCACCCAGCAAGCTCACGGCCGGCAGTACCGGCTGCCCGATTCAGCGTTTCCCCGGTCGCGCAGACTCCGACGCGCCGCTTAGACACCGCGCGTGTGAAATGCGCGTTCCAGGCGCGCCGGGCGGTGGTCGTATGAAAATACCGAAACGACTTGCACCGCTTCTCGAAGAAGGACTCATCGACGAAGTCATCGGCCAGTTGATGAGCGGCAAGGAGGCCACCGTCTATGTGGTGCGCAGCGGCGACTCCACGCGTTGCGCGAAGGTCTACAAGGACGCGAAGCAGCGCAGTTTTCGGCAAGCCGCGTCGTATCGGGACGGTCGCAAGGTCAAGAACAGCCGCCAGGCGCGGGCCATGGAAAAAGGCACGCGCTATGGCCGTCAGATGCAGGAAGCGTCATGGCAGAACGCCGAAGTCGACGCGCTGTTCCGGCTTGCCGGCGCAGGTGTGCGCGTGCCGCAACCCTATATCTGTACCGACGGCGTATTGCTGATGGAACTGGTGGTGGACGAAGCAGGCGACGTCGCCCCGCGGTTGAACGACGTCGATCTGACCGAGGCGCGCGCCCTAGAACTGCATGCGCTGCTGCTCAACCAGGTGGTCCGCATGCTGTGCGCAGGGTTGATTCACGGCGACCTGTCGGAATACAACATCCTGCTGGCAGCGGACGGGCCGGTCATCATCGATCTGCCACAGGCCGTCGACGCGGCCGGCAACAACGAAGCCGCCGCGATGCTCAAGCGGGACGTGGACAACCTGGCGGCCTACTTCGGACGGTTTGCGCCGCAACTGCTCACCGCGAGTTATGGCACGGAAATCTGGACGCTCTTCGAAGCAGGGCTGCTGCACGTCGATGCGGAATTGACGGGCCGCGTCGAAGCCGACACGCGACCCGTGGACCTCGATAGCGTGCTGCAGGAACTCGAAGACACACGCCTCGAGGAAGACGCGCGAGCGCGGCGACAGCAGGAACTGAGCACAGGCCGCTAAGCGTGCTCGATGTTCGTTGCTAGCCGTCGCATTCAGACAATCAAGTCTGCGCGCGGCTGAGCGTTCAGCGCCGGCTCAGTGCGATTGCGGCAAAACCGGTTGCCAAGGCAGCATAAACATAGAACATCGAGCGATTCGAAAGATGTGCCTCGAAGCCCGGCGTGAGCCGCTTGGGCACGAGGTGATAGTCGACCGCATAGGCAATCGCGCTGGTGGCTCCTGCAATGGTCACGACGGCCGCGACGCTCGGCTTGCTGTCGACGCTGTCGGCCGGCGCTCTACGCGCGAGCCATGCTTCGAACAGCAGACCCCAGAAAATAGCCGACATCTGATGGATGGCAAGACCTGTTAGCGTGAAACGGGCGCTTGGGCCGGTCTCGCTGAACGCTTGTCTGGGCCACAAGCAATGCGTGACCGCGTTGATCGGCGCATAAGGAGAACTGCCGTCACGCGGCGCACGGGCCGCCGCCGTGACGGCGGCCGCGCCGCCCGCCGCGCCGCCCGACACGATCGCGCGACGCAAAATGTCGGTCAGCTTGCTCATCTCTGCTTCTCCCGTTGTGCCGGATTGGGCAAGCTCCGGTCGACCAGGTAGCGGCCATGCTCGATGCCGGCGCGTAGCGCTTCGTCCTCGGTGAGCCATTCCGGCGTCACGGGTTGCACGTTGGGCAGATCCATCGGCCGGCCGTCGAAGAGAGCGGCAATCTCCGGTATCCACGCGCCTCGCGCATTCCGCTTCGCAGTCACCGAGAGAAGAACACCGCGGTACGTGATACGCATTCCGTGCGTTGAGGCGGGCTCCTCTTGAGGTCGTGGCGACGGCGCGGACCGGGCCTGTTCGAATGGTTTGGAATGCGAGGGCTGGCCCGTTCCCGACAATACGGTTCCATCGCCGGAACCGGCAGGAGAACCGCCAGGCGAACCGGCGGAGCTGACGCTGTCGCCGTCAAACGGGCCGGGATCATTAGGGGGAGGGGTGGGCATCGTGCTTCCTCTCAGGGCGACAATCTACGCTGAGCCGAGCAAGCGCTATACCACAGCGGCGACATGTGCATCGGCCTGCTGCGCGAGCGCTTGCATAGTGCTCGTGTCATCGAGATCAAACGCGCGCAACCGGTCGCGCAGAACACGTGGCCGTGGAACGCGCGATGCTGCGTTCTTTGCCGGCCCAGCAGCAGGCGTTGCGGTGCTGGACACATCGTACTTTCTACAAGCGCGGGCGTTCTTGTAAGACGTGCTGAGCGCGCTCGACCGTCGCGAACTGCAGGAGGTGATGATGAAAGCAGTGGTATTTCACGGTATAGGCGACATTCGTCTCGATGACGTTCCGGAGCCCGAAATGAAAGAGCCGACCGATGCGCTGGTGCGTCTGACATCGAGCGCAATCTGTGGCACGGATCTTCACATGGTGCGCGGCACGCTGGGCGGCATGGTGCCGGGCACGATACTCGGCCACGAAGGCGTCGGGATCATCGAGGAGGTAGGGCGGTCAGTACGCAATCTTCGCAACGGCGACCGCGTGCTGATTAGTCAAGCAGGTTGCGCCAAGAACCAACCCCGACGGCGAGAACTGGCAGCCGGGCAGCGGGCCGTCGCAGGTGTTGTCCTGGGCTGTGCGGGCCGTGGCCAAGGCGGGCACGCTGTCGATCATCGGCGTTTATCCGCCAACGGACCGGGTGTTTCCGATCGGCGAGGCCATGAACCGCAATCTCATCGTGCGCATGGGCAACTGCAATCACCGCGCCATCACGCCACGTCTTGTCGAACTGGTGCGTAACGGTTCGTTCGATCCGCTAGCCGTGCTCACGCAACGAGAACCGATTACCGACGCGCTGGCGGCCTACCGCGCTTTCGACCGCCGCGAGCCGGGCTGGATCCAGGTGAAGCTTGAACCGTAGCCGGTTCTGAAAGTAGGGCATTCGCGCGATCCGATCGTCAGCCTTGCGACTATGCGATTTCCCGCGCAAGCTTTGTCGAATAACCGGTAGTGCTAACAGATCGAATGCATCGCCGAGTGGCGTCAACGGGGTGACTGCTGTCGGACGCGCTCCGTTGCCGATTGCACGTCCTGAAGCAGGGTGAGGATCTGTTCGGGCCTGGCGGGTTTGACGAGGTGGTGATCGAAACCGGCTTCGAGGGTTCGCTTGCGATCGTCCGGTTGGCCGTAGCCGGTCAGTGCGATGAGGCAAGGGCATTGCGCCGCGCCGGTTTGCTGAAGCCGCCGCGCGACCTCGTAGCCGGTCATGTCCGGCAGGCCGATATCGAGAATCACGGCCTCAGGGTGAAATTCGCGCGCCATGTCGAGCGCTTTGCCACCGGTGTCGGCGATGCGGACTTCGTGCTGATCGAGGATCATGGCGAGCGACAGCGCTGCATCGCTATTGTCGTCCACCACCAGAATACGAAGCGGCCTGCCGGCACTGCCAGTACGCGGTGCCGCCTGCTCGATGGCAACATGCGCGGCATCGCAAAGCGGCAGCCGGACCGTGAAGCAGCACCCTTTTCCCGGGCCGTCGCTGGTTGCAACGATCGAGCCGTCATGCATCGTGACGAGCGAGCGCGCAATCGACAGGCCAATGCCAAGTCCGGCCTTAGCGCTGTGCTCAGCCGGCGCCTGGGCGAAGATTTCGAACAGCAAGGGCAGGGCGTCCGGCTCCACACCCATGCCGTTGTCCACCACGGAGACTGTGACCCACATGTCGTCGCCCGTGACATGCAGCCTGATATGACCGCCGTTGGGCGTGTACTTGATGGCGTTGTCCAGCAGGTTGGCTACCACTTGCGTCAACCGGGTAAGATCGCCGCGAACGAAAAGCCCCTGCGGCACCGGGTCGACGACTTCTATGCGATGGCCGCGTTGCGCTGCCGCAGGCGCGTTGATTTCTATGGCACGGTCGATGGCCATGTGGATGTCGAAGACCTCGATGCGCAGCGTGATCTTGCCGGTTGCAATGCGCGAGAGATCGAGCAGATCGTCGATCAGCCTCGATAAATGCGCCGACTGCCGCTCCAGCACGCCTTGTATCCAGTTCAGCCGTTCGGCTGAGCCACCGCTTTGCCGCAGCAGGTGTGCCGCGTTGCGAATCGGCGCAAGCGGATTTCTGAGCTCGTGCGCCAGCGTCGCGAGGAACACATCCTTCTGGCGATCGGCATCCTTCAATGCTTCCTCGGCGCGAATACGGGTGGTGACGTCGGCCATCATGGCGACCAGGACAGTGGCCGATCCCGATGTATCGGGCAGGAACGTTCCAGACACTTGCACAGTGCGTTCCTCGCGCGTGAGCACCTTGCGAATCCGGAAGACCGCACGAAAAGGCTCCATCGACCGGCTCGCCGCCTCGAAAGCGTCCTTGAGAGCTGCGGCGTCCTGCGGGTGCACCACGTCGCCGAAAAACTGCTGCTCGTTCAGCGGCCCATTTTCGAAGGGCTGCCCAGTTAGCGTGTACATGCGCTCGTTTTCCCAGACGGCAGTCTTTTCCCGAATGTTCCATTCGAAGATGCCCAGCCCCGCCGCGGCAGCCGCGATGCGCACACGCAGTTGGCTGCTTTCATGCGCCGCTGCGGCGCGGTCGCGCTCTTTCAAAGCGTCGCGCAGCCGGCGATCCTGCTGCGTTTGTAACTGGCGGATAGCACCGTGAATGACCCGGCTGAAGAACCGCTCGACTGTCTCATGCACGGCAGTCTGCGTGGCACGCAGCGACGTGTCCAGATAGAACTCGCGGATGCACGTGTGCACGCATTGTTGCAGCAGGTCGAATTCCAGGTAGAGCTCATCGGGCCGGTAACCCTGGCGCCAGCGTTCCAGCGCGTGGTCCCGCGCATCGCGGTCGGCGCGCGTGTTAGCACTGTCCGAACCGGCGCGAAGCATTGCACAAAGTTCGTCGAAGAGGTGGGGCAGCTGGTTGACGAGTTGGCGTGTACCTTCGCGGCCGGATGGAGCAATGTCCATCTGTTCCCGGACTGCGCGAAGCCATCGGCGCGTCACGAGAAAGCGTCGGCGCAGCAGGTAGTCGACGACGTCGGGCGAATGGTCTGGCGAGGTGTTCATGCTTGTCTTGGTCCGGATCGCCTGGCGCGTTGACAGCGGAGTGCCGCTCCGTTGACGATGCTGCCGTTCGCACCGTGATCGGCAGCTTACCGGCGCGGTGTACCCGGCAATAGTCAGGAGATGATTGCTTGCTGATAGAAGGTTATACGAAGTCACCGCAAACACAGGTGGCAGTGCAGCAATTGACCTCTGCCGATGGCAGGTCGTTTTGGACTGTACGGGGTCAACGAGTGCGCGAATCGCCGGCCCGGCCGTGTTGTCGATAGCCGCTGCGGAAACTTTCGAGCGGGTCAGTCTGTATATACAAGCGCGCGCATGAGTCGGTACATTCCCGTTGAGGGCGCAGTTCGGCCACGAAGCCGACGCAAACCGAACGGCCCGGCCGTCCGCCCGGCGCACACCGGCCCTTGTTGTCGACCTCGTCTAGGTGTTTGCCCGCAACCTTGCGATAATTCCTTGATGGACTAAAGAACACGGGTATCGTCAAGATCTTGTATATACAACCGGACAACGCGTCAGATGCCGGGTCCCTGGAGACCTCGCCGGTTGGCGCGCTCGCGGTTTGTTCTCGCGAATTGGATGAGAGTCCCAGTCCCAGTTTCTTTGGAGAGCCAATGTCTTTAGGCGATTATCTGCAGGGTGCCTGTGTGTGGAATGGTGTCGCAATGCAGACGAACCCTCGATGGGTCAAAGTGTTTCCTCCGGCCGTGCTGGACGAGATCGATGTCGCTGTCGACAAGCTGGGAGATACGGACTGGACCAAAGTCAATTGCGATAACTTCCCGCTGCCAAGCGCCAGGGCATTCTTCGACGACGTACGCGAAGAACTGGAGAACGGTTCGCGAGCCAGACTGCCGCGTCCCGTTCGCTGGGTTTGTCCCACTTCCAGACACTGCGTTCCGTCATCGTGCCGCAGGGGACTCGACAGATTATTCCTCCGGTGCTCAATTCCTTTATCTCTTTGCAGAAGGTACTGCGTTAGTTTCGGTGGTCGGGGTGATCGATTCGTTCAACCAATCAATGTTGATTGCATCTAATCTGCGGAGCATCCGCGAAGCCAAACGTATCTAGCGGATATCCGCGTTCGATAGGTTCGACTTTCACATGCGCCGACAGGGACCGTCTGATAAAGGCCGATTCAACGACTGGCGCTTGATGTAGGAGCGTCGACGGCCCGACGGACATCTCCTTGCACAGCGCGCAAAACGAACGGATTGACGCCACGCGCACGGGGCGCATCGGGATGCCTGTTCGGATATACAAAATCTTACAACCGGAGTCGTCGTCATCCGCCGCGCCGCTTTTTCCCCCAGTTTCTCCGGACTGGATCGCGGCTCAGCAGAGCGGCTTCCGCTGCATACCTCGGCACCGTTGAAACGGGAAAGGCCGACGGAAACGGCAGTGTCCACCACCCCCCCGCCGAACGATCTCGCGCCCCCCCCCCTGACAGGGGGCTTTATTCCGTCTTAATAATTCTTATCCTTTCCTCGTACAGTCACAGGGTGCTATCGAAAGGTACATTACGAGTTGCTGAGCCCGTAAGCATAAGGAGAGCCGGGAGTTCGTTCCCTCGCAACAGGTCGGCCGCCTATGCGGCCGCGCCACCAAAAAGGCCAATGGCTTGACCGGCGATGCGGGCGATCTACCCACTTGTAACGTGCGCGCTCGAAGACCTGGACTCAACCCTTAAGACGGCATTCGAATTGGGATATCGCATTTAGGAACACTAACTAAAAAGTCGCTTACACGCGGCACTTGTGACTTTGCCTAGCGAGTTAACTGGCTCCTGAATCCTTACGGAAAGAGAGCCAGTCTATCGAAAACCCGAGGCCAGGTAGGGCGATCCAGTAGGACAAAAGTCCGATACCTGTTTCGGAGACCTTATTGAGCGATCTGCGGAGCCAATCATGAAGCCGTCGATTCTGTGCCGAGCGTTCGTTGCAGAGCGCGACAGTCACCGTCACGACGGCGATCGCCGTCCGTTGGCAGCAGGCCGACGGTGCCCGCGCCGAGCTCACCGATTCCGGGCCGACCATCGGGGACGAACTGCACGCTGGGCGGCGTACATATAGGTTGTGATGTCACACCTACGACGACGGAGGCGGGAATGAGCACGATTAGCGAAAAGCATCAGATGTTCATGTCGCAGGTGCATGCGGCGAAGCTACCCGAACCCGAGTTTGAATATGTGCTGGCGCTCAGTATGAGAAAGCCGGCCGGCGAAGTGCGCTTCGACTTCGCGTGGCCGGATCAGAAGATCGCGGTGCAGTTGGACCGGGATAGCCAGAGAATCTACGAGCAGGCAGTACGTTACGTCGCGCAGGAACAGGGATGGCGCGTCTGGTACGTCAGCGGCGAAATGGTCCTTTGTGGTGCCGCCATTACCGCGGTCCTCGCGGGGCTTGCGAATGAAATTGCGTCGCGTGATCGCCAGTCGACATCGTGAATTTTTGCCCAGGAACTCGCGGCAAGCACGTCGCGCGCTTTACCGGTTCACAGTTCTGGCTCCGCCCCTGACGGTGCGCAGCCTCACTGGAGGCAGGTCATGGAGAAAGCGGCAAAAAGACAGCTCGAGGTCAGGGGCCAATGGCGCGCTCTATGCGTGCAACTGGAATGGCGCTGCTCGGCCTGCCATCGCCAGCCGCCCTACGAAGACAAGGACGTCTTTATCGTAACGGGCAAATGCAATGACTGTTTCGCGCAGGAGTACAAAGGCGCGAGAGGGGCGCCGCGATGAGATCGACGCAAGCGGATTGGTCCTTCTGAAGTACCAACTATTAAGGAGTCCGGGCGAAATGATGAAGTGCATGATCGAACTGAGCGAAACAGAGAGGCATACCTTGCAGGAAATGTCGGTGAATCATCGACATCGAGACATCCGCACGCGTGCGGCAGGACTCCTGCGGCTGGCCAACGGATTGAGTGCTCCGAAGGCGGCTGACGCGCTGGATGTCAGCGCGCAGTCGATCTACAACTGGTGTCGACTATGGAAGGATCAAGGCTTGTGTGGTCTGCTTTCCGGCCATGGTGGCGGTCGTCCTCGTGCGTTGTCCGAATCGATGCTGGCCACGGCAACGGAGGTTGCCCGCATGCAGTCCATGACGCTCGGACAAATTGCGAAGCGCATCGAAGCCGTGCATGGCGAGCCTATGCCGTGCGCGCTGGAAACCCTGTCGGTCGCCCTGCGCAGAGAAGGCTTCTGCTTCAAGCGCAACCGGTTTTCCCTAAAAAGACGCGCTTGACGACGACCTCGGCATGAAATCAGCCACTCTTGAGTACTGCAATTAGCCGCGTGCGCCGACGCAGTCCGCCTTGCTCGTCTTCCCGTTCCAAGCGACGCGAGAGGCTTTGGCGTAGGTCGGAACCGTCCGTACAAAGAGTAAGGTGGTCATCAAGATCCGATAAACCAGGTAAGTCTGTGCGTTTCCAGCAGACGTAGCAGATTCGACCGACGTAGAATCAGCGCCCCCAAGGACTCCCTCACCCCGATCCGCTTTTGTTATCGCCGTCTCTAATACTCGAATTGTTGACGCATCGCGCCGCCCGTATATTTGCACAAAGATCCGCACGGACAGCAGCGCAACGACAACAATCGGCATGCCCCAAAGGGCGGCCCACAGGAGCACAGCGATGAATAAACTCGATCTGGAGGGGCGCGTCGTCGCCATTACCGGCGGCGCGCGTGGCATCGGCTACGCGGTCGCGCAGCGGGCGCTGAACTCGGGTGCGTCGGTTGCGTTGTGGGACGTCGACGGCCAACGCCTCGCGCGCAGCCGGAGCGAACTCGGCGAACTGGGCAAGGTCACCGCGATCACCGTCGAGTTGACCGAGGAAGCCGCTGTCGCCCAGGCCGTGGCGCAAACCGTTGCCGAACACGGCGCGCTGGACGTGCTGATCAATTGCGCGGGCATCACCGGCGGCAATGGCGCGACATGGGAACTGCAGCCGGACGTGTGGCGCCGCGTGATCGACGTGAACCTGATCGGCCCGTATCTCACCTGTCGCGCGGTCGTGCCGCAAATGCTCAAGCAGGGCTACGGACGAATCGTCAATATCGCCTCGGTCGCCGGCAAAGAAGGCAACCCGAATGCATCGCACTACAGTGCGTCGAAGGCGGGTCTGATCGGCTTGACCAAGTCGCTCGGCAAGGAACTGGCGACGAAGAACATTCTGGTCAACGCGGTCACGCCGGCCGCAGCCAAAACCGAAATCTTCGATTCGATGTCGCAACAGCACATCGATTACATGCTCTCGAAGATTCCGATGAACCGCTTCCTGCTGCCCGAAGAAGCGGCGTCGCTGATCCTGTGGCTGTCGTCCGAGGATTGCGCGTTCAGCACCGGTTCGGTGTTCGATCTCTCAGGCGGTCGCGCGACTTACTGAACGCCTGATGCGATCCGTGCGGTACCCAGGCAAACACCTTCACAACACCGCGGCACACGAGCGCAGAGGTGCCGCGCGCTGTCGGCAGCACGTTCGACGCGGCCCTAACGGAGCTCCTTTCATGGCCATGCCTACTATCCGGCACGTGCGTGCCTTCATCGTTCGCGGCGGCGGCGCGGATTATCACGATCAGCCCGACGGACACTGGATCGACGATCACGTCGCCACCCCGATGGCGCGCTATCCGGAGTATCGCCAGAGCCGCCAGTCGTTCGGCATCAACGTGCTCGGCACGCTGGTCGTGGAGATCGAAGCGAGCGACGGCACCGTCGGCTTCGCAGTGACCACGGGCGGCGAAATCGGCGCGTTCATCGTCGAGAAACATCTCGCGCGCTTTCTCGAAGGGCAGTGCGTCACCGACATCGAAAAAATGTGGGATCAGATGTACTTCGCGACGCTGTACTACGGACGCAAAGGCGTCGTGCTTAACACGATCTCGGGTGTCGACCTCGCGCTGTGGGATCTGCTCGCGAAAGTGCGCGAGGAGCCGGTGTACCAGTTACTCGGCGGCCCGGTGCGCGATGAACTGGTGTTTTATGCGACCGGCGCGCGGCCCGATCTCGCCAAAGAGATGGGCTTCATCGGCGGCAAGCTGCCGTTGCTGCATGGTCCCGCGGAAGGCGAAGCGGGCTTGCGGCAGAACCTGGCGAAGCTCGCTGAGATGCGCGGGCGCGTGGGTGACGAGTTCTGGCTGATGTACGACTGCTGGATGAGCCTCGATGTATCGTACGCGACGCGGCTCGCACAAGGGGCGCACGAATACGGGCTGAAATGGATCGAAGAATGCCTGTCGCCCGACGACTACTGGGGTTACGCCGAACTGCGCCGCAATGTCCCACGCGGCATGATGGTGTCCACCGGTGAGCACGAGGCGACGCGCTGGGGTTTTCGCATGCTGCTCGAAATGCAATGCTGCGATCTGATCCAGCCCGACGTGGGCTGGTGCGGCGGCATGACGGAGCTCATCAAGATTTCCGCGCTCGCCGATGCACACAATGTGATGGTGGTGCCGCATGGGTCGTCGGTGTATAGCTATCACTTCGTCCTGACGCGGCACAACTCGCCGTTCTCCGAGTTCCTGATGATGGCGCCCAAGGCCGACGAAGTCGTGCCGATGTTCACGCCGCTTCTGCTCGATGAGCCCGTGCCGGTCAACGGACGCATGAAGGTGCCCGACACGCCGGGTTTCGGGGTGCGGTTGAATCCGGAGTGCGCGTTGGTGCGACCGTATCCGCGTTGATCGGATCGATGACCCAGCAAAGGAGAAGATGACGTGCTGCTCAAGGACAAGGTCGTAATCGTCACAGGCGGCTCGCGCGGTATCGGCCGTGCGATAGCCGTAGCCTGCGCCGCCGAAGGCGCGAACGTGGCGATCAACTACTGGGGCGATAACGACGCATCGTATGGACGCCGCTCCGCTGTCGACGAAGTCGTCGGCGAAATCGAAGCGCTCGGGCGGCGCGCCATCGCAGTGGAAGGCAACGTCGCGGCACGCGACACGGGACAGGAACTCGTGCGCCGCACCGTCGAAGCGTTCGGCAAAGTCGACGTGCTCGCCAGCAACGCCGGCATCTGTCCGTTCCACGCGTTCCTCGACATGCCGCCGGACGTGTTCGAGTCGACGGTGGCGGTCAACCTGAACGGTGCGTTCTACGTCACGCAAGCCGCCGCGCAGCAGATGAAGCAGCAGGGCACGGGCGGTGCGATCGTCGCCACGAGTTCGATCAGCGCATTGGTGGGCGGCGGCATGCAGACACACTACACGCCGACCAAGGCTGGCGTGCATTCGCTGATGCAGTCGTGCGCGATCGCATTGGGGCCGTACGGGATTCGCTGCAATTCGGTGATGCCCGGCACGATTGCGACGGATCTGAACGCACGAGACCTCGCCGACGAAACGAAGAAAGCTTACTTCGAGAAGCGCATTCCGCTTGGCCGCCTGGGCCGTCCGGAAGACGTTGCGGACTGCGTGGTGTTCCTCGCGTCGGAGCGCGCGCGCTATGTGACAGGCGCCGCGTTGCTGGTGGACGGCGGCCTGTTCGTCAATCTGCAATAACGCGCGATGCCGAGGCCGATGTCAATTCACCGGAGCCTGCGCGACGAGCGTATCGGGCGCGGGCGAAGCGCCGGGCACGGCGTCGTCTCGCGCGAGTTTGCGCGAAAACCCGCGCAGCAACTCGATGAAACGCAGCGCGGGTTGCGCGAGCCCCTCCTGCTTGCGCGTGAGAATGCCAAAGCCGGACAGGCTCTTGCCGATCTCGAGCGGCAACGCGACCAGCAGCTTGCCGCGCACGTGATCGCGCACCACCGACTCCGGCAGCATCGCGACCGCATCGTAGTTCTCCAGCAATTGCAGCGTCGCGAAGATCGACGCGCATTCGGTGAGGTTTACCGGCGTCGCGAGTCCCTCGCGCGCCAGCTCTTCCTCGAACAGCACGCGCGCGGGACTCGTGATGGGTTGCGCGACCCACGGCCAGTCGATCAGCTCGGGCAACGTAATGCGGGCTCGCTGCGCGAGCGGATGCACCGAGCGCACAACCAGCAGCAGGGTCTCGCGCGCGAGCGGTTCGAAACTGAAGTCATTGTGTTGCAGCGGACTCGTCAGGCGGCCGAGCGCCAGATCCACTTCGCGGCGGTGCAACAACTGGACGACCTGGTCACTGGTTTCCCCCAGGATGCGCACGTTGAGCAACGGGCTTTCGGTTTTCAGCGCGGCCACCGACATGGCCAGCAAGTCGGGTGCGGCGCCCATGATCGCGCCCACGGTCAGTTGCCCGTGACCGCCGCGTCGTTTGACGTCGAGGTCTTCGGCGAAGCGTGTCAGCTCGGCGAGCGCGCGCCGCGCGTAGGCCAGCGTGACGACGCCGAGCGGTGTGGGCGCCATACCGCGCGCGTTGCGCTCGAACAGCAGGAAGCCGAACGCTTCTTCGATGTCGCCGAGCATGCGGCTCGCGCTTGGCTGCGCGACGTTGACGGCTTCGGCGGCGTGATGGAGATTGCGCGTGTCGTCGAGCGCGACGAGCAGCGCAAGATGCTTGAACTTGAGCCGGTTGACGAGTGCGACGGCGGCAGCGTGTTGGCTCATGGCTCGGATGCGATTCGGTTTGTGGATCGCCCAATCCCAACAACGGATTGAGATGCTATCGACGCAGGAATTATAGTCGCATCAGAACGCTTCCACGCTGTGCGAGGGAAGCGCCGCAATACGACGGGAGACAGACCGCAATGGAGACAATCGCTTTGCGCATGGTGCTCAACCCCGGGATGCGCGAGGAATACGAACGACGTCACGCGAACATCTGGCCCGAACTGGTCGATGCCTTGCATAACGCGGGTGTGCGGGAGTACCGGATTTTCTTCGACCCGGAGTCAAACTATCTTTTCGCCGTGCTGACGCGGACCCGGCATCACACGATGGACCAGTTGCCGCAAGTCGACGTGATGCGCAAATGGTGGGATTACATGGCCGACATCATGCAGACCGCGCCGGATCATACGCCGCTTCAGCAAGCGCTCGAAGCGGTCTTTCATTTGAACTCGATGAGTTGACGGTTGGCCGCGTGATCGCGCGCGCTGACCTCGTAGTGGCCCCTCGTCGTGACCTTCATTGGACGGAGTGTGCTGCATGCAGGTTGTCGATTCGCATATTCATCTGTGGGATCTGAAGACGCATCGGTATCCGTGGCTGGACAATCCGGGCGTGTCGTTCGTGGGCGACGCGCGCGACCTGAAGCATGACTACCTGCTCGACGATCTGCTGCGCGAAGCCGGCGGCATCGACGTGCTGAAACTGGTGCACGTCGAAGCAAATCACGATCCCGCCGATCCCGTCGAAGAAACACGCTGGCTGCAGTCGATTGCAGAGCGCCAGGATTCGCGCGGCATGCCGAACGCGATCGTCGCCGCCGTCGATTTGTCCGCGGCGAGCGCGCCCGCCGTGCTCGAAGCGCACGCGTCGTTCCGCAATACGCGGGGCGTTCGCCAGATCCTCAACGTGCACGAGAACAAGCTGTTCGACTACGTTGGCCGGCATTTCATGCGCGAGCCGCAATGGCGCGAACACTTCGCGCTGCTGCGCCGTTACGACATGTCGTTCGATCTGCAACTGTACCCGTCACAGATGGAAGAAGCCGCCGCGCTCGCGCGCGCTCACGGCGACACGCAGTTCATCGTCAACCATGCGGGGATGTTCGTGGACCGCAGCAGCGTCGGCGGTTATCGTGCATGGCGCGACGGGATGCGCCTGCTTGCCGGTTGCAGGAACGTCGCGGTGAAGATCAGCGGACTCGCGATGTTCGATCATCGCTGGAGCGTCGAAAGCCTGCGGCCTTACGTGCTCGAAACGATCGATGCGTTCGGCGTCGAGCGCGCGATGTTCGCATCGAACTTTCCGGTGGACCGGCTGTTTGGCTCCTATGCGGACCTGTGGCGAGCGTATGGGTCGATTGTCGAGGGCGCGAGCGTCCCCGAAAAAGACGCGATGTTTCGCCGTAACGCAGAACGCTTCTATCGCATTTGAGGCGTCCGAGGCGTCTTGAGCCGCCGACCCAGCCGCGAACGCGGACACGGATACACAAAAAGCAGGAGACAGGCAGTGCAGCAATCCAGATCCGCCATGCCGAGGCTCGAACTGCGGCACGCGAGTAAATCATTCGGGCGCGTGCGTGCGCTCTCCGACGGCGTTCTCGCGCTATGGCCAGGCGAAGTGCACGCGCTGCTCGGCGAAAACGGCGCGGGCAAGTCGACGCTCGTGAAGATTCTTGCCGGCGTGCATCAGCCCGATGCCGGCGAACTGCGGGTGGATGGCGTGCCCCGCCGATTCGCGACGCCCGCCGAAGCGCGCGACGCCGGGCTCGCGGTCATCTATCAGGAACCCACACTGTTCTTCGATCTGTCGATCGCGGAAAACATCTTCATGGGGCGGCAGCCGGTCGACCGCATCGGC
Source organism: Paraburkholderia suaedae (assembly GCF_040812055.1). NCBI lineage: Bacteria > Pseudomonadati > Pseudomonadota > Betaproteobacteria > Burkholderiales > Burkholderiaceae > Paraburkholderia > Paraburkholderia suaedae. The sequence goes on along the minus strand of NZ_JBFOAH010000022.1, from coordinate 55,190 downwards.
CGCATTCAATACGACACGATGCGCCGCGAAGTGGACGGCCTGCTGGCTTCGCTCGGCGTCGATCTGCGTGCGGATCGACTCGTGCGCGGTTTGTCGATCGCCGATCAGCAGGTGATCGAAATCGCCAAGGCGCTGTCGCTGAACGCCAACGTGCTGATCATGGACGAGCCGACCGCCGCGTTGTCGCTGACGGAAGTGGAGCGGCTTTTCGCGATCGTGCGCAAACTGCGCGAGCGCGACGTCGCGATCCTGTTCATTACCCACCGGCTCGACGAAGTGTTCGCGCTGACGCAACGCGTGACCATCATGCGCGATGGCGCCAAAGTGTTCGACGCACTGACCGCCGATCTCACCACCGAGGCGATCGTCGCGAAGATGGTCGGCCGCGATCTGGAAACGTTCTATCCGAAGGCCGATCGTCCGCCAGGGGAAGTGCGGCTCTCGGTGCGCGGCCTCACGCGCGTGGGCGTGTTCAAAGATATTTCGTTCGACGTGCGCGCTGGCGAAATCGTCGCGCTGGCCGGCCTCGTCGGCGCGGGACGCAGTGAAGTCGCGCGCGCGATCTTCGGCATCGATCCGCTCGATGCGGGCGAAGTCTGGCTCGCCGGCGAGCGTCTGACAGTGGGCCGGCCCGCAGCGGCAGTGCGCGCCGGCCTCGCGCTGGTGCCGGAAGACCGGCGTCAGCAGGGGCTCGCGCTGGAGCTGAGCATCGCCCGCAATGCATCCATGACCGTGCTCGGACGGCTCGTCAAACACGGCCTGATCTCTGCGCGCAGCGAGGCTGAACTCGCGAGCGTTTGGGGCGCACGGCTGCGCCTGAAAGCCGACGATCCGAATGCACCGGTCGGCACCTTGTCGGGCGGCAACCAGCAGAAGGTGGTGCTCGGCAAGTGGCTCGCCACCGGCCCGAAGGTGCTGATCATCGACGAACCGACGCGCGGCATCGACGTCGGCGCGAAGGCCGAGGTGTATCGCGCGCTGGCCGAACTGGTCAGCGAAGGCATGGCCGTGCTGATGATTTCGAGCGACTTGCCGGAAGTACTCGGCATGGCCGACCGCGTGCTGGTGATGCACGAGGGGCGTATCAGCGCGGACATAGCGCGCGCCGACGCCGACGAGGAGCGCATCATGGCCGCTGCGCTCGGTCAACCGCTGGCACCCTTGGGACGCGCCGCATGATGCGCCATTCCCCGACTCATTCCGCGCCGGTTCAAACGCCGCTGGTCAAGCGCTCCGCCGGCACGCCGGGCGGCTTTGTCGCGAGCATTGCGAAGCGCCGCGAGACCACGCTATTCGTTGTGCTGATTTTGTTGATCGCCGGCACAGCGCTGGCAAAACCTCAGTTTCTCAACCTGCAGAATTTGCGCGACGTGCTGCTGAACGTGTCGATCATCAGCTTGCTGACGGCCGGCATGACGGTGGTCATTCTGATGCGGCATATAGATCTGTCGGTCGGCTCGACAGTCGGCGTCAGCGCTTATGCGGTCGGCAGTCTGTACGTCGCGTTTCCGCATATGCCGGTGCTCGTCGCGCTGGCGGCCGGGCTCGGCATCGGTCTCGTGGCGGGCGGCATCAACGCGCTGCTGATCGCGGTGGGACGCGTGCCGTCGCTGGTGGCCACGCTGTCCACGCTGTACATCTTTCGCGGCGCGGACTACGCGTGGGTGCACGGCGGCCAGATCAACGCGACCAGTCTGCCCGACGCGTATTCGCGGCTCGCCACCGGCACGCTGCTCGGCGTCCCGACGCTCGCGCTGATCGCGCTCGTGGTGCTGGTCGGCCTCGCGGTGTACCTCAAGCAGTTTCGCGGCGGACGCGAACACTATGCGATCGGCTCGAATCCTGAGGCGGCGCGGCTTGCCGGCGTGAATGTCGAACGGCGCGTGATGGCGGGCTTTCTGTTGTCCGGCGCGATTGCCGGTTTCGCGGGCGCGTTGTGGCTGGCGCGTTTCGGCACCGTCGACGCCAGCACCGCCAAGGGCATCGAACTGCAGGTGGTCGCCGCGGCCGTGGTCGGCAGTGTAGCGATCACGGGCGGCGTCGGCACGATACTCGGCGCCACGCTCGGCGCGCTGGTGCTCGGCGTGATCAGCATCGCGCTGGTGGTGTTGCATGTATCGCCGTTCTGGGAGCAGGCGATCCAGGGTGCGCTGATCGTCCTCGCCATTGCCGCCGATACCTTGCTGGCCCGCTCCGTCGCCAAACGCATGATGAGGAAACGCGATCATGGCTAAGCCCGATTCCGCACTGCTGACGCGCAAACGCGAAACGCCGTTGCAATGGGAAGTGTTGCTGGTGATCGTGCTCATCTTGTCGCTCGGGCTTGGACGCTGGCTGTCGCCGGTGTTTCTCACCGGTGCGAATCTGAGCAATGTGCTGGCTGATCTGACCGAGATCGCGTTGATGGCGCTGCCGATGACCTTGATCATCGTCGCGGCCGAAATCGACCTGTCGGTCGCGTCGGTGCTGGGCGCGTCGAGCGCGTTGATGGGCGTGCTGTGGCACATGGGCTTGCCGATGCCGGTCGTGATCGTCCTCGTGCTGATTGCCGGCGCGTTGGCCGGCCTGCTGAACGGACTCGTGATCGTCAAGCTCAACCTGCCCTCGCTTGCGGTGACGATCGGTACGCTCGCGCTGTTTCGCGGGCTCGCGTATGTGCTGCTGGGCGATCAGGCGGTGGCGGATTTTCCGCCGGCGTACACGGCGTTCGGCATGAACACGCTCGGCGCGAGTTTCATTCCGCTGCCCTTCGTGATCGTCATCGTCGGCGCGCTGGTGTTCACCGTGCTGCTGCAGTCCACCGCGTTTGGCCGCAGCCTGTACGCGATCGGCGCAAATCCGACCGCGGCGGCGTTCTCCGGCATCGAAGTGGCCAGGCTTAGACTGCGCCTGTTCGTGCTGTCCGGCGTGATGAGCGCGCTGGCGGGCGTCGTGTACACGCTGCGCTTCACCAGCGCGCGCGGCGATAACGGCGAGGGCTTCGAGTTGTCGGTGATCGCGGCAGTGCTGTTCGGCGGCGTGAGCATTTTCGGCGGACGCGGTTCGATGATTGGCGTGCTGCTGTCGCTGCTCATCATCGGCGTGCTGAAAAATGCGTTGACGCTCGACGACGTGTCCAGTGAAACGCTGACGATCGTCACCGGCGTGCTGCTTCTGGCCTCGGTGCTGATACCGAATCTGGTCGCCCGCTGGCGCGCGGCGCGCGACCGGCGCTTCATCGCGAAGTCCGCTGCTTCTCTATAACGGCATCGGAAAGTTTTCAGCGAAGAGAAAGTCCAACGACCGCTAACCCGGACACCACTACGTCCAACAACAAGGCAGGAGACACTTCATGTTCAAACCTCTTCTACGTCACACCGGCACGGCCGCGCTTGGCGCCGCGTTGCTCGCGCTCAGTTGCGCGGCGTGCGCCGCGGAGCTGAAAAGCGGCCTGAAGATCGCGTTCGTCCCCAAGCAGATCAACAACCCATATGAAGTGATCGCCGACGACGGCGGCATGGCCGCGATCAAGCAGTTCGGCGGCGTGGGCAAGGTCGTGGGACCGTCGGATGCGGGCGCATCGTCGCAGGTGCAGTACATCAACACGCTGATCACGCAGCGCCAGGATGCGATCGTGATCGCGGCCAACGACGCGAATGCGGTGGTGCCGTATCTGAAGAAAGCGATGGGGCAAGGCATCAAGGTCGTGACCTTCGACTCCGACACAGCACCCGAGGGCCGGCAGTTGTTCGTGAACCAGACGAATGCCGAAGGCATCGGCCGTGGTCAGGTGCAACTGGTGGCGAAACTGATGGGGGGAGAGGGCGAGTTCGCGGTGCTGTCCGCGACGCCCAACGCGACCAACCAGAACACGTGGATCAAGTGGATGCAGGAGGAACTGAAGAAGCCGCAGTATTCGAAGATCAAACTCGTGAAGATCGCCTACGGCAATGACGACGATCAGAAGTCGTTCGTCGAAACGCAGGGCTTGTTGCAGGCGTATCCGAATCTGAAGGCGATCGTCGCGCCGACGACGGTCGGCATTGCGGCGGCCGCGCGTTATATCTCGTCCTCGTCGAGCAAGGGCAAGGTCGCGGTGACGGGCCTGGGTACGCCGAACCAGATGCGCGCGTTCGTCAAGAACGGCACCGTCACCGCATTCCAGTTGTGGGACCCGAACCAGCTCGGCTACCTGGCGGCTTATGCGGCGGCGGCACTGTGCTCCGGCGCGATCAGCGGCAAGGAAGGCGAATCGTTCGATGCGGGCAAACTCGGCAAGCGCACGATCGGGCCGCAAGGCGAAATCATTCTCGGACCGCCCACCACGTTCGACGCGAGCAATATCGATCAATTCAACTTCTAGCGCGGCCGGCAAGCTGTCCGCGCGAGTCGGGCGGGCAGCATCGATCGCATCGCCTGTTGCATGAGGCGCGGGGACGGCAACCACCGACCACCGACCACGCGCCGGAGTTCGCCCACTAGCGGCGAATCGGGAAACGCCGCGCATAAGCGGCCGATGCCGTGCCGCTGCCCCATGTCTCGCCGTCGATCAGAACCCGCGTCACGTCCTCGCCCGGCACCGCCACGTTCATGCGCGCGGCCGCCGCGCGATACAGGTGCGTCTGGTTGATGCGCGCCGCGATTTGCGCGTAGTCCGTGCGCGCATCGATCATCCCCCAGCGCTCGAACTGCGTGAGAAACCACGCGCCTTCGCACGGATGGGGATAGGTGGCCACGCCATCGTCGAAGAACCGCACGGGGAGGATGCCCGGCGGCCTGGCCGCGGCGCCGACTCCAGGGTTGAGGTGAGCGCCGGCGTTGGCGGCGACCCCAGTGCCGAGCCCAGCGCCGAGTTCCGCGCCGAGCCTAGCGCCGACTCCAGCGCCGACTCCAGGGCTGAGATGAGCGCCGGCATTGGCGCCCACTCCCGCGCCGAGCCGCGCGCCGACCCCCGCGCCGACCCCCGCGCCGAGCCGCGCGGCAATCGCCGCTTCGTCAATCCCAATGTACTCAGGCCGCGCCAGCCAGTGCGCTATCTGCTCGCGATGTCCCGCGCCGTCCAGCCAGCGGCATGCTTCGAGCATCGTCTGCACGAGCGCGCGCGCCGCATTGGGATTCGCGTCGACGAAATCGCGCCGGCATGCGAGCACCTTCTCCGGATGGTCCGGCCACACTTCGCTCGTATAAGCGACCGTCGTGCCGACGCCTTGCGCTTCGGCAAGCGCATTCCACGGCTCACCGACACACAGCCCGTCGAGCTTGTCCTCGGCGAGCGCGGCGACCATTTGCGGCGGCGGAATCACGACGCTTTCGATATCGCGCAACGGATCGACGCCCTGCGATGCAAGCCAGTAATACAGCCACATCGCATGCGTGCCGGTGGGGAAGGTCTGCGCGAACACGGGCTTGCGGCGCAGCGTCGCCAGCGCCTTGCGGAGTGTGCCGTGTTCGGCCAGCGCGTCGGTGAGACGGTTGGAGAGCGTGACAGCCTGGCCGTTGCGGTTGAGCACCATCAGCACGGCCATGTCCGTTCGCGGACCGCCGAGTCCGAGTTGCAGGCCGTAGACGAGCCCGTACAGCGCATGCGCGGCGTCGAGATCGCCCGACAGCAGCTTGTCGCGCACGGCGGCCCATGATGGCTGGCGCCGCAGTTCGAGCGTCAGCCCATGCGCGTGGCCGAATTCGAGCAGCTTCGCGGCGATGAGCGGCGCGGCGTCCGACAGCGCGACGAAACCGAGCCGCAAATGGGTCTTTTCGAGCCGGCCGGCTGACGAAGATTCGGCGATGGAGGCGGAAGAATTCATGAGCGGCGCTTCATTGATGCGAGTCGGCCGACGCGACGAGCGCGCGCGCGACTTCGGCGAGTTTGACGCCCTGGTTCATCGCGCGTTTGCGCAGCATGGCGTAGGCGGCGTGTTCAGTGATTTTCTGCTGATCCATCAGCAGCCGTTTGGCGCGATCGATCAGCTTGCGTTCGGCAAGTTCGTTCTCGACTTGCGCGAGGCGTTCGCGCAACTGCGACTCCTGCGCAAAGCGCGCGAGCGCGACTTCGAGGATCGGCGCGATGCGCTCGGTCGCGAGGCCTTCGACCAGATAGGCGGTGACGCCCGCGTTGACCGCATCGCGGATCAACTGCTGGTTGGCGTCGTGACTGAACATCAGAACCGGACGGGGCGCGGTTGCGTTCATCACCGCGAGCTGTTCGAGCGTATCGCGCGACGGCGATTCAGTGTCGATGATGATCACGTCGGGACGCTCGTCCTGTACCGCGCGATGCAGCGCCTGCGGCGTCGTGGTGCCGGCGAGCATCTCGCAGCCGAGCAGGGCGAGAGCATCGCGCAGATCGCCGATGGGCTTGTCGGTATCGGATACGAGGAGAACACGCAGCATAGAGGGGGATTTATCGACGGCTGACTAGCACTAAAGCAACACCTATGCCAAGTTGCCGTTGCGCTGGTGACTGTGGGGCTGTCACGGGGTTACGTCTGTGGCACCGGGCGCCGGTGCACCCGCCAGGGGCACGGAGAGGCGATGCACCGAAGCGGCGCATGCGCCGCGCTGCTCAACTGGTCAGCGCCAGTCGCCGCGTCGGGCTGGAAGCGCGGCGCGTCGCACGCGGTGATGGCCCGGCTTCGCTCGCAGGGCAAGGGGCATTCGCGGCGATGCGGGAGTAGCTGTGGAAAGTGGAGGTGCGGGTGGTCGCGCACTTGCGCAGAAGTGCCGTCCGAAACGATCTCGGGGCGGTGTTCGGGCTTCGGAGGAGGCGATATTCGTCGAGCGCGGATGGAGCGCTGCGTTGAGACGGCGCAAACGGCCGCATGTATGGAAACGCCAGAAGCAGAACGCCAAGCTAGTCGGCCTACACGTGGGCTGACTGCTGCGGCCAGAACGGCTGGCCTGCGAACATGCCGCAACTCGCCGAAAGACCCCAAGGCACCGCAGACCCCTCGACGCTCGCAACGCAAGCCGAACAGCTGCGGCTCCAGTGGCGCGCCGTCTAGGCCCGACTGAACGAATCAGCGAGTCAGCCCGGAGAAGGCGCGCGAAAGGCCTTGCATGAGACTCGATCGCAAGGCTCACGCTCTGCCGCACCGCCTCGCGCGGGGGAGGCTTTGCGCTATGTGGCCGAGCGAGCCGTCAGCCCTTAGCGGCGACGGAATTGCGAATTGTTGCGAGCCCCACCGCCACCGCCGGCGCGCTCATCTTTGTGACGGAAGTTGATCCGGCCTTTGGTCAGGTCGTAGACCGACAGTTCCAGCGTCACGCGGTCGCCCGCGAGGATACGGATGTGATTCTTGCGCATGCGTCCGGACGCGTAAGCGCCAACCACGACGCCGTTGTCGAGCGTCACGCGGTAACGGCTGTCCGGAAGTACTTCGTCGACGATACCGTCAAGTTCAAGCAACTCTTCTTTCGCCATGCATAACTCCTGGTCGATGGGATCACGGGTGCTGGTCGCCGGCGAAGCCGGGCGGCGCAGCATTCAATACGGTTGACAGCGGTTTCGCACCCGCTGTGGTCGCGGCATCAGCGCAATGCGCTGATGGTACCGCTCAAAGATCGGCGACGGACTGGCCATCCACCTGGCCATCGATCAGTTGCTCGGCGTGGGCCATGCACGCAATGCGCGCCTTGCCCGTGCCGTCGAAAGGAAACAGATACTGCAAGCGGAACACCCGGCCGTCGGACGCGGGGTTCGCACCCACGCGGCAGATGCGCACCGACGCGTCGTAGCCCGCGTCCGGATTGCGGCTCGTCTGACCGTCCGCCGGGCGGCGCGGATAAACGAGCGGGTGGATTTCATAACCTTTGTACGTCTTGATAACAGATTTCATGAGGCACGTGTCCTGTATTACGTGGTCGACATGTCACGCGTGTTACGCGCGGCAAGACGGCCGGCGGCGCTGCACCCGAGGGCGCGCCGCCATGGAAAAAGTTGGCACAGGCCCGATGGCAAGGGCTTGAGCGCGGCCGCGCAAAGTCGCGGATTCGATGGAGAAGAAACACGCTGAAGTCGCGCAGGCATCGGGCGCGTAAAGCTGAATCACTCAGCAGTACAACTCGCGACGGCGAATGCATGCGGCGCATTGCCGGAGTGACGGGAGCGCCGACGGGCGGCGCTCGAACAGTCGGGGGTAGTGCGGAGATGCCGGTTTGGGACTGCCCGGTGTTGCCGATGCTACGAATGCGGGATGCAGCTATTCCAATATGATGCACTAAATGGGGCTAATTGGATAGCAAAAACTTCCGCGCGTGGGCAAATCGGCCAGCGGGCGGGCTCTTCGCGGGTTGAGCAGGCCGCTTGCTGCGCGCTTGAGAGGAGCGGCGCTGCGGGCGCCACGCGTCGCATTGCAAGGGCGCCGGGGTCGCCTCGCCTGTACAAGCGTGCTCCAGTGCGAGGTTGCGGCGACGCGCTGGTGCAGCTCGCGCGTCGCGGCGAGCGGATCGCGTGCGTCGTCCGAGCCGGCGAGCGATTCGACTCGATTCGATGTGAGGAGATGCCCTGGTTGCGGACGATCTCCGGCGCGCCTTTGTCGTCGAGCACGGCGCGAAACGCATCGAGCTTGGCCATCTGCTGCTCGGGGAAATGGTCAATTCGTTTATCGCTTGAAAAAGATCGCATCGGCAGGCGGACAAGAATGGTGGTGTGCGCGGCACGAAGCGCGTGGCGGGTTTCGAGCGGCGCCATTGGCACAATGCTCACAGCGGTCGCAAAAGTCGCGGTGGCCGGGCACGGTGGCTACAATGGCGAGTTGCGGCGTACGGCTTGTGCGGCCGCCTGCGATTTGGCTGCGCTGCGCGTGTGCGAGGCCCGCGCTGCTTCCCTCGAACACTGCGATCCCCAATGGGCAACCCAAACCTGTCTCCTGTGAAAGACCTGCTGCTGGAGCGTTACGCTCCGATTGCCGACGGTATCGCGGCGCTGCTCTATCCGTGCGCCGAAGTGGTGATTCACGACCTGCGCAGTCAGACCATCGCGTACCTCGTGAACAATCTGTCGAAGCTCGAAGTCGGCGGGCCGTCGGTGTTGGACGAAGTGCATTATGCGGCGCGCGGCCGGACCATCGGCCCGTACGAGAAGCTGAACTGGGATGGCCGGCGCATGCGCTGCGTGAGCAACATCCTGTTCGACGACGACGGCAAGCCCGCCGGCATGCTGTGCATCAACTTCAATATCGCGGTGTTCGAGGACGTGCGCTCGACGCTCGACCTGTTCATCAAGGGCGGCACGCTGACCGATGCCCCCGCGGAAGACCTGTTCCGCGACGACTGGCAGGACCGCATCAACACGTATCTGCACACGTGGCTGCGCGAGCGCCAGATGGGTGTCAATGCGCTCACGCGCGAACACAAGCGGGAAATCGTCGAGGCATTGCATGCGCAAGGCGCGTTTCGCGGCCGCAGTTCCGCGAATTACGTTGCCGCCGTGCTGACGATGGGCCGCGCCACCGTCTACAAGATTCTGAAGCAGATGAAAGAGGGTGGGTGACGCGGCGAAGCAAGCCCCTGTGAGGGCGCGCCGGACGAGCTTCGTGGCGGCCCGCATCCACGCATCGCCGCGCGAAGCGCTGCGGCTTTCAGTCATTCGACGAGGACAAACATGACGCGCTACCGGCACTACAAAGGCGGCATTTATGAACTGATGTGCGAAGCGACGCCGGAGTCCGATCCGACGATCACGATGATCGTCTAACGAGCCAGCAATGGTACGATCTGGACGCGTCCCGCTTCGGTGTTTTTCGAGCTGGTCGAGCATGAAGGCGGCAAGGTGCCGCGCTTTGCACCGCTCTGATCAGGCGCGCTGACTCATCCCAGGGCGAGCGCACTGCCGCGCAACAGAAACCGGAAATCTGAATGCGTCTATTGCTTGCCATCATTCTGCCGTGGTTACAGTTCTTCACGATCGGCCGCCCGTTTGCGGGCCTCATCTGCCTGATTTTGCAGATCACTCTGATCGGCTGGATTCCGGCCGCAATCTGGTCGGTCTATGCGCTGAGCCAGTACAACACCGACAAGAAAATCGCCCGCGCGATGGGCGGCGGGCGCTAAGCCCCGTTTCGCGACGAGCGGCGCGTGGCGCGCCGCGCCTCATCGCCGCGTGTCATCGCCGCGTATTTGAGCGCGACGGCGCGGGTGTCGGCGGCATTTCGATCGCGTCCGGCGCTTCGATCACCAGGTCGGTTTCCGCTATCGCCACGCACGGCAGGATATATCCTTCCTGTTTTTCTTCCCGGCTCAGACCCGGCCACTCGATCGTGTAACGCACACGGCCAGATGTCATTTTGCAAACGCACGTGCGGCATGTGCCATTGCGGCACGAGCGCGGCAGACGCAGATTCGCGAAGCCGGCGGCTTCGAGGATAGTCAGCGAATCGGGCGCTTCAAAGCTGTGGCCGAGCGGCTCGATGCGAACGAGCGGCGGGCGGGCTGGATCGGACATCGTGTGAATGGGTGGCTGGGTGCGCCACACTTTACACGCGATGGGCGCGGGCGGGAGTCATCGGCCGCAGGTCGTGGGCGACTGTGAGCGTTTGCCTGTTGCGTCGCCGGGAGCGAGCTGATCGGTGGCTGGAGTGGCCGAGCGGTGTCCAGGGTCCGCTGCAGTAGTGTGGAGCGCCGAACGCCGACGCGCGACAGGTGCGTTGCCCGTCGTTCGATGCCGCGGCGCACCATGCGCGCTCGCGGTCGAATAGCGATCTTACAGGACGAAGTGCGTGCCGCAACGCAGCGAAAACACCGAGCGCGCGCGGGCCGGGCGCCGCAAAAAGACGGGCAGCGCATCAGGATCGGGCAAACGGCAAGGAAAACTTGCGCCGCGCCCGAAGTCGTCTAAAGTGAATCAATTCACCTCCGCGAGTCGCGAACCGAGCGGCGCCGCAGCGGGGTGACGAGCCCGCGCCGTCAGCATTGGACAAGGAGGAGGGAGCTGCCGGCACGATCGGATGCAACCAGCACGCGCATCAACAGGCCATCCATGCGCGGCGCCAACCTTGCAGGTGAACCCATGCAGATCCTTTTCCCTAAAGAAACGCCTGAATATTCAGGTCGCGAACTCACCTTGGCGTTCCCGGCGATGGTCGATGGGCAGAGGGTGGAATGCATGATCACCGCGGAAGCGCTCGAAGATCATTTCGGCGCTGCGTCGCCGCGTCTGGAAGACATGGTCGACGCATTCGACACGCACCGGGCCCGCATCGAGGCCGCCACGCGCCGTTTATTGTCGGAAACGCGGGCGCAGTGTCTCGTGCTCAGAAGCGGCTATGTGCGATTCTACGAGGCGAACTGGCGTAACTGACTGACGGCGTGTCGTGCGCAGTAGCCGGCTCCAACGCTGATGCGTTCGGCCACGCAAGCCAGGCGCGCGATAAACCGGATCGTCGAAAGCTGAGCGCGGCGTGAGCCGCTCAAACCGGCTGCGGCACCTTCGCGCAGCCGTCGTTCATCGCGTGCGCACAGATGTCTTGCGTGCGCAATATAAAGAACCAGCCCCAGTGCAGGTCTTTGGCGCCGCATGAATTGCCGTGCGCGTGCGTTGCCAACATTCCCGGTTGGCGTCAGAGCATTCGCTTTAACGTGCGGTCCTCCAGCACAAGTGATATGCGCGAGCACGTCAGACCGGTTTACCCATAGAACCGATTGCCGTGCCACTCACGCGCATCCTTCAGAAAGGCCGCGCGAAGGACCCGCGTCGATCAGCGCAAAGCCGAGACCGACCCACGCCAGTTTCATCGGCCGTCCGCCGGCGTCCACCATCAGCATGCCGGGCAGCGGATGGTCGCGACCCTGCTCATTCGCTGCCCAGGTAGAAATAACGGAACAGGAAAATCGCCGCGATGATCCACACCACCAGCTTGACCTTGCGCGCCTGGCCGGTCAGCAGCTTCAAGCCGGCATACGAGATGAAGCCGAACGCGACGCCATTGGCGATCGAATAAGTGAACGGCATCAGCAGCGCGGTCAGTGCGGCCGGCACGACTTCGGTGGCGTCGTCCCACGGCAGGTCGAGCATGTCCCGCAGCATCAGGCATGACACATACAACAGTGCCGGCGCGGTAGCGTAACCGGGCACCACCGCCGCGAGCGGTGCGAAAAAGAGCGCTGCGAGGAACAGCACGGCCACCGTGATCGCGGTGACGCCGGTGCGCCCGCCCGCTTGCACGCCGGACGCGCTCTCGATGTACGCGGTGGTGGACGAGGTGCCGAGCATCGAGCCGGCCAGGATCGCGGTGCTGTCTGCGAGCAGCGCGCGGTTCAGCCGGTGCATCTTGCCTTCGACCAGCAGCCCCGCGCGATTGGCGACGCCCATCAGGGTGCCGGTCGCATCGAACAGCTCGACGAGGAAAAACACCAGCACGACGTTCAGCACACCGGTGGAAAGCGCAGCGCGGATGTCGAGTTGGAACAGCGTCGGCGAAATGGAGGGCGGCCGCGAGACGACGCCGTGGAACTCATTGCCGCCGAAGAAAAAGCTCAGCACCGTCACGCCGACAATGCCTATCAGGATCGCGCCGCGAACCCGCAGGCAGTCGAGCGTCACGATCGCGAAGAAGCCAACGATGGCGAGAACCGTGTGCGCGTTGTGCAGATCGCCGAGCGTGACGAGCGTGGCCGGATTGCCGACCACCACGCCGGCCGACTTCAGCGAGATGATCGCGAGGAACAGGCCGATGCCGCCGGTGATCGCAGTGCGGATTGAACGCGGGATGCCTTTGACGATGACTTCGCGCACGCGAAACAGCGTGACGATCAGGAACAGGCACCCCGAGACGAACACCGCGCCGAGCCCGGCCTGCCAGGTGAAGCCGAGACCCTTGACGACGGTGTACGCGAAATACGCATTGAGGCCCATGCCTGGCGCCAGCGCGATCGGGTAGTTCGCGTAGAGACCCATGATCAGCGAAGCCAGCGCAGCCACGATGCAGGTCGCGACGAATACGGCGTCCTTCGGCATGCCGGCGTCGCCGAGAATTGCCGGATTCACGAAGATGATGTAGGCCATCGTCAGGAAGGTCGTCAGGCCCGCGAGCAGTTCGGTGCGCAGGTTCGTGCCGGCGGCGTCGAAGCCGAAGTAGCGTTTTATCGAGTCCATGATGCGGGTTTCTCGTTGTTCGGGAAGTGTTCGTTGTGGTCGAGGCAGGTGAGGCGCAGCGGCCCGGTGCCGTGCCGTGCTGTCTGTGCCGCGCCCGGTCAGACGCGGTGCCATGAACCAGGGGCGCGGGGCTACCGGCGGATTGTAATCACGAATGGCGGCCGCACGCGACGCCGTGTGCCGCAACCGGCGCGAAACGCTTATGACGCGGCGGGTTCGTCGGGAGAGTGTGGCGCCGGCGCATCGGAAGCGCGCGGCTGACGCGCCAGCCAGCGATCGAGCTCGCCGGCGAAGCTCTTGCTGTCGCGCTGATTGAAGGCGGCCGGGCCGCCCGTGTCCACGCCGCTGCCGCGCAACTGGTCCAGCATCGAGCGCATGCGCAGCCGTTCTTCGATGGTGCCCGGCGTGTACCAGTTGCCGCGCGGGTCGAGGGCTTGCGCGTTCTTTGCGAGCACGGCGGCGGCCAGCGGGATGTCGGCGGTGATCACGAGATCGCCCGCGACGACGCGTTCGGCGATCAGGGCGTCGGCGGCATCGAAGCCGGCGGGCACCTGGATCGCGCGGATCAGCGGCGACGGCGGCACGCGCAGAAACGTGTTGGCGACCAGCGTCAGCGTCGTGCCGGTGCGGCGCGCGGCGCGATACAGCATGTCCTTGATCACGACGGGACAGGCGTCGGCATCAACCCAGATTGGCATCGTTCGGATTCCGGCAGCGGGTTGTCGAAGGGGCGAGCTGATACCTTGCTGCGTATGGCGCGAAGGTGCAAGCGAATTGGACAGATAGGTGACGAGGGGACAGCCGCCAAAGCGTACCGACAAGCGACGAAACGCAAGCGCACGCGCTGCAATCCCACCAACAAGCGGCAGAGCCGAACACCGGGTAAGCAAACGCCAACCCCAGGTCTGCCGACAAAACGCAGACCGCGAACGGTTTAAACGGCATGCCGGACCGCTTCGACCCGCGACCATTGCAGTCGCGCGCAACCCGGCAGCCACGCCGCAAGAAGCGGCGCGTGTTACTCGGTGATCGTGCCACCCGCATGCTGCGCACGCCGGGCCGCGACGATTCGGCTCGCGCGCTGTGCATTTTCCGGGTAGTCGATCCAGTCGAGCGGATCGTAACCCGCGGCGCGCCACTCGATCAGATCGGCCTTGACCTGTGCCCGCGTTTTCGGGGCCGACGGGTCGTAAGGCCGCGCCTGAGTCTGCGCGAATGCGGTACTGATCGACACAGCGGCCAGCAGCGCGCCGAGTCCAACTTGAGCAAACATTTTCATGATGAGCTCCTAAGGAGCGGTTAAAAGCAACGGCGGTATTCTAGTTTTCAGTTGCGTTTAGATTAAGGCGATCCGGGGCAATGCACCGTTTCATTGGGCGCGGCACAGTGCAGTCCGGCGGCTTCATGGGGCAGTGCGCTTGTCGAAGCGATCCAGCACTGCACTCAGCAGATCGATGGGCAACGGAAACACGATCGTCGAATTCTTGTCGGCGGCGATCGTGGTGAGCGTTTGCAGGTATCGCAACTGCATCGCCTGGGGCTGCCGGGCGAGCGTTTGCGCCGCTTCCAGCAGATGCTGCGAGGCCTGCAACTCGCCCTCCGCGTGAATCACCTTCGCACGCCGCTCGCGCTCGGCTTCGGCCTGGCGAGCAATCGCGCGGATCATCGTTTCGTTGATGTCGACGTGCTTGATTTCCACGATCGATACCTTGATGCCCCACGCGTCGGTCTGCGCATCGAGCACCTTCTGGATGTCGGCGTTCAACTGCTCACGCTCGGCGAGCAGCTCGTCGAGTTCGTGCTTGCCGAGCACTGCGCGCAGCGTCGTCTGCGAAAGCTGGCTGGTCGCCTCGAAGTAACGCGCCACCTGGATCACCGCTTTCTCCGGATCGACCACGCGAAAGTAAACCACCGCGTTCACTTTCACCGACACGTTGTCGCGCGTGATCACGTCCTGCGGCGGTACGTCGAACACGACGGTGCGCAAATCGATTCGCACCACCTGCTGCACGACCGGTATGATCAGCACGAGACCCGGGCCCTTGACCTTCCAGAAGCGCCCAAGCATGAATACGACGCCGCGTTCGTACTCGCGAAAAATCCTCACCGACGAAGCAATCAGCACGGCCACCAGCAGAATCAGAATGCTGCCGAAGCCGAATGTGAAACCGATCATGATTGTTCTCCTTGTATGGCCTCGCCGGAGGCGGTGACGGCGACGGGCACCACGATCAGCGTCAGGCCGCGCCGCGCCGTGACGCGCACCGGCTGGCCCGGCGCGAGGGGCGCGGCGCTCGACACGCGCCAGCGCTCGCCGTGCACGCGCGCCCAGCCGTGCGGCGCGCCGCCTGGCGCTGCGTGCTCCAGCAGCAGACCGTCGTCGAGCACTACGCCGATGCTGCCGATCAAGCCTTCGGAGCCGGTCACAACGGGCCGGCGGCGGGCCCGCAACGCGAGCCTCGACACCCCGAGCACGAAAGCCGCGCTGAACACGACGACCGCGGCGATCAGCGCCAGCGGGATACCGTAGCCGGGTACGTCGGTGTCCATCAGCATCAACGCGCCGACCACGAACGCGACCACGCCGCCAAAGCCCAGCGAGCCGAAGGTCGGCAGAAACGCCTCGCCGATCAGGAAGGCGATGCCCAGAAAGATCAGCCCGAGACCAACATAGCTGATGGGCAGCATCTGCATCGCGAAGAGGCCCATCAACAGGCTGATCGCACCGACCACCCCGGGCAGCACGAAGCCGGGATTGGCGAATTCGAAGAACAGGCCGTACATGCCGAGCATCAGCAGCACCAGCGCGACGCTGGGATCCGTGATAACCGCGAGGAAACGGCTGCGCCAGTCGGCTTCGAGCGTGACGACCGGCGCCTGCGCGGTGTGCAGGGTGACGTTGCCGCTGCTCGTCGCGAAGGTGCGGCCGTCGACCTGGTGCAGCAGGTCGGGCACGTCGCGCGCGACCAGGTCGACGACGTGCTGCGCGAGCGCGTCCTGCGCCGACAGGCTCACGGCTTCGCGAACCGCGCGATCCGCCCAGGCCGCGTTGCGCCCGCGCAGTTGCGCGAGACCGTGGATGTAGGCGGCTGCATCCTGGACCTGCTTGCGCCGTTCGGTGGACGGGGTGTCGAGCGGCAGTGCGTTGCCGGCTGCGCTTGCAGAAGCGGATGATGCCGATGCGGGCGGGTTCTCATGTTGGCCGGCGGGCGCACCCGGCAAGCCGGGCGCGCCGCCGCCCGCAGGCGGCTCGCCGCCGCCGATGCCCATCTCCACAGGCGTCGCCGCGCCGAGATTGGTGCCCGGGGCCATCGCCGCGATATGGCTGGCGTAGACGATATAGGTACCGGCGCTCGCCGCGCGCGCGCCGCTCGGTGCAATGAAGGTCGCGACCGGCACCGGCGAGCCGAGGATCGCCTTGATGATCTGCCGCATCGACGTATCCAGGCCGCCGGGGGTGTCCAGTTGCAGCACCGCGAGTTGCGCATGCGCATCGGCGGCGCGTTGCAGGCTGCGCACGATGAAGTCCGCGCTGCCCGGACCGATTGCCCCGTTCACCGGAATCACCACCACGCTGTTGCGCACGAGCGCGGCGTACAGCGGCGGCGCCCATTCGCACGACGCGAAACCAAACGCCAAAAGCGCGGCCAGCGCGGCGACGCCGCGCATCAACCGGCCCACCACGCCACCGCGGATAAGCGGCGTGCGCGAGCCGGACTGCCGGAACGGGAGACGTGGATACGTGCTCATCGCTGACGGCTGCCGCGCCCAGCCGACGGGGGTCGGCCAGCGGAGCCGAGATCCCAGAGAAGGCTGGCTGCCGCTTACAGCTTAGTCCGATTCGGCGTGCTGCGTGAGGTCGGCGCGCGCGAGCCGGTAGTCGGTGGGCCGCATGCCGGTCCACTTGCGAAACGCGCGATGAAACGCGCTCGGCTCTGCAAAGCCGACAGCAGTCGCGATGTCCGCAACCGTGCGATCGGTGCCCTGCAATTCGCCGATCGCGATGTCGCGCCTGAGGTCGTCCTTGATCGACTGGTAGGTATAGCCTTCCTGTTTCAAGCGCCGCCGCATCGTCGCTTCGGCGACGTGCAGGCGCGCGGCCATCTGATCGGCGGCGGGCCACCCGAACATCGGCAGACCGCGCAGTGTCTTGCGCACGCGCGCCGAAAGCGATCCGGCATTGCGATACTTGACGATGAAACTGCCGGGCGCATCGCGCAGGAACGCTCTGACCGACTTGCTCGTCTGGATCACCGGCAGATCGAGAAAGGCCGGCGCGAGGTCCACATACGACTCGGGCTGATCGAAACTCATGCGATCGCAGAACATCAGCTGGTACTCGTGCGCGGCGGGCGGCGCGGCGCAGCGAAAGCGCGCCTCGAGCAACGGAATGCGGCGCCCCACCAGCCAGCACAGCAGCCCGTAGACGAGGATGAAATAGGTCGCATAAGCGAACATGGTCGGCGCCGGCGCGCCTTCGCGTTCGACGAATCGGAGCCGAACGCGCTCGGCGCTGGTGTCGATGTGCGCGCCCAGGTCGTCGAGCACGAGGCGCATGAAGCCGACCGCGCGCGCTAGCGCCTGCGCGCCGTTGCGCGCGCTCAGCGCGGTTTGCGTCATCGCGATGAAGCTGCCGCTTTTCATGCGATGCGAGTCCTGACCGAAGAACTCGTCGTCCAGGGCGCGCGCGATGCCGGCCCACAGCGCGCCGTATTGCGCCGACGACACCCGGCTCTTCGGCGAGCCCAGCATCGGGGCGGCGATCCCCACGGCTTCGGCGAGCGGTACCGCGTCGAAGCCACGCGCGCGGGCAAGCGCGAGCGTCTCTTCGACAAGGCTGACGGAAATGGTGCCCTTGTCGGTTTTCATAGGGGCCTGGTTGGTCTGGCAAAAGCGCTCAGTGTTTTCCATAAGGCGATTCGCCAAAGCCTTCGAAACAGCGGTTCTGAATGGTGTTGCACGGCAGGGGCATGGCAAACGCGCTCAGGCAGAATGATCGGGCCGAGCATCGAAGCTGTCCAGTGGCTTGCCTACACTGGCGTCAACCGATGGTGCTAACCGATCACCCCGATCCGGCGCACAGCCCAGGACGCAGCCCATGGACAGCTTCTACACCGACGAGCAACGCATGATCCGCGACGCGGCTCGCGACTTCGCCACCGACCGGCTCGCGCCGCACGCGGCACAATGGGACCGCGACGCGCAACTACCCGCCGACGTCGTCACGCAGATGGGCGAACTCGGCTTTCTCGGCATGATCGTGCCGCCGCAGTGGGGCGGCTCCTACACCGACTACGTCGCCTATGCGATCGCGCTGGAAGAGATTGCCGCCGGCTGCGCCGCCTGCGCGACGTTGATGAGCGTGCACAACTCGGTCGGCTGCGGGCCGATCCTGAACTTCGGCAGCGCGGCGCAAAAAGACCGCTACTTGCACGACCTCGCGACCGGCAAGCGCATCGGCGCGTTCTGCCTGACTGAGCCGCAGGCCGGCTCCGAGGCGAGCAATCTGCGCACCCGCGCGGAGCTGCGCGACGGCAACTGGATCATCAATGGCAGCAAGCAGTTCGTGACCAACGGCGCGCGCGCCGAACTCGCGATCGTGTTCGCCGTCACCGATCCGAAGTGCGGCAAGCGCGGCCTGTCCGCGTTCATCGTGCCGACCGGCACGCCTGGCTTCAAAGTCGGCAAGCCGGAGCACAAGCTCGGCATTCGCGCGTCCGACACCTGCCCGATTTCACTCGACGACTGCGCGGTGCCCGAAGCCGATCTGCTCGGCGAGCCGGGCGAGGGCTTGCGCATCGCGCTGTCGAATCTCGAGGGCGGGCGCATCGGCATAGCCGCGCAGGCGGTCGGCATCGCGCGGGCCGCGTTCGATGCCGCGCGTCGCTATGCGAGCGAGCGCACGCAGTTTGGCAAGGCGCTCAGGGATCATCAGACCATCGGGAATATGCTCGCCGACATGGCCACGCGTCTGAGCGCCGCGCGCCTGCTTGTGCATCACGCGGCCCGGCTGCGTTCGGCGGGGCGGCCATGCCTGTCGGAGGCGTCGCAGGCGAAGCTGTTCGCATCGGAAGTGGCCGAGGACATCTGCTCGAACGCGATTCAGATTCATGGGGGCTACGGTTATCTGGAAGACTATGCGGTGGAGCGGCATTATCGGGACGCGCGGATCACGCAGATCTATGAAGGAACCAGCGAGGTCCAACGGATGCTGATCGCGCGTCATGTTTGAGCGCAGAATAGCTTGCCTGGCGAGATTGGAAGGGGCTTCCGTGGAACAGCGGCCGGGCACTGGTAGTAGGGCAAGGCAAAGCGTCTGCGGAAGGGAAAAGTAAAGCGCATAGCGCGCGTAAGCTACTAGATTGCATGGGACCAGAGTAAGTGCTAAAGCACTAACTCCGGTCGACAGCTTTGCATGGGACCAGAGTAAGTGCTAAAGCCCTAACTCTGGTCGACAGGAGACGACAATGACTGCCGCAAAAAGCTTCCTCGACGCGCGCGATCTGTTATTGCGCCATCGCACGGATTACGAGCGCGCCTACCGCGAATTCACATGGCCGAAGCTCGACGAATTCAATTGGGCGCTCGACTACTTCGACGTGATCGCACGCGAGAACCCCAACCCCGCACTGTGGATCGTCGACGATCCCGCCAGCGACGGCCGACGTTTTTCGTACGCGCAGATGTCCGAGCGCTCGGCGCGCATGGCGAACTTTCTGCGCACGTCGGGCGTCGGCCGCGGCGACCGCGTGCTGCTGATGCTGCCCAACCGCGTCGAACTGTGGGACGTCATGCTCGCGGCGATGAAGCTCGGCGCGGTCGTGCTGCCTGCCACCACCCAGCTTTCCCCCGACGACGTGCGCGAGCGCGTGCAGATCGGCGGCGCGAAGTTCGCCGTGGTCGACAGCGCGGAACTCGCCAAGTTCGATGCGCTCGACGTGCCGCTCACGCGCTTCTCGGTGGGCGCGCCGCGCGACGGCTGGATCGATCTCGCTGCCGCCTGCGATGCGTCGCCGCAATTCACGCCTGACGGCATCACGCGCGCCTCCGACACGCTGCTGCTTTACTTCACGTCGGGCACCACATCGAAGCCCAAGCTCGTCGAGCACACGCATCAAAGCTATCCGGTCGGGCATCTGTCCACGATGTACTGGATCGGGCTGCAACCGAACGACATCCATTGGAACATCAGCTCGCCGGGCTGGGCCAAGCACGCGTGGAGCTGCTTCTTCGCGCCGTGGAACGCTCAGGCCTGCGTGTTCGTGTTCAACTTTGCGCGCTTCGTGCCGAAAGAGACGCTCGATGCGCTGGTGCGTTTCAAGGTCACCACGCTGTGCGCGCCGCCCACCGTATGGCGCATGCTCGTGCAGGAGCATCTCGCGGACTATCCGGTCAAGCTGCGCGAGCTGGTGGGCGCGGGCGAGCCCTTGAATCCGGAGGTCATCGAACGCGTCAGGCACGCGTGGGGCATCACGATTCGCGATGGCTTCGGCCAGACCGAGACCACCTGCCAGATCGGCAACTCGCCGGGACAGCCGGTCGTCGCCGGTTCGATGGGGCGCCCGCTGCCGGGCTACCGGATCGAACTGATCGATGCCGGCGATCAACCCGTGATCGAAGGGGAAATCGCGCTGCCGCTCGCCGGGCGCCCGCTCGGTTTGATGACCGGCTACGCGAACAACGCCAATGCCACCGCGCGGGCGATGCGCAACGGCTTGTACCGCACGTCCGATGTCGCCATTCGGCGCGACGACGGCTATTACGTGTACGTCGGGCGCTCCGACGACGTGTTCAAGTCGTCCGATTACCGCTTGAGTCCGTTCGAACTGGAGAGCGTGCTGATTGAACATGAGGCGATCGGGGAAGCCGCCGTGGTACCGAGCGCCGACGCGCTGCGTCTGTGCGTGCCCAAAGCCTTCGTCACCGTGCGCCAGGGCTACGAGGCGGGACCCGAACTCGCGCGCGCGGTGTTCGCGTTCTCGCGCGAAAAACTCGCACCGTACAAGCGGATTCGCCGTCTGCAATTCAGCGAGTTGCCGAAAACCATCTCCGGCAAGATCCGTCGAGTCGAATTGCGGCGCCGCGAAATGGAACGCGCCGCCGAGCCCGCGCGTCTGCCGGACGAGTATTGGGAAGAGGATTTTCCGGAGCTGCGCTGATTGTGGTTGTTCGCCGCTAGCCCCGTTGTCATCGTGATTGTCAGGCCGCCGCGCGGCCTACGCAAAGGAGTTTAAGCATGAGCGCAATTGCTTCGAACCATGCCGGGCGCAATGCCGCCGACGGCACCGCCATCACCACCGTCAAACTGCTGATCAACGGCGAATTCGTCGAATCGAAGACCGGCGAATGGCGCGACATCGTCAATCCCGCCACGCAGGACGTGCTGGCGCGCGTACCATTCGCCACCGCCGACGAGGTCAACGAAGCAATCCGCAGCGCGCATGCCGCGTTCAGCACCTGGAAGGACACGCCGATCGGCGCGCGCATGCGCATCATGCTGAGGTATCAGGCATTGATTCGCGAGCACATGCCGCGTATCGCGAAGACCTTGAGCGCGGAACAGGGCAAGACGATTGCCGATGCCGAAGGCGACGTCTTCCGCGGACTCGAAGTGGTCGAACACGCATGCTCGATCGGCACCTTGCAGCAGGGCGAATTCGCGGAGAACGTCGCGGGCGGCGTAGACACGTACACGCTGCGCCAGCCGCTCGGCGTCTGCGCCGGCATCACGCCGTTCAACTTCCCCGCGATGATCCCGCTATGGATGTTCCCGATGGCGATCGTCTGCGGCAATACGTTCGTGCTCAAGCCTTCCGAGCAGGACCCGTTGTCCACTATGCAACTGGTCGAACTCGCGCTCGAAGCCGGCGTGCCCAAGGGCGTGCTGAACGTGGTTCACGGCGGCAAGGAAGTGGTCGATGCGCTGTGCACACACGAACTCGTCAAGGCGATTTCCTTCGTCGGTTCGACGGCGGTCGGCACGCATGTTTATCGCCTTGCCAGCGAACACGGCAAGCGCGTGCAGTCGATGATGGGCGCGAAGAATCACGCGGTGGTACTGCCCGACGCGAATCGCGCGCAGACCCTGAACGCGCTGGTCGGTGCGGGGTTCGGTGCGGCCGGACAGCGCTGCATGGCGACATCGGTGGTGGTGCTGGTAGGCGCGGCGCAGCAATGGTTGCCCGAGCTGGTGGCGAAGGCGAGGACGCTCAAGGTCAACGCGGGCAGTGAGTCGAACACGGATATCGGCCCAGTTATCTCGCGCGCGGCGAAGCAGCGCATTCTGGGCCTGATCGAAGCGGGCGTAAAAGAAGGCGCCACGCTCGCGCTCGACGGCCGCGACGTGACGGTGCCCGGTTACGAGCAGGGTAACTTCATCGGCCCGACGATCTTCACCGACGTCAGCACCGAAATGGAAATCTATCGCACGGAAATTTTCGGCCCCGTGCTGCAAGTCCTGAACGTCGCCACGTTGGACGACGCCATCGCGCTCGTCAATCGCAATCCGTTCGGCAACGGTGTTGGCCTCTTCACGCAGAGCGGCGCGGCGGCCCGCAAATTCCAGAGCGAGATCGACATCGGCCAGGTCGGCATCAACATTCCGATTCCGGTACCCGTGCCGTTTTTCAGCTTCACCGGCTCGCGCGGCTCGAAGCTCGGCGACCTTGGCCCGTATGGCAAACAGGTCGTGCAGTTTTATACGCAGACCAAAACGGTCACGGCGCGCTGGTTCGACGACGACACGGTGAACGACGGCGTCAACACCACGATCAGCCTGCGCTGAACGTCAGCCAAACGCGACGGAGCGCGAGCCGGCGCTAACCGCGCAGAAATGGAGAAGACATCATGAAAATAGGCTTCATCGGACTCGGCAACATGGGCGCGCCGATGGCGCGCAACCTGCTGAAAGCGGGCCACGCGGTCACCGTATTCGATCTGAACGCGCAAGCCGTGCAGGGGCTCGTCGATGCGGGCGCGAACGCGGCCGGCTCGCCGAAAGCCGCCGTGACCGACGTGCAATGCGTGATCACGATGTTGCCCGCCGCCGCCCATGTGCGCAGCGTGCTGAGTGCGCAAGACGGCGTCCTGGCAGGCATCGCGAAAGGCGTGCCGATCATCGACTCCAGCACGATCGACCCCGCGAGCGTCAAGGCGTTCGCAGAACTCGCGCAGCAGCATGGCAACCCCTTCGTCGATGCGCCCGTGTCCGGGGGCACCGGCGGCGCGGCGGCGGGCACGCTGACCTTCATGGTCGGCGGCAGCGCGAGCGCGTATGAACAGGTCAAGCCGGTGTTGTCGGCAATGGGCAAGAACATCGTGCATTGCGGCGACACCGGTACCGGCCAGATCGCGAAGATCTGCAACAACCTGGTGCTGGGCATCACGATGGCGGGCGTGGCCGAGGCGATGTCGCTCGGCGAGGCGCTCGGCATCGACGCGAAAGTACTGGGCGGCATCATCAATACGTCGAGCGGGCGCTGCTGGAGTTCGGAGACGTATAACCCGATGCCCGGCGTGATCGACACGGCGCCTTCGACGCGCGGCTACACCGGCGGCTTCGGCACCGACCTGATGCTCAAGGACCTGGGCCTCGCCACCGACGCCGCGCGCGCTGCGCGCCAACCGGTCTATCTCGGCGCCCTCGCGCAGCAGCTATATCAGACGATGAGCGCGAAAGGCGCGGGACGGCTCGACTTTTCGGCGGTTATCAAGCTTTATCGCAACGAGAAGAGGGCCGACGCATGATGATCGAACTCGACTACGCACACGATGGCGGCGTCGCGCTGCTCACGCTCAAGCGGCCGCCCGCGAATGCATTCACGCCTGAGGGCTTGCTCCAGTTGCAGCGAACCGTCGAACTGCTGAACGGTGAGCCGCGCGTGCGCGCGATCGTGATCACGGGCGATGGCCCAAAATTTTTCAGCGCGGGCGCCGATCTGAACACCTTTGCCGATGGCAACCGCGAAGTCGCTCGCAGCGCGGCGGCGCGCTTCGGCGCAGCGTTCGAAACGTTGCAGAACGCGCGGCCGGTGGTGATCGCGGCGATCAACGGTTATGCGATGGGCGGCGGGCTCGAATGCGCACTCGCGTGCGATATCCGCATCGCCGAGCAGCATGCGTTGCTGGCGCTGCCTGAGACCGCGGTCGGGTTGTTGCCGTGCGGTTGCGGGACACAGACGCTGCCCTGGCTGGTCGGCGAAGGCTGGGCCAAGCGCATCATCCTGACGGGCGAGCGGGTCGATGCGGCGACCGCGTTGCGCATCGGTCTGGTCGAAGAGGTGGTGGATCAAGGCGGCGCGCGCGATGCGGCCTTGACCATGGCTGCGCGCGTCGTGGGGCTGAGCCCGCAGGCGGTTAGCTTGAGCAAAACGCTGATCCATCAGGCGCGCAACGGCGTGCCGCGCGCGGCGGCGTTGGCGCTCGAACGCGAGCGCTTCGTCGACCTGTTCGACGGCGCGGATCAGCGCGAAGGGGTCAACGCGTTCCTCCAAAAGCGCAAGCCGCGCTGGCAGCCGACCGGCGCTGAATCGAGCGGTCTGGCCGATTCCCAGGCTTGAGTCGTCCGCTCACCGACGCTGGGCCAGTTATGAGCGCGGTGTGATCATCGAGCCGAACCGGCCTGCCGCGCTCGAGGCGCTCTCGCACGCGTGAGATGCCGCGCTCGTTGCGCCGCTGCGCCATTTGGCTGTGAGCATGCCCGGGTTTGAGATGAGAAGGCGCGAGCAATCGCGCCTTTTTTGCATTTTGGCTTCATTGTTGCCGACGGGAGCAGCCTCCCACAGTACCGCCCGCGCGAACCCAAATCCGTCGTCAGGGCTCGTCTGCAGGCCGCTGCATCATTCGACTCGACGCGTGCGCACGCCGCGCGACGATGACCGGGAACGAACCGTGCTATGCCCATTGCGTTGTTTGGAAGCGGATCGCAAGCAGCGAAGCGATTGCCGAAACGATGCATGGCGTACATGCCGCGCTGGCGTCATCAGATTGCAACTCAACGGTCTCAGGAAAGCGTGATGGATAAAAATCGACTCGAAGGTACAGCAAAGCAGCTCAGGGGGTCCGTCAAGGAAGCGATGGGCAAGGTCACAGGCAATCGCACGAAGCAGGCGGAAGGCGCCGCTGAAAGGCTGGCCGGTGCCATGCAGGCGAAGCTCGGCGAGGCAGCCGATGCTTTGCGCGAGCGTGTGAAAAGTTAGCGATCAGCGCCACTAGATGCGCCACAGTCGCGGCATGGTCGCGGCAATCAGCACCGGTCAACGGTGAGCGCGCATTGCATCGAGCGACAGCGCATGACGAGCCGGCCACCACCGGCGCCAACGTACTCACCCCTTCAAGGACGATCATGGCGAATTCAAATCAACTCGACGGAACCTTCAACGATGCGGCCGGCAAGGTGCAGGATGCGGTCGGCGGCCTGACGGGCGATGCCGGCCTGCAGGCCGAAGGCAAGCTCCGGCAGCTAGCCGGCAAGGCGCAGGCACGATATGGCGACAGCGTCGATCAGGTTGCGCAAGCCACGCGCGATAATCCGCTCGGCGCATTGCTCATCGCAGCCGGTGTGGGTTTTCTGCTCGGCAGGCTGTTGTAAATTCTTCGCGTGCAGCCGCCCTGCTGCATGCTTGCAGCAGGGCGGCTGCAGCACCGGCCGTCAAGGTAACGTGCTACGGCGAGCGCGCCGGCAAGAGGCGGCACGGGTGTGCCGCTTCACGGCTGGCTGCGGCACGGTCCGACGTTCCCGCGCGTTCGAGCTGCCGGATCGCATCGCCTAACTCGAGGACGCTTCATGCTGGGATTCGATGTCTGCACGGCCAGGAAAGTCTGGACCGCGTCCCTGATCGCGCTGCTGTTCCTGGTTATTTACCTCGCGTCGTCCACGCTGCTAGTGGTGGTGTTCGCCGTGTTCTTCAGTTATCTGGTCTACCCGATGGTCGATCTGGTCGAGCGCGTCAGGCCGCGCCGCGTGCCGCGCGTTGCGTCGATTGCGCTGGTGTTCGTCGTGGTCGTCGCGATCATCGCAGTAGTCGGCTCGCTGTTCGGCGTGCGCGTGCAGGACGAGGCCACGCGTTTGCTCGCGCAACTGCCCGCGTTGCTGAAGCCCGATGTGCCGAGTCGTTTCCCCTTGCCGCATTTTCTCGAACCGTTGCGCGAACGGATCGTGGATTTTGTGCGCGGGCAGATCGAGGCCGGTTCCGACAAAGCGGTTCCGGTGGCGCGCAGTGTCGGCCTCGGCGTCGTGCATGCGGCCGGCAATCTGATCTATCTGGTGCTGGTGCCCATTCTGAGTTTTCTGCTCATCAAGGAAGGGCCGCAGATGCGCGAGGCTCTTCTGCAACTGCTGACACAGCGCCACCGTACGTTGTGGGAGGCGATCGTCACCGACCTCAATGTGCTGTTGTCGCGGTACGTGCGAGCTTTGCTGTTTTTGTCGCTGGCAACGCTGACCAGCTATGGTGTCGCGTTTTCCCTGATGGGCGTGCCTTACGCGTTTCTGCTCGCGGTCAGTGCGGGTTTGCTCGAGTTCGTGCCCTTCGCCGGGCCGCTCGCCGCGGTCGCGCTCGCGCTGGTGGTCGCGGGGTTCGGCGGCTACCCGCATCTGCTCGGACTGGTGATTTTTATCGGGCTGTACCGGCTGTTTCAGGACTACGTGCTCAATCCGTATCTGATGAGCGAAGGTGTCGAGGTCAGTCCGTTTCTCGTCATCGTCGGGCTACTGGCGGGGGATCAGCTTGGCGGCGTCGCGGGGATCTTTCTCGCGGTACCGGTGATCGCGACGTTGAAGATCGTGCTTGGCAGAGCCCGGGTTTTTTACGCGAGCTCGCACGAGGAGGGCGAGACTGCGCGACGTGCGTTGACCGGCAAAACAGACTGACCTGCGAGCCGCGTTCCAGCCGAGCAGTGCAATGCGTTGCACGGGCGTCGATGCGGCGCAATGCGATGGTTGCGAGCGCGCATTGTTTGCGCTCGGCAAACATGCACTGCAGACGCGGCCCGCTACGGTGTCGTTAAAAGATCGACTGACCTGTCAGTGTGGTCAGCATTTCCAGTGACTTCGCGCCGGCAAGCGAGTTGCCGTTCGCGTCGAGTCCCGGCGACCACACGCAGACTGCCATTCTGCCCGGCAGCACCGCGACGATGCCGCCGCCCACGCCGCTCTTGGCGGGCAAGCCGACGCGGAAGACGAAATCTCCCGCTGCGTCGTAGGTGCCGCAGGTCAGCATCAGCGCCGACAGACGCTTGGTCGAACTGCGGTCGAGGATGCGCTCGCCGGTCGACGGTACGACCCCGCCATTGGTCAGAAATAGCGCGCCTTTCGCCAGTTCGACGCAACTCATTGAAATAGCGCATTGCCGGCAATACGAATCGACTACGGCCTGGACGGGCATTTCCATATTGCCGAAGCTTGCCATGAAGTGCGCCATCGCCTGGTTGCGGTGTGCGTGTTGCAGTTCCGACTGAGCGACGCGCAAATCGTAGTCGATCGTGACCTCGCCGGTCAGTCGGCGCATGAACTCCACGAGCGCCGTCTCGGCCTGCACGAAGCGGCGGCACAGCACGTCGGTGACGACCAGCGCGCCTGCGTTGATAAACGGATTGCGCGGTTTGCCTTGTTCGGCTTCGAGTTGAACCAGCGAATTGAAGGCATTGCCCGACGGCTCCCGGCCAACACGCTGCCACAGCGCGTCGCCGAGCAACTGGAACGCGAGCGTGCACGCGAATAGCTTGGAGATGCTCTGGATCGAGAACCGCGTGTGCGCGTCGCCGACCGTGAACATGCGGCCGTCGAGCGTGACGATCGCCATGCCGAAGCGCTCGGCGGGCACCTTCGCGAGTTCGGGGATGTAATCCGCAACGCGGCCCGCAGTGCGCCAAGGCTGGATGTCGCGATAGATCTGTTCGAGGATCGCTTGATAGTTCTGGTCGGTCATTGGCGGTGCGTCTGAGCGTCAATGGGGGCGGCTCGCGATGATACTTCAGACGGTGTGCTCAGTGGGAGCGCAAATGAAATAGCCGGGGGGCGGACTTCGCGCCCGGCTGGGAGGGTGTCGGCTGCGAACTCGCGGCGCCGGGCGCACGCGCGTCGGCCTTCAGATGCGCGGTTGCCCTAATGCAGTGCTTCGCCCCGCATCAGGCGCCGCGCGATATCGGCTGTTTGCAGCGTCCCGCGCTCGGTCGGCGAATGGGCCGCGAGATAGCGGACGACTCCAATGAGAACGTGCCGCCCCTGGGCGGTATTGCCCCACGCCGCAAACTGCCGGACGCCGGCTTCCAGCATCTGATAGGCGTGAAAACCCGCATCTTCGCGCAGTACCGCAAGCGCAAGCGTGGCGATCAGTGCGTGCGGCGGAAGGCCGAGCGTGAGATGCCGGGCCACTAGCCTGGCCGCAAGATCGACCTGTCGCTGCCGGTCGAAGGCCCCGAGCAAGGCCGTGCGGATCGTCTGTTCATCGGCGGGCAGGTCGTCAAGTTGATCGTTGCCGTCGCCCGGGATGCGGGCCGGTGGCACGTTCAGATAACGCGCAAGATAGAGCGCCATGGATGCGTGCAGAATGCCGCGCGCGGCCGCGACATACCCGTCGATGCCTGCGCTGCCGATACGCAGGAGCATCTGGTGCAGCGCATTGGCATGCGTGAAGACGTGGTGCGCCGTCTCCCAGTCGGCGTGCTCGTTCGAATTGCCGAAGCGGGCCACGCGCAGCGCCGCTGCGTAAGCGACGGACCGTCCCAGGTCTGCAGGAGCGGCGCCTGCGCGGATTGCCGCCTTCAGCGCATCGATGATTTTCGCCGGGTCGTCTGCGAGCAGTTCGCGCTCGAGCGCCGCATGGTCCGACCAGCCTTGCTGGCTGCGTCCGGCGGCAAAAAGTTGCGACAACTGGCTGGCTGATTCGTCGCACAGCGCGACAAGATCGATCGGCTGGCGCCAGGCGGTCGATTCCTCCGCGCCACGGGCGGTCACCATCTGGGCGACGACGGTAGGCAGCAAAGCCGACGCGTACTGCCAGCCAATCAGGTCCAGGCACTCGAACGCCTTGTTGACAAAATCGAGCGTATGACCGGTGTCGGCGAAGGCGCGTTCGGTAGCGGCCGACAGTAGCGCATCGGCGAGCGCAGCGGGCGAGGCGCCGGCGGCGATCGCAGTCAACAGGGTGCGCTCGGCGGCCTCGCGGTGGCGCACGTTGGTCCAAAGGCACAGCCAACGCCTGAGCACGGCCGGTTCCGGCCGACTGGCAAGCGGCGCACGTTCCCGCCGCGGCGCTTCACCGTCGCAGTCTGCCGCCACACGGCGCGCGCCCTGGAACAGGGCGAGGTACGCGTCGTCCTCCGGCAGTTCAGGCAGCAGATTGGCGAGAGCGGTGAGTATGGTGAGACCGACTCCCCAGCCGTCTCGGTTGCGCGCCCCGAAGAGCGCCACCTGCCGCACGATATCGGCGACTGGCACGTGGGCCGCGAGCTGCCCATACACCGCTTTGGCGATGACAGATGCGAGGTCGTGGGCGAGGCCGTCCGCGAGCCGCTGACGCCAGTGCGCGGCGGGGTCGGCATGACCGAACCTCGTCGCGACCCAGACGTCGCCATTGCGCAGTTCGACGGCGCAGCTCGGTACATCGTCGGCCCAAAGGTCGAAAGTGCAACCGCTTTGCAGCTCGAAGCGGGCGTGGTGCCAATGACAGGTCAGGATGCCGTCTTCGACAGTGCCTCGCTCGAGCGGGAAGCCCATATGCGGGCAACGATTGTCGAGAGCGAACACGCGCCCGCGGTCGTAAATGACGAGGATGGGCCGATGGCCAGCTTGCACGACAAGCCGCCCCTTCGCCTTCAGTTCTTCAAGGCTCGCCACGAGCACGAATTCGTTATTCGGGGTGTCCATGCGCATGCCTCCCGCATTCGTCCGGTCGCGGACGTCGTCAGAACGCCCGGTCCCTGTCGATATAAGCATACTCTCCCGCAAAATGCGACGCGGGCAGGGATGCACGCGGTTTCGTCCTGCGCGTCCGCACACTCTGGACACGCATCGCGCGAGGTCATGTCCGCGTGGCCGGCCTATTGATCGTTGCTCACACCAGCCGGAACGCCATAGCGTGACCCGTCATATTCCAATGTAAAGCTGGCGCGTCTTGCGGCCTTGGCTTTGCTTGCACACGCTTCCCCGGCCACCGCGTTGATCGTGTCGACTGTCTTTTCGCTGACAAGGAGCGTCGCATAACTGCCGCGGCCGGCGGGACCGACCGATATGGCGCGGGAAATATCGGAGAACTGGCCGGCGCAGTTGCCGTCCCAATCTCCGTTGCTTTGTCGCGTCGTCAGATTGCGGAGCACTCGCCGGAGCTTGCGCCCGTCGATCACATAAAGGCTGAGCGTCGTATCCGAGGAGGGATTCACTCGCCCCGGCTCACGTTATCGCGATGATGGCGTTCCCGCGTTGGTCGTCTATCGTGACATTCAGTAGCACTAATAGTGTCAGCGATTTGCCGTCTCAGCATGGCGGTTCCGAACAAGTCTTTCTGATGGGGGGGAGTGCGTCCGCGTCTTCGCGGGCTTGTTTCAGCTGGCGCCAAACAGCGCGCCGACGCCGGAGGCAACGCCCATCGACAGCGCACTCCAAAACGCGACGCGAAGCACACCCGGTGCGACCCTGGCGCCGCCGATCCACGCCGCGAGGCCGCCAAGCAAGGCCAACGCGACCAAGGCCGCCACGCCAATGCTCGGTGCGACCCACTTATGCGGCGCCAGTGCGGTGACGACAAGCGGCAGTGCGGCGCCTGCCGAAAAGCTGCAGGCGGACGCAAGTGCCGCCTGCAGGGGTCTCGCCGCAGTCACTTCCGAAATACCCAGTTCGTCGCGCGCGTGTGCACCAAGCGCATCATGCGCCATCAACGCTTGGGCGACCTGTTTGGCGAGTGCCATGTCAAGCCCGCGACGCACATAGATGGCAGCCAGCTCGCGGTGCTCGCGCGCGACGTCAGTAGCCAGTTCTTTGCGCTCTTCGGCCAGGGCCGCCTTCTCCGTGTCGGCCTGCGATGAGACGGACACATACTCGCCGGTCGCCATCGACATCGCGCCGGCAACCAGCCCGGCCATGCCTGTCAGCAGCAGGCTACCGTGGGCCGAATGCGCCGACGCCACGCCGATGACCAGACTGGCCGTCGAGATGATGCCATCGTTCGCGCCTAACACCGCGGCGCGAAGCCAGCCGATCGCCTTGAGACGATGTGGTTCTTTGTGTCCTTCCGGCATGCTCAGGATGGGTTGATCAACGTTAAGTGCGAATCGAATGGAATTGTGATCATTGAGAACGGTTGCTGCATCCAGCGGTTCACTTTACTCAAGTATCGTTGGCTCCTCGAAAGGAAAGCCAGCGCGGCAGCATCGAGGCAAGCACGCCGTCGTTCAGGATAAAGTGATGGTAAAGGCCGGCGAGTGCATGAAATCCGGCAAGCCACAGGATCGCGTCACCGAGCCAGGTGTGAACCGTTGCGATGGTCGCCCCGGCCTCATGTGAAAAGCCGAGCGGCGGTGCAATCTTCACGCTCCCAACGAGCGTCAGCGGATGTCCTTCTAGCCAGGCGCCCGCGATAGCGGTGAGCGGCAGCGCGAAGAGAAGGACATAGAGCGCCAATTGCACGGCCTTCGCCGCGACGCTCATCCAGCGCAACACGAGTGGTGGGGCGGGTTGACTGTCGAACGCCATCCGGCTTCTCCTTCGTACCCAAAGAACGGGATGGGTCGGCATTACCACAGCGAGAGTATAGATTCTAAATGGAAGTTCGTATCTCGTGCCCGATAGCAACGATCGAGTTATCAAACACGGAGTCGACCAATGCTCGCGCTAAAACGATTTCGGCACCCTGATGTTATTCAGACTGATATCCAATTGATGCATATCACCGGGAAAGCGAGGTGAAACGCTCGGGCAGAACTTCTGCCCTGTGCTGCGCAGTCATTGTGCTCGTAAGTCGTTCTTTGCATATTGCTTTGGCTAGACCGGCTTTCTCTGTCGCCGTGTGCCGGGATGATCGAGCTTGCGGTGCCTGGCGTGCGGCAGGCGGCTGGGCTTTGATGGCGATGCGACCTTCCACGCGGGCCAGCGATCAACTCGAAGGGGCCGGCGCCTCGCCGAATTGACCGATATCGCGGCAACGGCGCCGTTGCGGTGGCTCGAAATTGGGCCAATTTCAAGGCAAATTCGAAATGCCGCTATTACTGGCGGTTATTTAAGCGACTGCATGGGCTCCGGCGGATTCGCGCAAACGCCCGTGCGACGGGCTTTCCAGGCTCGTGGCACAGCGCGCGGGGCCTGCCGCCGATGAGCCCGCGCAACGAGGCCGACAGCGGGCCGAAAACCGCCATTTCGATATACTCCAAGACTTTTCCTAAACGACTTTTTGCGGCCTTCCGCCCGCGCAGCGACCGCCCGTTTCAGAGGCGCGCCGCCCTCGCGCGATGAGCGCGACCGCCCCCGCTCATATGTCAGATCTAACTACGCCCTTCGGCGGCACGCCCCGCCGCCTCGTCAACATCAATCCCAAGCCGCTCGCCGTCGCGCTCGCGCTCGTCATGCTCGGCGCGATTTACCTCGCGCAGACCGTCAGCGTGAAGCAGGCCGCGTTGTATGTCCTCGGTGCGTTGCTCGGCGTCACGCTTTATCACGCCGCATTTGGCTTCACGTCGGCATGGCGCGTGTTCATTGCCGACGGGCGCGGCGCCGGCCTGCGCGCGCAGATGCTGATGCTTGCGGTCGGCGTGCTGCTGTTCTTCCCGGCGCTTTCCGCCGGCATGCTGTTCGGTCATCCGGTCGTCGGCGAAGTGGCGCCCGTGGGCACGTCGGTGCTGATCGGTGCGTTCCTTTTCGGCATTGGCATGCAGCTCGGCGGCGGCTGTGCGTCCGGCACGCTGTACACGGTCGGCGGCGGCAGCACGCGGATGGTGGTCACGCTGATTGCGTTCATCGTCGGCTCGGTGGTCGGTACTGCGCACCTGCCATTCTGGGCCGCGCTGCCGCATCTGCAGCCCATCTCGCTCGTGAAGACGCTTGGCGCCGGCGCGGCGATTGCGGTGAACCTCGTGGTATTCGCAGCGATCGCCGCGCTTACGGTGCTGATCGAGAAACGCCGTCATGGCCGTCTGGTCAACGACGTGGAGCGCGTGCCGAATGGGTCGCGGTGGCTGCATGGCCCATGGCCGGTGCTGGCCGGCGGCGTCGTGCTCGCGCTGCTCAACTTTGTGACGCTCGCGCTGTCGGGCCATCCGTGGGGCATCACGTCGGCGTTCGCGCTGTGGGGCGCCAAGGCGTTCTCCGCGATGGGCGTCGACGTCGCCAGCTGGCAAGTGTGGAGCACCGGCACGAACGCGGCCGCCCTCGCCGCGCCGATCAGTCACGACGTGAAGTCGGTGATGGACATCGGCATCGTGATCGGCGCGATGGTTGCCGCGTCGCTTGCCGGCCGCTATGCGCCGGTGTGGCGCTTGCCGCTGCGCTCACTGATCGCGGCGATCACCGGCGGATTGCTGCTCGGCTACGGCGCGCGCCTCGCGTACGGCTGCAATATCGGCGCGTACTTCAGCGGCATTGTGTCGGGCAGTTTGCATGGCTGGCTGTGGCTCGTCTCGGCATTTCTGGGCAACGTGGTCGGCACGAAGCTGCGTCCGGCGTTCGGGCTCGCGGTCGAGCGCGTGAAGCAGACCGGCTGTTGATCGCGGCGGCGGCGGCCTTTATCGGTCGATGCAGCAACAAAGCAACGCGTGGTGCGTTGCCTTTTTTCATTTCGGCGCTGAAAGCGCGATGCTTTTCACCCTTCGCCTATCGGACACGCGTATGAAGATACGAGTGTTTCGGCAGCAGCGCGTCTTATGCAAATCCCGAGTCGCCGCGATCTATACGTGCGGTATGAGGGCGATTCGGGCTATCGCAGGGAACTCAGGTTAGCAGCCGTCCCCATTCGAAATCGATACGATCGGGACGCATGGGACTGACACCGGCCCCTGGCGTAAAAGTGAGTTCGCCGAAGAACACGTCGTCGGCTGGCGCGTATAGGTCGACGCGCACATAGTCGAAGTCCTCGGACAGCAGCGCCGCTGTATCGAGCAACCGATCGAGGTTCTTCGGCGGCGGTGCCGGCGTCGTGCTGCGAGGGTAGGGAGCAAACTCCAGTTCGAGACGGTTCCATTGTGCATCGTACGTATCGCCGCGCGTGTTACTTCCGAAACGGTCTGTGATCACGAAGATAAACATCACGGGCCGCCCCGGCCTGTTCGCAAAGCAGTGGATCTTGTAGTCGGCTGGAATCGTGCCGTGTTCGTCGAGAAGAAGATTCTCGAAAAAAATGCGCGGCTCAATTCCCCGGTAGTGCCGTTCCCGGGCATTTTTGTAGAAGTCGGTGGATAGCCAACGGTTGGCAAGAAGCTGAAGTTCTTCAAAAGTACGCTGCGACTTGTCGCGGACGATTTCCACAAAACTGCTTCCGTGATTTGCCTTCATGACAAAGGAATTCGGCAGCATGTCGAAGACCGCTTGCGTAAAGTCGCGGGGTGCCGAGATCAGGGGAATCAGGTACTTCTCGCCGATTTTGTCTCTGACATAATCGCGCGCGGCCAACTTGTCCGTCAAAGCGCTGTATCGCGGATCAGGCCGCAAGCAACGCAGCAGGATCTTTTCGTTGTACGTGGTTGGGCGAAAGAGTTTGGGGAAGCGCCCAACGCGCTTGCGATGTAGCATGCTCAGGAAAAGCGCATCGGGAAGAAGCTGTTTCGCGCTGTCTTTCGTCCATTGAACAATGGTCTGGGACGGGTAAGGCATTGCATGTCTCCCGACAATATTACGCATGGTATGAACATTCGTGAGTCTGCGACTCGCAGAGCTTCGACGCAGGCCTCAGAGGTTATCATCATTCCCTAAGGAGCCAACGTCAAGAGTGGCGGAGCGACGCGTTTCGTACCACTCATGCAGGCGCCAGGCGCCTGGCTGAATAAGCCTATTGGAGATCGTGCCGGTCCTGCAGCCTTTCTGGCGCTTCGGGTCCGATGCGCTTGTTTCCGACCGCGCAGTTGCTCGACCGCTTCCTTCTCGCACCGCGATTCGACGGCTCTGTCAGCTCCGGTTGTTGCTGTTGCGACCAATGGTGAAAAGATGTTCCAGGTTCGATCTCAAGTTACCTTCGAGACCCCCTATGCCGTCACGAAGCAGTCTTGCTTGTGACTCGCTTAGCCCGACAACGGTGATCTTGTGTTCAAGGACATCGACCCGGCGCACCATGGTCCACTGCTCGACTCGTCCGTCCGACCTGACGATACGCGACTCGATCGCGCCGTTGACGCACGCATCCACGCGGGAAACGACACGGAAGATATGGGTCAGCCGATGACGTGGCAACCAGGTGCAAGCATCGTTTGAAAGTGAGGGCGTTGGCTGAGACATGACTTGCTCCGTTTGCTGGCGGAAACCGGTGCAAGCTGCTCCCGTTTCGTTGCCGTTTTCTGGCCGCATCGCCTCGGTGAGAGGCCTCCACCTTGCCGGGACGGGCAGGTTGGCGTCGGTGGCAACCGACTCTTGA
Source organism: Paraburkholderia suaedae (assembly GCF_040812055.1). Lineage (NCBI taxonomy): Bacteria > Pseudomonadati > Pseudomonadota > Betaproteobacteria > Burkholderiales > Burkholderiaceae > Paraburkholderia > Paraburkholderia suaedae. The sequence goes on along the minus strand of NZ_JBFOAH010000022.1, from coordinate 19,574 downwards.
TGCTATGAATCCCGAAACCGTGGTCCGGGCGAGTTCGTTCTATCGAACTCTTTTCCAATATAGCGGAATTTCTTCAGGCCAGCAACCCGGCGCGCTGGCGGGCCCTGGGGAAAAAGCCGCCAGCATGGCGAGAGCCACAGCCCCAAGCGACGCCGGGCTCAGTGCGCGCCCGCCGCATCGGCGCCCCCGCCGCCTTTAGCCGGCCGCGTAATCCAGATCAACGGAATGATCAGGATGTAGATGATCGCCGATATGAAGAAAATATCGTTCAGGCCCATCATCGCCGCCTGACTATTCACGGTGGAATCGAACAGCGCGTGCGCCGACTGCGTGTTCAGATTCAGCAGCGCCTGGGACGAATCGATCTGCTGGGTGAACAGCGGATTGTTGACGTTGGCCAGCTCGGTGAGCCTCGCGTGATGAAGCACCGTGCGGTTGTTCCATGCATTGCCCGAGATCGACGTGCCCACCGCTCCACAAAACACGCGCACGAAATTGGACAGGCCCGCGGCCGCTGGAATCTTGCTCGGCGGCTGACCGGCCAGGATGATCGCGGTCAACGGCACGAAGAACATGGCCATCGGAATGCCTTGCAGCAAGGTCGGTATCACCAGATGCCAGGTGTCGATTTCGATCACGTACTTCGAACGCATGTAGAACACGATCGAAAAGCCCACGAACGAGAGCGTCGCGATCACGCGCGCATCCGAGCGCGGCAGCACGCGACCCATCACCGGCGCGAGTATCACGGCGAACACGCCGAGCGGCGCAGTGACGAGCCCGGCATCCACGGAGCGGTAATTTAAATATTCCTGCATCCATTGCGGCAGCAACACCAGGTTGCCGAAGAACACGGCATACGCGACCGAAATCGCAATCGTGCCGCCGGCAAAGTTACGCTGACGAAACAGCCGCAAGTCGACGATCGGATGCTCTTCGGTTAGCTCCCACACGAGAAAGAACGCGAAACTGATCAGCGCGGTAATGCCGAGGCCCACGATCACCGGCGACTGGAACCAGTCGAGGTCCTTGCCCTTGTCGAGCATGATTTGCAATGACGCAACCCATGCGATCAGAAGGCCGAGTCCGACGACGTCGATGGGCAGCTTGCGCACCGGCGATTCCCGCGTGCGATACATCATCCACGTGATGCCGGCCGCGAACAGCCCGACCGGGATGTTGATGTAGAAGATCCATGACCAGCTGTAACGGTCCGTGATCCAGCCGCCGAGAGCCGGGCCCGCGATCGGACCGACGGTCGCGGTCATCGCCCACAGCGATAGCGCACTGGACGCTTTCTCTTTCGGATACGAGCCCAGCAGGATGGCCTGCGACAGTGGAATCAGCGGACCGGCCACCGCGCCTTGAAATACCCGCGCGAGCAGCAGGATCGGCAGCGTCGGCGCAATGCCGCACAGCCACGAGGCCAGCACGAACATGAGGATCGCGCCGACGAACAGCTTCACCTGGCCAATGCGCTGCGTGAGCCAGCCAGTCAGTGGAATCGATACCGCATTGGCGGCGGCGAACACGGTGATCACCCACGTGCCTTCGTCGACCGAGACGCCAAGGTTGCCTGAAATGGTCGGAATCGCGACGTTGGCGATCGACGTATCGAGCACATTCATGAAGGTGGCCATTGAAACCGCAACGGTGGCAAGAACGAGCTGGGCGCCTTTGAACGGTGGAGCTTGGGTAGCCTGGCTTTGCATGGATTTTCCCTGTGTTGGCATGGCTGCGGGGAACGGGCTGGGGAACAGCTCGGGTGACGTGGGGAAATCCCTTCCCCCACGATTCCCCACACGGTGCGACGTATGGAACAGCATACCCTGCCGTTCCATGCGAAGCGCAGCACCTTCCAGCCTGTGCATTTGTACACGGAGTCCGAGCGGTTCGAGACTGCGCAGGCCACGCGCGTATACCTGGCGTGCATGACGGCGCGCGCTCGGCAGGAGGCGGACCCGCAGGAAAGGGTGGCGGGCCGAGCCTGTGCCATGTCGTGCCGCCATTGCAGCGCTTGAGCAGTGCTGGATGCATGCCCAGGCGGGCGACGGTTTCGGCCTCGCTGACGGCGGTATCAAGTCACTTGCTGCCCTGCTTACGCAGCACGACGGGCAGCTTGACCGTTATCGCTCGCATTGCCATGACGAAGCGTGGGCGGCAATCATGAAAGCTGCCAGCGCGCGTGTCTCGCCGCTCGCGGCTGGCTGCGCAAATGTTCGGGCGGAAACGTGAAGGGAACGACAACGACCCATGGCGCATGCTCGCGCTCACTAACCCGATGCGTCACTGAGAGGACGCAGCCCATCGCGTTTTTGATTTTTCTAAAGAATAGAGGAATCCTATGGATTGCATTGTGCAGTACTGTGGGATGTGATGGTGGCGTGCGCCATCCTGCCTGTGACTTTACGGACTGGCGGGATTTTCTTTTGGAGACGTCAGGGGACAAGTGACTTGCCGGAGCGAGACAAGGATTCTGATGCGTGGTGAATCAGATGTGGCGGATTTGTTTAATGAATTGTTAAAACACGTCTGTCTCAAATTAATTCTGTTGATCTGACGAATGCTTAATGCTTAATTAATGAGTTTGCAGCTGAGGCTGTGTCGCTGGTCTTTACAGGGAGCAGGGAGTGGCAGCGTTCGATCCATTGCGCCAGGATGTCACCGGACGCCAGGCTTATTTTCTCGATGTACCTGGCACGGGCAGTGCGGCAGCGCTCTCGGTCGTTTCGTTCGAGGCGACCGAGAGGATGGGCGCACCCACTGAGGTACGCATCGAGTTGACGCATCCGCTGCAGCTTGCGCGCGCCGACTATCTGAGCCGCGATGCGGTTTTCAGCATCGTGGCAGACGACGGGTCCATGCGGAAATTCTCCGGCTTCATCGCGCGCTTCTCGACGGTGCAGACCACCAGGGATTTCGTCAAATACGAGATCGTTCTGAAATCCCATATCGGACGGCTTGCCGCAGTCGATAGCACGCAGATCTATCAGCATCAGACGACGCCGGAGATTCTGGCGGCGCTGATGCGCCGTCATGGTCTGCGCAAACATCAGTTCGCTTTCAACCTGCGCATACAGTACCCCAAGCACCTCTTCCGTTTCCAGTACAGGATCGATGATCTGGCGTACATGCAGATGCTCATGCAGAAGTCGGGCATCTATTTTTATATTGTCGAGACCGAATACGGCGATCAGGTGGTGTTTGGCGACGACATCGACCATTACCTCTACGACGAACCGCAACGGCTTGTGCCCTATCGTGAGGCGGCTGGACTCGAAGCGGGCGGGATGGAAGCCGTCACGGCCATCAGGACACACACGCATACGGTGCCGCAGTCGTTTGTGGTCGCGGACTACAACCCGGAACAGGCCTGGGAGCGCTTCAGGGAAGTAGCCAACGTTGCACCGGAAGACGAGACCACCTACGGCCAGCCCTACATCTACGGCACGCACCACCTCGACCAGGCGGGCGCGAAGTGGGAAGCGCAGCTTCGCCACGAGGCAGCCATCGCACGACAGGTCATCTTCGAGGGCGAGAGCAATGTTCTCGCGTTGCAGTGCGCGCACGTGCTGAAGATGGACACCGTCTTGCCCGATGCGCCGAAAGGCCACGTCGCCATCGAGGTCACGCACAGCGGCGCGCGTGACGAGGCTTATACCAACAGCTACAAGGCCATCCCGGCCGACCGGCGTTTCCGTCTGGAACTGAAGCCGGAAACCTGGCCCAGAATCGCCGGCACGCTTTCGGCACGGATTTGCAGCCCGGACAGGTACACCTATGGCTACCTGAATGCGGCCGGTTATTACGTCGTCCGTTTCGACGTGGATTTTGCGGACTGGCCGAAGGGCGGTGAAAGCGTGCCGCTGCGCCTTGCCAAACCCTTCGCGGGCAAGCTGCAGACCGGCATGCACTTCGTCGCGCTGGATAACGACGAAGCCAGCATCACCTTCAGGGATGGGGACCCGGACAAGCCCGAAATCAGCGGCTTCCATCACCATTCACAGGCGCGCGACCTGGTGACGAACGAGCGGCGCTGGCTCTCGCGCAACATGATCCGCACGCAGGCGAACAACAAGCTTCGCTTCGAGGACTGGAAGGGCCAGGAAGGCGCCAAGCTCAGCACCGAGCACTCGGGCAAGTCACAACTGAATCTCGGTTACCTCGTCAATAACAAGCTGGAATACCGTGGTGAAGGCTATGAGCTGAGGTCGTCGGGATGGGGGGCACTTCGCGCAGGCAAGGGCGTGATGGTCACGACCTACGACCGTCCCGGCGCGAGCGGCAAGCAGCTTGACATGCAGGAGAGCATCGCCCAGCTCGAAGAGGCGCTTGCGACCGCGAGGGCGCTCGCCGCGTGCGCCAGCAGCGCGAAGGCCGAACCGGCCGACACCGACGCGCAGCAGCAGATCAAGGACGACCTGGACGGCCTGAAAAAGCCGGGGCTGCTGATGAGCACCCCCGCATCGGCGGCGCTCGTGGCGGCCCAGGGCATGCAGTTCGCGGCGCAGGAAAACATCAACGGCGTGGCCGGGAAGAACGCCGACTGGAGCGTGCTGAAGCGTTTCACGGTCGCGGCTGGCGAAAAGATTTCGCTGTTCGCGCGAAACGGCCTCAAGATTTTCGCGGCCAAAGGTCCGGTTGACGTTCAGGCCCAGAGTGGCGCGATGTCGCTCACTGCGGACAAGGACGTGACAGTGGCGAGCGTCAACGGCAAGGTGAGTCTGGCAGCGGCAAAGGAACTGATTCTGGAGTGCGGTGGCGCATTCATCCATTTCAAGAACGGCAGCATTACGCTCGGCGGTCCTGGTGATCTCTTCCTCAAGACCATTACGGTGCAGAAGAAGGGCAAGGACTCCATCCACATTCCGCTGCCGGCGCTGCCCATTACCCACGATCAACGTCTGTTCAGCAATCTAGTTGATCTTGCCGATGCTGGCTTTGCCACTGTAAACAGCGGTCACGCGTGGGCAAACCTTAACTACCTTGTCGCCGATACGGCAGGTAACAACCTGGCATCCGGAACACTTGACGGTGGAGCTACGGGGTCTCGCTTCTTTAGCCGGGAACCAAAAGACGTTGACGTCTGGGTTGGAACTCCAGGATGGGAACCTGCCGAAGAAACCCTGTCGGATGATGATAGTGAGGCAGAAGACGCATGAGTTCCAATCCAATGTCGGATAGCGCCGAAATCTATGTTGTCAGACCTGGCGATACTCTCGGCGGGATCGCGCAGACCTATGGCACGACAACCGCGAATCTTGCGAAGCTCAATAGACTTTCGAACCCTGACCGGCTGACTGTAGGGCAACGTCTGAAGGTTAGGCAGAAGCAGGTTTGCGCTGTTGTTCCCCTGTTCATCGACCGCGACCGGAATCCGATCAAGGGCTTGCGTTACCGGATTGAGAGCAAGTGGGCCGATGCATTGGAAGGAATCAGCCGGCTTAACGGGCTGGGCGAGCGCTTTATCACTGGGGTGAGGTGGGATACCATCCGCATCCTGGTGCGCAAGCTCGACGGTTCGTGGAAGCTGATTCACGAAACGAAAGCTGAGCACGGTGAAAAGCTCATCACCCTAAAAAGCGGCAAGATCAAGTTGCGCACCAGGACACAACCTCATCCCAGAACACCGGATGGCGTTCCGGTCGATGATCCGCCCGCACATGAGAAGCCGCCTGTCGTATCACACGGCACACCGAAACAGGCCAAAGGGGACATCCAACATCCGGTGGCGAACGGGATCGATAAGGGTATGAAGGGGGAGCTGGGCAAGTCTGCTGGAGGGGCAGCTAATACTAAATTCAGCAAGGATCTGCCTGATCTGCGGAAGTACTTTGCGCTGTACACAGGGGAGAAAATTACCGAGGAAGATTGGGTCCGGGCGGCAGGTGTCATTAGCTGTGAAATCGAAGTCATCAAGGCATTTGCGCATGTCGAAACGAAGCGCGCCCCGTTCGACCAGTTCCTTCGTCCGGTGATCCAGTACGAACGGCATAAATTCGCCAAGCATACGCATCACCGGTTTGATGCCACGAATGCGGACATTTCAGGGAAAGCTTATACGAGCGCGAAATTCACGGAGGAAGGAACGCCGATTGCCGCGACAGATCGTTACGTGTCCGATGCGTATGCCCGGTTCGAGCGGGCATATCTGCTGGACGCCGATGCGGCAATCCAAGCCTGTTCTTGGGGGATGTTTCAGGTATTGGGTGAAAATTACTCCGACATGGAAATTAAAACTCCTCAAGAATTCATGCAACTCGCCTGCATGTCGGAGAGACAACACTTGCTAAATTTGTTTGTCCCATTCTCAATAGCGAGGCACGACCCGAAATATGGTCACGGTACACTGAGAAATGCGCTGATACAGAAAAACTGGGCAAATGCAGCGTGGTTGTACAACGGCCCGGATTATAAAAAAAATGATTACGACAACAAACTCAAGGACGCGTATGAATCAATCAAGGCTGGCGCTTTGCATATCTAGTTTTATATCACTCCTTTTCTGCAGCGTTGCATTTGCGCAAACGTCTCGGCTTAAGCTCTATGATGATGTGCTCGATTACAACAGATTGCAAAAGGCTACAGGGCTGCCGTGGGATAAGTTCGCCATTGCCGAAACCCAATCTTTCCGAGCGACCTTAGGAAAGGCTGGCTATTTTCTTGTGTCGGGGACAACCTATGAACCCGATCCCAACTTTAGCGGCAATGGATATCCGGGTGGGCGAGGTTTTTGTGAGTTTGACTTCTTTGACCAGAACTTCAGGCGCGTAGACGGCATCCGCGTGAACATCAAGGACCACGGCGACACCAATGTCTGCAACTGGATAGAGGGTGTTTCGGCGGTCACCTACAAGAATCAGCCCGCATTGCTCACGACGGTTCAATACCATCGTGGTATCGATCCCGCGAAGACTGTCGATGAGATCGGGAACAACTACCACCGCTTCACAGCCCTGCTGGTATTGACGCCTCACCCGGATGGCTCGATGTCGATCCACCAGGACGACGCATGTCTGGGTCCAATGAATCAGATTGGCGAACTTTCAGTTGCCAGAAAGCAAATCGCCGAATGCAGTCAATAAGCTTTCCCCTGGCTGGGGAGTGCGATCAACGAAGCTGCAGTCAGGAAACTGGAGGGCAGTAAATGGGCGTATTTCGCACGCGGGACCCGCTTGCCTACGTGATCATGTTCGAGAAGGACGACGGAGAACGCCGCTACCACGGTAGCGAATTGTCGGATGGACAGGCGGGGCTGCGCTGTTATCCGTCGCCGTTCGATGCGCTGCTTGATATCTCACGTAATCCCGCAGTCGTCGTTGGGCGAGAGCAATCCATCATCATCCACCCGGTCAGTGCGCTGCGTCCCGGGCCGGAAGCTGGTAGCGCACCAAACGGCCGGCCGGCGATTCCTTGCGTGCATGTCGCGTGGCGGGCGCGTTCGGGGAAACTGGTGATCCGCGCGGACGGCATGCCGAGTGCCGTGTTGTCCACCTCGCCCGAACTGACCTCCGGGGGCACCATACGGGAATTCCCACGCGGGCTGCTGCGTCTGGTTGATGAAATCCATGAGCAGGCAGGGCTGTTTGCATGGAAAGAAACAGCGAATTCTTTCCCGGAGTGGGGTGAAGACGATCTGCGGGCACTGGCGGATCAGGCGTGGCGGGACGTGCCGACGATCGATGCGGACGGCGTGGAGCCGGGTTTTGACCAGTTCGCGCTGTATGACCCGGAGTTCCGGCAGTGGCACTTCGTCGAGGCCGAAGCGGTTATCGCGCGCAGCGTGGCGCTCTGATGACTCGACTCCCTGCTTGGCACGCGCGTATAGCCGCGCGGTGAGGGTGCTGTCGTCCATGTCGCGCAGCTTTGCGCGTCCAAGCAGCGTCAGCAGGTGACGTTCGCAGAAGCTGCGCGCGTAGTCGCCACCATCCTCGCCCATCAGCCCATCAGCCCCTCGGTCCGCCAGACCGCGTACAGGTCGCCAAACGTCAGTTGCTGCTCGCGCCGCCGCTCGATATCGTCCTTGAGCTTTGCGGCAACCGCCTGCTTCGGGCCTGCCGGATCCGTGCCGTGCGAGACGCGCAGCTTGATTTCCTCGAAGCGGTCGCGGATGGTGTCGAGGCTGTCACGCGGGCACGCGCCGAGCGTCGCCTCGCGCGCCTGATTGTCGAACCGGTAGCGGTAGCGGAAGTGCACCGACACCGCGCGGTCACGTGTGGCGGGAACCTTGCGGGACAGGCCCGAGCCGTCGCGCACGGTCCCGTTGTCGTCGGCGGCAGTCAGGCGTGAGAGCGTGACTTCGCTGATGGATTGCCTGTCCTGTTCACCGACGCGATTCCCCACATATCAGTCGTTCGTGGGGGAACTGTAGCGGCTCACGCGTGCCATGCCGAGTGGCATAACTCATTAAATCCATGACGAACAGGACGTACTACCAAGCAGAACGCAACAGCTTTTACTTATCGCGAAGGTATCGAGCACGTTCATGAACGTGGCGAGCGCGACGGCGAAGGTTGCCAGAGCCAGTCTGCCGCCTTCGAGCGGCGGCAGTGGCGCAGGCGGCGCGGAAGCAGGCGCGGCGGTAGGCTGGCTCAATGGGCTCTCGCGGATGGAATGCTGCAAGCAGGGTGGACGGTTGACGCCCGTGCTAACGGTTGTGGCACTCGTTCGCGCCACTCGCCGTGGGCGCGATGCGCGCCACTGCGGGTGCGTCGAACGTTCGCAAAAAAATACCTGCATTCGGATTGCGGTGTCGCGGGCGCATGCAGTTCTGGCCGGCGCGATTGCACCGGCCAGCGTATGCTCGCGGCTGAGATGGCGGTACTGCAATCCACGAATCAGCATAGAAGGAAGGGAACCGATATGGCTTGGGAGCAATTTGAACACGGCTGGCGGCGCGCACCAGTGAGCGCGCCCGCAAAGGGACTCGTCGTGCTGATGCACGGCGTGGGCAGCAATGCACAGGATCTGATGCCGCTCGCGGATATCTGGAGCGAAGCTCTGCCCGATGTGGCCTTCACGTCGCTCGACGGCACCGACGCGTTTGACGGCGGTTTCGGTGGACGCCAATGGTTTAGCCTGCGCGACGTCACCGACGCCAATCGCGAGGCGCGCGTGGCCGCTGCGTATCCGGCGCTGCGCCGCATGCTCGACGCCGAGTTGGCGTACTCACAGCTGGCTTTCGGCCGGCTTGCGCTTGTCGGTTTTTCGCAAGGTTCGATCATGGCCATGCATCACGTCGCGACCAGCGCGGAAGGTGCGGCCGGCGTCGTCGCATATTCGGGGCGGCTCGCGTCGGCGATCGTCGCGCAGAACGGCACGCCGCTCACGCTGATCCACGGCGAGGACGACGAAGTCATTTCAGTGCGCGAACTCGAATACGCCGCCGACGCATTCACGAACGCCGGCTACAGCGTCGACGCCTACGCGCTGCCGGGCATTGGCCACACGATCAATGCCGACGGCGTCGCGCTCGGCCAGCAGGCGCTCACGCGCACGCTGGGCGCACTGTCGCGCGGCTGAAACGGCCCGGTTGAAAAAGAGGCGTTAAAGGTTCTGATCTGCTTGCCGTAAACACGGCATCAGCCTGAAAAACATCCCCGCCGCGCGGACCGCGCAGCGCCCAGCAAGGCGTTGTATGCGGATCGGCGTTGCGGGAGCGCATTTCAGGCTGTCCGCATGGGCGGATAACGACATATCAGAGCCTTCATATGGCCAGACCGACGCCGTATTACCCGCTTTACGAGCGACTGTTCCGTCATGCCGTGACGGTGGACCTCGGCACGGCCAATACCCTCATCTACACTGACGACGGCGGCATCCTGCTGAACCAGCCGTCTGTCGTGTGCTTCCAGAAAGAGGCGGCGGCCGGCCCCAAGCGGGTCGCCGCAGTGGGCGTCGAAGCGCGCCAGCTGCTCGGGCGCGCGCCGCGCAATCTGGAAGCAGTGCGGCCGATGCGCCACGGCGTAATCGCCAACTTCTCGGCCGCCGAGCACATGATCCGGCAATTCGTTCAGATGGCACGCCCGCGCTCGCTGTTCAGCCGCCGCGCCGCGTTCACGTTATGCGTGCCGGCGGGGGCCACCCAGGTGGAGCGGCGCGCCATCAAGGAAGCGGCCCAGGCGGCGGGCGCGTGGAAGGTCAGCCTGATTGGCGAATCGCTCGCGTCGGCGCTCGGCGCGGGTTTGCCGGTGGCCGAGGCGACCGGGTCGATGGTGGTCGACATTGGCGGGGGTACCACCGAAGTCGGCGTGATCGCGCTGGGCGGCACCGCCTATAGCGGCTCGATTCGGGTGGGCGGCGATGCTTTCGACGCGGCGATCGTGAGTTATGTGCGCAACCTCTACGGCGTGCTGCTCGGCGAGCAGACCGCCGAGCACGTGAAGAAGAGCATCGGCACGGCGCTGCGCGACGTGCCGCTCGAACACATGAATGCGACCGGCCGCAGTGCCGACGACGGCTTGCCGCGCACTGTCCAGTTGAGCAACCACGATATCGCCGATGCGATCGAAGGGCCGCTAAGTCAGGTGATCGGCGCGGTGAAGCGCGGGCTCGAAACGGCGCCGGCCGAGCTGGTGACCGATATCGCGCACAACGGCATCGTCCTGACGGGCGGCGGCGCGCTGCTTAGCCATCTCGGACGCCGCCTCGCCAATGAGATCGGCCTCCATGTGCGCATCGCCGACGAACCGCTTACCTGTGCGGTGCGTGGCGCGGGCGTGGCCGCTGCTGCGGGTTGGGCTGACGAGGCTGGCTACGAGTGAAGGTTGGCGAGGGCGGTCGACGCATGGGCGGCTCAGTATGCGGGCCGCGCGAGTCTGCGTTTGGCCGGCATCGCAGGTAGACGGCTGCAATCGGTAGCGCGATCCCCGAGATTCGACACGCTGGCGAATGCGTTAAATGCGACACCGCACAGTTTCGGTGGCTATGTGAAAATACGCGTCGCGCTCGAAACCCGGGGACGTCCACGCGTTTTCTTCGGTTCTCTTCCCTCTCCGTTTCTCGCGCAGGTCTCCCACGAACCCGTGTGCCGCCGCGCTGTTGCAAACTACCCGTGAATCAAACCGTTCTCGCTTCATCCCCTTCTTTCATCGACCTGCAAAGCGGTCTGCGCATGCCTTATGTCGAAGCGGGCGAAGGCGAATTGCTGCTGTTCGTGCATGGCTCGCTGTGCGACTACCGATATTGGCAACCGCAACTCGACGGGCTCGCGAAGCATTACCGCTGCGTAGCGGTGAGTCTTACGCACTACTGGCCGGCGGCCGTTGTACAGCCCGGTCATCCGTTTAGCTGGAGCCGGCATGCCGACGAAGTCGCGGAATTCATCGACCGTTTCGGCGCAGGGCCTGCGCATGTGGTCGGGCATTCGCGCGGCGGCAGCGTGACGTTTCAGTTTGCGCGGCGCCACCCCGAGCAGGTCCGTACGTTGACCCTCGCGGACCCGGGCGGCCCGTTGCAGATGGCGGGGCAGCCGGCCGTGCATTCGCCCCGGACGGTCAACCTGCTTCACGCGAAAGCCGCACAAATGATCGAGGCGGGCGACGTGGAAGGTGGCCTCCAACTGTTCGTCGATTCGGTGAGCCGGCCCGGCTTCTGGGCCATGAGCACCCCGGTTTTTCGCAGGATGGCGACCGACAATGCCCGCACGCTAGCGCTGCAGCTGGACGACCCGTTGCCCGCGTACATGCCGGGCGAAGTCGCGCAAGTGCGCTGCCCGGTGCTGCTGATAGACGGCGAGAAGAGTCCCGACATCTTCCGGCGCACCGCGAACGCGCTGCAAACGTGGCTGCCCGATGCGCGCCGCGAGACGGTGGGCGGCGCGTCGCATGGAATGAACCTCGCGCGTCCCGGTGCGTTCAATCGCTACGTCGACGGCTTCATTCGGGCGGTCAATGCGCGCGCCGCGTAAGCGCCGCGCGTTGGGACATCACAGCTTGCGGTGCGCGTCCTGATCGAGCGCGCGTTCCGCCGCTTCGCCGACGAGCCCGTGATAGTACAGATGCACGCCGATCGCGAGCGAGTCGTTGCGAATTTCGTGGAACGCTTTCCAGGCCTTCGCGGGATCCTTGAACAGCAGATAGTGCGCTTCCTGAGCGATCAGGTCCGCGACTTGATGCAAGCCGTGGCCGTGCAATACGTCCACGAGCGTATCGAGGCTGCGATGCGTGCGCGCGTCGGTACGCGGATACAGCATGTGCAGCACCGCCACGTCCTGCGTCTTCAGTGCAGCCGACAACGCAACGACGATGTCCTGGTGGTTCAGCGCGCTGACGATGTTCTCATCCGTGTGCACATGATCCGGAAATAGCGTTTCAAGCGAGGCATTCATCGGGTCCTTCCTGTTTTTCGGGCTGAGTAAAAAGGCCCGCCGTAGCGCGGCGGGCCCGATACAGCGATGTGTCAGCAGCAAGCAAAGCACGGACAAAGTATTGCAGACGGGCGTCACTGCGCGAAGTCCCGCGGCCGCAACACAATGTTGCAGCGAGCGCTCCAACTTTCATTTTGCTGGCAACCCCTGGCGCTATGACTGCCAATGAGCGGCAATGAATATTGCGTGAGCCGTGATGGCTTGTTGCAGTCAATGATTCGAATCAACGACTGCCTGGCCCGTAGAATGTGGCGCTGAGCCCGGCATGCCGCTGCGGCCGCGACGATACCGCCCATCGCGACAGGACCGGACGTGACTCTATAGCGATCAGGCATGCCGGCACGTCTGCGACAGGAAAGTAAAAGGAACGTGAAGATGAACTCGAAGACACACGCAACGCTGAGCTTCTCGGACAGCGATCAAACCGTGGATCTGCCCATTTATCAGGGCTCGCTCGGACCGGACGTGATCGACATTCGTAAGCTTTACGGCCAGACCGGCAAGTTCACGTACGACCCCGGCTTCATGTCGACGGCGGCGTGCAATTCGGCGATCACCTACATCGACGGTGACAAGGGCGAACTGCTGTATCGCGGCTATCCGATCGACAAGCTGGCGCAGAACGCCGACTTCCTCGAAACGTGCTATCTGCTGCTCAAGGGCGAGCTGCCCAACGCAAAGCAGAAAACAGAGTTCGTGCACACCGTTACGCAGCACACGATGGTGCACGAGCAGATGCATTTCTTTTTCCGCGGCTTTCGTCGCGACGCGCACCCGATGGCGATTCTGGTCGCCGCCGTGGGCGCACTGTCGGCGTTCTATCACGACTCGCTCGACATCGGCAATGAACAGCACCGCGACCTGTCGGCCATCCGCATGATCGCGAAGCTGCCGACACTGGTCGCAATGGCGTACAAGTACAGCATCGGCCAACCGTTCGTCTATCCGAAGAACGACCTGTCGTACAGCGCGAACTTCATGCGCATGATGTTCTCGAATCCGTGCGAGGACTATGAAGTCAACGACGTGCTGGTGCGCGCGCTCGACCGCATCCTGATCCTGCACGCGGATCACGAGCAGAACGCGTCGACCTCGACGGTGCGTCTCGCCGGTTCGTCGGGTGCGAATCCGTTCGCGTGTATCGCGGCGGGTATCGCCTGTCTGTGGGGCCCGGCGCACGGCGGTGCGAACGAAGCCGCGCTGAACATGCTGGAAGAAATCGGCTCCGTCGACCATATTCCTGAGTTCATCAAGCAGGTGAAGGACAAGAACTCGGGCGTGAAGCTGATGGGTTTCGGCCATCGCGTGTACAAGAACTACGATCCGCGCGCGAAGCTGATGCGCGAAACCTGCCACGAAGTGCTGGAAGAACTCGGCCTGCACGACGACCCGCTGTTCAAGCTGGCCATGGCGCTGGAAAAGATCGCGCTGGAAGACGAATACTTCGTGTCGCGCAAGCTGTACCCGAACGTCGACTTCTACTCGGGCATCGTGCAGCGCGCGCTGGGTATTCCGACCGCGATGTTCACGTGCATCTTCGCAATGGCGCGCACGGTCGGCTGGATCGCGCAGTGGAACGAAATGATCGCCGATCCCGAGCAGAAGATCGGGCGTCCGCGTCAGCTTTTCATCGGCGACACTCAGCGCGACATGAGTCCGTTGGCAAAGCGGTGATGGGTCGGGGCCGTCGAGCAGCGTGACGCCGTTCGACGGCCTCTTGTGCGGCCAGCTCAACCGGCCTGCGTGCGGCGCGAAACGAAAGCCCTGCAGGTCCTGTGCCACGGAAATCCGAACAAAAGCTCACAAAAAAACCGGAACTCCGCTCTGATAAGTTCGCCTGACGCGGACAGACCTTCTACAATCGGAAGCGACCGGCGAGTATCGCGGACCCGAAAGTGAAGCGAATGCAACACTGAACGCACAAGCGAACCCATAGGAGTGAACCTGATGCAGCAGCCAGAAGCCCTCGGCGGCGTATCCCTCGCGGGCGGTGTCGATCACCGCGAACCCGAGCCGGACGGCGCATTCATCCCGACGGAAAACCTCAACCTCGCGAGCGCCACGCAGCATGTGCTGAAGTCGGGCGACACCTTCATCGTCAACGATCCTCTCGGCGATATCACTGGCCACGACGACGGCCTGTTCGTCAACGACACTCGCGTTCTTTCGCAACTGCGCCTGACCTTCGGCGGGCGCGCGCCGTCGCTGCTATCGGGCAGCGTCAGCAACGACAACACTTCGTTTACCGCGCATCTGACCAATCGTCCGCTGCCGCCGCTCGGCGGCGACAGCACGCCGGAAGGCGTGATCCACGTTCAGCGCGTACGCGTGCTGTCGGGCATGGTACTCAACGAGGCCATCGAACTCACGAACTACGGCACGAGCGATGCCGTGGTGCCGCTGTCCATCTCGTTTGCCAGCGACTTCCGCGATATGTTCGAAGTGCGCGGTTTGAAGCGCGACAAGCAGGGCCGCATCGAGCCCGCGCGCGTCGAGAATCGCGAGGTGCTGCTCGGCTATCTGGGCCTCGACGAGGTGACGCGCAACGTGCAGATCGCGTTCGCGCCCGAGCCCGACAAGCTGTTCGCCGACCGCGCGGACTACACGGTCAAGCTGCCCGCCCAGGCGTGCGTGTCGATCTACCTGTCGGTGGCAGTGCAGCTCATGGCGAAGCCGGATAAGCTGTGCGCCGACGTTTCCCAACCCGTGCACGCGGTGAGCGAAATCCATCTGTCGCAAATCGATGCTGAGCGTCCGCGCGTGGGCCGCGCGGCGGTGCGCGCGGCGCTGGTCGATGCGCACCTCGTGATGCGCGAGCGCCGCCGCGTGACCGCGCGCGTGCGTTCGAGCAACCCGCTGTTCAATGCCTGGATCGACCGTTCGCTTGCCGACCTCGGCCTGCTGACCACCGATCTGGCAACCGGTCCCTATCCGTATGCCGGCATCCCCTGGTTCTCCACGCCGTTCGGTCGGGACGCCGTCATCACGTCGTTGCAGACACTATGGCTGCAGCCTCAACTTGCCGCGGGCGTGCTGCGCTTTCTCGCCGAGCACCAGGCGCGCGAGAATTCGCCTTTTCGCGACGCTGCGCCCGGCAAGATCATGCACGAGATGCGCAAGGGCGAAATGGCGGCCGCCGGCGAAGTGCCTTTCGCGCTGTACTACGGCGGCGTCGACACCACGCCGCTGTTCATCGTGCTGGCGGGCGCCTATGCGGTGCGCACCGGCGACCTCGCGCTGATCGACGAATTGTGGCCGGCGCTCGAGCGCGCCGCACAGTGGGTGGCGGGCGTGTGTGACAAGAACCGTTACGGCCTGCTCGACTATCAGCGCGAGTCGCACGGCGGCCTCGCGAACCAGGGCTGGAAAGATAGCCACGACTCGGTGTTTCATGCCGACGGGCGCTTCCCCGACGGCCCCATTGCGCTCGTGGAGGTACAGGCATATGCGAGCGCGGCGTTCGAGACGATGGCCCGCTTCGCGAAGCTGCGCGGTCTGCGCGAACCGGCCGCGCAGTATAGCGAGCGCTCGAAGAAAATCCGCCACTGCGTCGAAGAGAAGTACTGGATGGAAGAGTCCGGCTTCTACGGCATTGCGCTCGACGGTCACGGCGAACTATGCCGCGTGATGGCCTCGAATGCCGGCCACCTGCTGGCCTTCGGGCTGCCCACGCGCGAGCGTGGAGAGGCGGTGGTGCGCGAGCTCGACTCCACGCTGTTCCACACCGGTTGGGGCGTGCGCACGCTGGCCGCGGGCCAGGCGCGCTTCAATCCGATGGCCTATCACAATGGCTCGGTCTGGCCGCACGACAACGCGCTGTGCGCGCGCGGTCTGTCGCAGTACGGCGGCAAGGCAGCGGCTGTGCGGCTGCTGCAGGCGCTGTTCCAGGCGGCGGTCAACTTCGACATGCGTTTGCCCGAGCTGTTCTGCGGCTTCCCGCGGCGGCGCGGCGAGCCGCCGACTGCATATCCGGTCGCGTGCTTGCCGCAGGCCTGGGCGGCGGGCTCGCCGTTCATGATGCTGGAGGCGTGCCTTGGCATCACGATCGACGCCGAGCGGCGCGAAGTACTGATCGCCCAGCCGATGCTGCCCGAAGGCATCGACTGGCTCGAAATCGGCGATCTGCGGGTGGGCGACTCGGCGGTCTCGATCACGTTCCGGCGCATTGGCGAGAAAGTGGTGGCGTCGGCCGAGCAGGGCGATGTGCGGGTGGTCGCGCTGCTGTAACCGTGGGCCGCAAACGCTGGTGGCGGCCTCGCCCGAATCGAGCCACATCTACGGGAGGCAAACGATTGTTGTCCCGGGATTTGCAGCTCAAACCTGGCGCTGCATGGTGTGTGAATTGACTCGCGCAGAGCAGACTTGAACAGTCTGCGTAGCCGTATCGGCAGTGTTGCGTTTTTATATAGCGACAAAAAAAGGACCGTCCAAATGGATGGTCTTTTTTTGGGTACAGCGAAAGCCCGACCTGCGCTTTTGATGTGTCAAGTCCCCCCAACTCGAATGAAGACATTCTGTCAGGAGCCGATGCGCGACGCTGCGGGGCGCCATCACGATGAGCGATTGACCTCACAGGTAAGTGGGTTTGTCTTACCGAGTTAGTTCTGGCAGCACAGCTGGGACAGTTCAGACCGCACGCAAACGCGCCGAAATCATGAACGTCTGCGTACGGGTCGAACGTCTCACGACGCGACGCAGACCCAGCGCATGCTGACGTTCACTCCGATCTCGTCTAGCTCAGCGACATACGTGGCGGCCTCACGCCAGTTAGAAAGTAGAACGCGATAAGCAATGGCGAGCCATTGTCTGGCATTTCGCAATTGTGATTTCGCGCTATCAGTCTAGAAAAAAGATAGGCCGCATCTAAACTGATTTCCGTAAGCAGCGCGTGTCTCACTCGGCTCGCGGCGCTCCTGAAATCGGATTGGAGTTGCATCATGAAAAGTAAAATTCTTATTTCGCTGCTCGTTGCAGCTACTACCTCTGTCGCAGTACCTGCTTTTGCTAGCGGTTACGGCCCAGCACCTTCCTACCGGCCCTACGTAGGGGCGTCTGCGTCACAGCGAGGCCAGAGCGCGCAGACCGTTGCAACTGAACGCGACCAGGCAGCGGACTCTGTCAACGATTCGTATGGTGGCGTAGTTGCACCGTCGTGGCAGTCCGGCGTCCGCCAGCCTGCCGAGTTTGTTGGTCGTATGTATGCAGGCCACTAATCTGAACGTCGTCAGCGGACTGGGGCTTAGCGAGGTGTCGAAATGTTGAAGATTATCGAGAGTGCAGTGTTTTTGGGTGCGCTGCTATTTTATTTCGTGCCCGCGATGATTGCAGACGCCAGGGAACGGGAAGACGCTTTTGCGGTGACCATGGTGAACATCCTGCTCGGATGGACGGTTATCGGTTGGTTCGCGGCGCTGTTGTGGGCTCGGCATCCGGTGAGCAACCGCAGTCTGAAGCACTTCGCGAGGCGGGCGCAACGCAAGGTCGCACAGGTGACTATTGATGCGCTTGTTGCCCGAGCGGAAGGTCCCGCTGGCGTATTCCCTGTATTCAAACCTCGTCTAGTCCCGGTAGTCGCGCGTATTGCAGCAAGCAGCCGTCACCAACAAAGACGGTAGCGGTTGTCGTAGGCCACGCATGAAGGGGGCGCGACATTTGAGGGTGGGGCACTGTGCGGAAGCCATTGGTCGAACTGCTTGAATGACCGACGCTTTAATCAGCTTAGCCGTCCCGGCAACCGTACCGCTCGCCGCTGGCTCCGGTAAACCGCCAAGGCGCGTGGCGGCACAATGCGTCACGACTGAAGTTCAATGCATGGTTACGACACGCTCCACCTGAGCGTCGACTTGCACGTCGACTAACGGTGTCGCAGTCACTGCGACGGCTACGTCATCTGACGCGGGCAGTAAGCCAGCAAATGCTGCGATGCCAGTCCCGCACAGCACCGCGACAGAGAGAGCAGCGACCGCGACAAGTGAAGAAGCGCGCGTTGGACTCAAACTAGCGAAACACCGCAAGACGTTCATGTTGTCGACCTCCGATCAGTTCAGCCATCATTTGCAACGACCGTGCCGACGGAGACAGTAATTTCTGGATCGCCATGTCAGTCGGGCCGTTGGCCGCGTTTGTGCGGGCGCGAACGGGCGGAAGGACGACTCGATGTTGGGTTCGGACAAACGCTTCGGCTCATATGTCGCCTCGAAAAGCGACACTTGCAACCCGCGTGTTTCGGGATACCACTGCCAGGGGCAATCGCAAGAGCGCCGCGCGTGCGGTGGCGCACTTCTCGCCAGGCGGCAGTACCCGCTTGTGCGAAACAGGATTTGAACAGTCCTGGTTCAACCGATGGTCTCGTCGTCGAATGTACCTATCGCGTGCCGATGGCGTTGCTTGAGCGCGCCATTGCTTGATTCCCGCTGGCGTCCCCCGTCCGCGCGGCCGAGTGGGTGAGCCTTCCGTTGCAATCATGACGACGTTCCAGGCAAGACTGCGCGAGTTCGTGGAGGCCAGCGTCCGGCATCGTGTTGCCAGGCGCTCGGAGGTAGTATGTTCATGTCCACCTAATCACCGGAGGGGGAGACCATGACGACCTGTCAAAAATGTGGTGGCCAAGGAAAAATCATTTGCGAGAAATGTGGTGGGACGGGAAGAGTGCAGATAACCGAACTCGAGACTGTTTCCGACGTGTCTCGCACATCCAACACCATCACGTGCCCGACATGCGACGGAGAGCGGCGGCAGCTCTGCACCCGATGTCACGGTTCCGGAGAAGTCGGTGATAACGAGACCTCGGACATTTTCGACCCCGAAGGCCGAGATACTTGACTTCTTCGGGAGAACGGCAGGAAGACTTAATTGGCACAGTTGCAGGTGCGATACAGCTGTTGATGCATGGGCGTGCTGCGTAGCCTCTGTTCTAGTAGTGGGACAGGCGGGCTTTGGACCTTCGTCGGCGGTTGCATTGCAAAGCAGTCCGGCCGCTGATCTTCGGGAAACAGGTATCGAGAGGTTCAGGTACGCTCTGGTGCGTGACGCCGCAGGCGAGTACGCCGGACAATGCCATTGATTGCGCCGCGCAAGCATCATATGTGCGATTCACAGACATCGTTTCACTTTCTTGAAGACCGTTTTCTTCGCGTGCTTGAGCTCGAGGCTCCGGTAGGAGACGCGAACTCAAGCACGCGCCGATGATGTTCGGCAAGGATCCTGT